>CAZLTV010000002.1:27752-86358 GCA_964562545.1 uncultured Mycobacterium sp. | reverse complement strand
CCCCAGCCGCCCCACATCGAGATCCACAGCCCACCCCAGACCGAAGAGAAGCGAAAGGCAGAAACGGCGATGAAGTTTGCGCTATCGAGCTATGGCACGCGGGGCGAGGTCGAGCCCTGTGTCGCCGTCGGCCGTGAATTGCAGCTCAGGGGCCACGAAGTGACGATGGCGGTGCCGCCCGATCTGGTCGGCTTCGTCGAAGCGGCAGGCCTCGGCGCGGTCGCCTTCGCACTCGATTCACAGACGCTCATCGAACCCTACGTCCGCTATTGGACAACCTTCTACCGCAATCGGTGGAACCTGTCGGAATTGGCTACGTTGTCGCGCAGGGGCCAAGAAGTCGGCAGTCGGGCACTAGCGGATACCAGCGCGACCCTGACGTCGCTAGCCAGCGACTCCGATCTGTTGCTCACCGGCGTGAATTTCGAGATCCCCGCCGCAAATGTCGCCGAGTACTACGACATTCCCTTGGCCACCATGCATTTCAGTCCAATTCGAGCCAACAGTCACATAGTCCCGGTCGTGCCCCCTCCGCTCGGCCGGTCTCTGATGACCATGCGCGAGTGGTTTATGTGGTTGATCGGGTCCAAGAAGCCCGAAGATGCTCAGCGTCGTGAGCTCGGGTTACCGAACGCGAGGAGCCCCTTGCCGCGGCGGATCGCCGAGCACGGCTCTCTGGAGATCCAGGCCTACGACGAGGCCTGCTTCCCCGGACTTGCCGAAGAATGGGCGAGGTCGGCTAGGCGACGACCCTTCGTCGGCACTTTGACCATTGAGATGCCGACGGACGCCGACGAGGAAATCCAGTCGTGGATCGCCGCTGGAAGCCCTCCGATCTGCTTTGGCTTCGGCAGCATGTTGGTTGAATCAGTCGCAGACACGGTGGCCATGATCGCCGGGGCGTGCGCCGAGCTCGGCGAGCGGGCCTTGGTCTGCGCGGGCGTGAGTGAGCTCAGCGAAATTCCGAGATTCGACAATGTCAAGGTGGTCAGTGGGGCGAACTACGCGACGATATTTCCCGCCTGCCGGGCCGTCGTGCACCACGGTACGAGCGCCACGGCGGCGGGACTACGAGCCGGAGTCCCCACACTGGTTCTGTGGAAGATTCCCGAACAGCGACTGTGGGGCAACACCCTCAAGCGCCTCAGGGTGGGTACTGCACGGTGCTTTTCGGCCACCACACGAGACTCGCTCGTCGAGGACCTTCGCACGATCCTCACTTCACAGTGCGCAATCAGAGCAAGCGAGATTGCCTCACGGATGACCAAACCGGCCGAGAGTGCCTCCCACGCTGCTGATCTAGTCGAGAAGCTCGCGCGCCACGGGCATGTCCGCTGATTCATGACACACAAACCGGGATGCCCAGCGGGGTCACCACATTCGCCTTTGTGCAGGCCTGCGTTGACCCCACCGCGCCGCGCGCCGCAGGCATCGCCGACCGA
This sequence comes from uncultured Mycobacterium sp., assembly GCA_964562545.1. Taxonomy (GTDB): domain Bacteria; phylum Actinomycetota; class Actinomycetes; order Mycobacteriales; family Mycobacteriaceae; genus Mycobacterium. Next base: position 84,916 of record CAZLTV010000002.1, on the reverse strand, counting down.
TAACACTGCCACCGGAGGATGGCCGATATGCTGGATCTAACTGGATACGAATACAACCGCGGCGCACGGTTGTATCGTCTGCACTCGTGATCGAGTTGGATCGTCTGGGCAAGACCTTCGACGGGAGAATTCGCGCATTACATGACGTGAGCTTTGCCGTCCCCGAGGGGTCGGTGTGCGCTCTGTTGGGTCACAATGGCGCAGGCAAGACCACAGCAATCAAGATACTGTCCACCTTGCTGCGGCCCACCTCGGGACGCGCCATCGTGGCTGGCTTCGACGTTGTGCGGCAGCCGGCCCAGGTACGCACCAGCATTGCGATGACTGGTCAGCAGGCCGCGATCGATTGGCAGCTGACCGGCAGGGAGAACCTGGTGATGTTCAGTCGGCTGCGCGGGATGTCGCGCAAGCATGCCCGACTTCGAGCCGACGCGTTGATCGAGCAATTCGACATGGCGCACGCGGCTGATCGGCAAGTGACGACCTACTCAGGTGGGATGATGCGCCGCATCGACATCGCCGCCGCACTCGTTGTCGCACCGAAGGTGCTGTTCCTCGACGAACCGACCACCGGGCTCGACCCGCGTAGCCGCCGAGCCGTGTGGGATTGGGTGTCAACATTGTCGGCGCAGGGCGTCACAGTCCTACTCACCACCCAGTATCTCGAGGAAGCCGATGTGCTAAGCGATACCATCGTGGTCATCAACGATGGCAGCGTGGTTGCCACCGGCACCGCAGATAGCCTGAAGGACCGCGTCAGACTGAGCTACTGCACTGTGAGTCCGGTCAATCCCGCCGATCTTTCGAAGATCTTCACAGTCGTCGCCGGCCTTGAGGACATCCAGGTGGACCCCGAAAACAACACCGTCTCGGTGCTGGCCCGCAACGGAGTTGCCACGTTGAGCGAGGTTTTTCGCCGGGTCGATCAGCTCGGCATTGAGCTTCTCGATATTTCGCTACGCAAGCCCTCGCTGGATGAGGTGTTTCTCCACCTCACCGAGAGCACCACCGCGTGAGTGCGGTGGGAGTTCTGACCGAACGCATCGTTCGCGGCGCACTGCGCGACGATCTCCCGTTCGCGGTCTTGGCCTCCGTCGGCAACTTTGTGGTGTTCAACCTTGCATTGCGTAACGTGATCGACACCGGGACGATGGATTATTCGCAGTACCTCCTTCCGGTCATCATCGTGCAAGTCACCTTTCTCGGGGCACTGACCACCGTTGACCGGGCTGCCCGAGACCAGTCATCTGAGTTCGGAGTTCGCCTGCGCACAATGCCCGTTTCTACGATGGTGCCGCTGGCGGCTCGGATGCTGTACTGCATTTTCCGCGGCACGGTAGCGATGGTCGCCACGGTCGCGGTCGGGTACGCACTCGGCTTTCGATTGTTCGGCGGTCTCGGCTATGCCGTGGCGTTCGCCGGTCTCGTGCTGATTCTGACGCTGGCGTTGTCGCTCGGGGCCGACGCGACAGGGGTGAGTGTGGCGGGCACCGAGATCGGACGCAGCGGGACCTCCAGCCAACTTCTGTTAATTCCCCAGATGATGCTGGTCATGCTGTCCACTGGAATGGCCCCGGCCGAGTCTTTTCCCGACTGGCTGCATCCTTTTGTTCGGTACCAGCCTGTCTCAGAAGTGACCGAGACTCTGCGCGGGTTTGCGGCTGGGAATGTCGAACTTGGCAATCTGGCTGCCAGCTTGGCTTGGTGCCTCGGGCTGCTGGCGGTGTTCGGGGTCGTCGCGGTGCGGATGCAGAGGAGGGTGCGATGAATTCCGGTGTCCCATTGCGCAGCTCGCTGATCGCCGAAAGCCTGGTCTTCGCACAGCAGCAACTGACCCATTGGCGGCGGGATCCGTTGGTGCCGATTCAGGCTCTGCTGTTTCCGACCTTTCTGCTCATCACCTACTACCTACTCGTTGGTGAGTCGATTTTTCGGATCACCGGCGCGGACAGTCTCGCCGGTTTGGTTCCTACGTGCGCGATCGCAGGTGCATTCTCCGGAGCGATCGCGGCCGGACTCAGCTTCCCCGTCCAACGCAAGTACGGTTTGCTTAGCAGGCTGTGGGTGCAACCGGTACACCGCGCTAGCGCACTCACCGGAAGGTTGCTCGCGGAAGCCGCGCGTACGCTCATGGGAACCGTGGTGATCACCGCGGTCGGTGTTGCCCTCGGCCTGCGATTCGAAGGCAGTTGGTTGGCGGTCGTTCCTTTCGTACTGGTGCCGGTCGTGGTCGTGGTCGTGTTCTCGATGGCGGTCACAGCGATCGCGGTGCGGTCCAAGCAGGGCACCACGCTCATCTGGTTGGGCCTGCCGGCCATCACCGCGGTCTTCGCCAGCTCCGGTTCGCCGCCTGTCGAGTCTTTGCCCTCGTGGACGTGGCCACTTCTGAATTTGCAGCCGATGGCGCCGACCGTTGAATCCATGCGGGCACTCGCCGAAGGCCGTCCGGCCCTCGAGCCGCTCCTGATGACCCTCATGTGGGGTGTTGTTCTTTCCGCGGTCATCGTGCCCATGGCGGTCCGGGGGTACCGCACCGCAGCCGAATCCGGACGCTGAGATCTGATCTTCGGAAACTCGGCATCGCACCGAACGAGAAATGTCTAAAATCAGCGATTACCAGCTATGCGAGATAGGCCCCAATTGACTGTCACCACACAAGATCTCCCATCCCTGTACCTCGATCTGCTTCGCCGTAACCTGACCAGATACGGGATGCACGAGCGAACGCCCGCGCAATGGCCGCTGCGTCGCCGTCTTCTTCTGAAGGCTGCCAACGCCTTCATCCCCGCGATGCGCGGGTCGGGCCCATTCGATCCCCGCGCACGGGAACTGGGCTTGGATTGGCCCGCCGAGGCCGAGACGATGATCGGCATGAAACGACTCACGAGCCTGCAGGAGTGCGTCGAGACGGTGCTGAGGGAAGACATCCCCGGTGATCTGATCGAGTGCGGTGTGTGGCGCGGCGGAGCGTGCATCCTGATGCGTGCGGTCCTCGCCGCATATGGGGACGACACGCGAAGCGTGTGGTTGGCCGACTCATTCCAGGGCGTACCGCGCTCGGACCCCGGCAAATACAAGGCGGATAAAGGGATCCGAGCGGAGTTTGCCGCAGGAATACTCGGTGTGTCGGAGTCCGAAGTGCGTTCGAACTTCGAGCGTTACGGACTACTCGATGATCGAGTGAAGTTCATTCCCGGCTGGTTCAAGGACACCCTGGCTGACGCCCCAATCGAACACCTCTCCGTGCTTCGGCTCGATGGCGACCTGTACGAGTCGACGATTCAGGCGCTCGACGCGCTCTACCCGCGGCTCTCGCCGGGGGGGTTCTGCATCGTCGACGACTATCTTGCCGTAAAGGCGTGCAAACTGGCAGTAACCGACTACCGGGCCAAACATGGTATTACCGCGGAGATCAAAGATGTTGATGGGACGGGCGTACTGTGGCGCAAATGAGCCGCATCGGCGGGCGATCACGTTCCGTTCGTGGCTGACAGCTCGGGCCCGGTGCGGATCGGCATACTCGGCGCCGCACGCATCGCACCGTCAGCCCTGATCAAACCGGCAAAGGACAGCGGCGAGGTGGTCATCGCCGCTGTCGCCGCACGCGATAGAACTCGCGCCCAAGAGTTCGCCGACCGGCACGGCATTTCCCGGGCGTACGACAGCTACCAGGCCCTCGTAGAAGATGCGGAACTCGACGCCGTATACAACCCGCTGCCCAACGGGCTGCATGGCAAGTGGACTCGCGCCGCGCTCGAATCCGGCAAGCATGTGCTGTGCGAGAAGCCTTTTGCCGCCAACGCCGACGAGGCCCGCGAGGTGGCGACGCTGGCCAGCCTGTCGGACCGCGTGGTGATGGAAGGTTTCCATTACCGCTACCACCCGTTCGCTGCGCGGGTCGCGGACATCATCGCCTCCGGGGAGTTGGGAACCCTCAAACGAGTTGAGGCGGTTTCGTCGTTCTGGCTGCCGAAGTTCTCCGACATTCGTTACGACTATGGACTTGCCGGCGGGGCGCTGATGGATCTGGGCTGCTATGCGGTCGACATGGTACGCACATTCGGTGGCTCCACACCTGAGGTCGTCTCGGCGAATGCCAAGCTTCACGGCACCGAAATCGACCGGGCCATGACGGCCGAATTACGTTTTGCCGCAGGGCACACCGGACAGGTCCACTGCTCCATGTGGTCATTCGATCTTCCGCGCTTCAGCGCCAGGGTCGTTGGCGATCGGGGGGAACTTCGACTCAATCCGGTTATCCCATTCCAGCGGCTTACGGTCCGGTCTCGACGCGGTAGGCGTGCTGAACATTTCACCCTGCGGTCCACTTATGCCTATCAGCTCGAAGCCTTCGCCGCTGCGGTGCTTCGCGGAGAACCGGTCAAAACCACCGCTGCCGAGGCGGTCCAGAACATGGCCGTCATCGATGCAATCTACAGTGCGGCCGGTCTTTCGCCTCGGTGTCCGGCCTGAACGATCGGCGTGGGCATCGGGGCTTGCGAAAACCAACTGTTGATCGTGTGAGCGAATAGGTCGGGATCGCGCAGCGGCCAATCATGACCTAAACCAGCTGCCAGCCTGTGGGATCCGTTGGTCATCGATCGCGCGAGCACCGCCGATGACCGGCGGATCATCGGCCACTCCCTGGCTCCCGACAGGAACAGCGTGGGAGTATCCACCTTGTCGAGCCCGGCTGGGATGGTGAACCCCACGGAAGCCTCGACGATATCGGCGAGGCGCGTTCCCGTGGCGATCTGCATATCTCGCTGGTAGTCGTCGATGTCGGCCAGCCCTGTCCGTGAAGCGTGGGTATCCCAGTAGCGCTTGACCAGCTCTCGTAGCCACGAGGTCCTGGCGAGGCGCCCGAGTGTTTTCTGCGTGACCCGGACGCTCGGCAGGACATTGACGGATGGCCCACACAGTACCGCTCGATCGACCAGGGCTGGCTCAGCTGCCAGCAACTGCACGCCCACTTGAGCGCCCAGCGAATAGCCCACCAGATACGTCGCACCGGTCCCGACGCGAGACCGGATGAGTGCGGCCACTGCCTGCGCGGACCGGCCGATCGCGAACGCGCCCGGTTCACAGCTTCTGCCGAACTGTGGGAGATCGGGGATCAAGCACCGGTAGTGCGGCAGTCGCTCGACAACGGGGGTCCAGGACCACCCGCTCAGATGTCCGCCGTGCAAAAAGACCACCGTCGGTGCGGCAACGCAACCCGATTCCCGCACGAATAGGTGCACGCCGCCCATATTAATCGCCGGTGGGCGGCGATTAATATGCTCAATTGCCGAAATGCACAGAGTTGACGTGTTCGGCCACCCGCAAAGCATTGGCCGCAACGGTCAAGCTGGGATTCAGCCCAGAACTGGACGGGAAGAACGAAGCGTCGACGACATAGAGGTTGGCCACCTGGTGCGCCCGGTTGTACGCATCCAGCACGCTGGTTTTGGGGTCCGTTCCGAAACGGCAAGTACCGCAGACGTGGCCCAGGGTGGTGTTGCTTTCGCCGGTCCGTAAGGTCAGCTTACGGTAGGGCTGCAGCACGTCCTTCACGTGACGCAGGAACGTCGTCCGGCGCTGGGCCTCGCTGTCGTGCAGTCGATAGTTCAGTCGGAGCCGCTGACGGCCGTCAACACCGCAACGATCGGACGGGCGCACGCGATTGTCCAGGTAGGGGAGGTCCTCCAGGATCGCGGCGAGCACCAGTCCACCGGAGAGGAAACGGTCGAATATGGGGCGAGCTGCCGGGCTGAGCACACGTAGTGCCTTCGGCCCCCAGCCGGGTTGGTTGGTGAACATCTCCATGGGGGCCAACTTCGTCATCGCCCCTGCCGACTGCACAGTGCCGTACTTCTGGCCATCGACAAAGTAGAAATCGTTGAGGCCGATCTCCTTATTCTCCGCGGTGATGGCGTGGCCGGGAGACGGCCAGATCTCGATCCAGTCGAGCAAGTGGCGCATCAAGTTTCGCCCCACCATGTCCGACCCATTCGCCAGTCCGCCGGGCCAATCCCCAGATCGCGAATTCAACAGAATTACCGGGGTGGCCAACGCTCCGGCCGCAAGCACCACCACCGTCGCCCTTAGCGCTAAGACCCCACTGGGATGCTCACAAATCACCTGCCGCACATTGTCGCGGTCGGCCTCCAATCGGACCACACGACACTGCGTCAACAAGCCAGCGCCGTATTCGCTGACCGCGGGCAGTACACCGTCTCGAGCGGCATCATGCTTACACGATCGGCCGCATAGATACGCCTGACAAGTCGTGCACTCGTCGATGTAGTCGCACGCCATCGGCAGGTGATAGGGATGCAGCCCACGACCGCTCAGGTAATCGACCAGCGGCTGGTTGACCGCCGAAAACGGCGGCGCCGCCGGCAGACCGACGGTTGTCGCCTCCGCACGTAAGGGATCGGGCTGTCCACGCACCCCAAGCAGTGCCTCGGCATCGGAATACCACGGGCTCATCTGCTCGTAGCTGATCGGCCACGCCTCCGGCACCGTCGAAGCACCGGGGTCGGCGAAATTCTGCCGTGGGGTGAAGTCTTGCGCGAAGAAGCGTTCACATACCATGCCGTAGAGCGCCGAGGACCCGCCGGTTCCGCTGCCGATGTAGGGCACAAACCGCTTCGGTCGACGTCCGCTGACATCTTCGATCTCGTCGGTGGAGCGTCCGGCGCGTTCCAGCAGGGCGAAGTGCTCCCGTTGGTTGCGGGTCTTTCCAGGCTCTGCCAGTTCCGCCATCGCCGACCGAACAGCATCCGGCGTCGCCGGCAGAGTCGACCGGCCCTTCTCCAGGAAAAGCACCCTACGGCCCGACCGGGCCATCGAAAGACCGAACATCCCACCGCCCATGCCGGTCCCGACCACAATGACGTCCCAGTCGACGCGTTCGGCTTCGCGCGCGTCCAGATCGCCGCGAGTCAATCGGCCTCCTCAGGGGCCGGACGCAGCGTTGGTTCAGCCACGCCCGTGCGAGTCGATCAGATCGGCTATGGCCGGCCAATCGTTGGGAAAGCGGTTGAGCATTCGGTCTTGCTTTCCGTCAAGAACGGAGATGTCCAGAGCGAGGAACTCATCGAGTACCTCGTCGATTCGTTCGGAGAGCAGCCGAGAGTTCGGGTCGAGATTCTGCACGATCGCCAATCCTGTCGGACGAGCAGCGATCACGTTCACCGCGACATCTGGACGGTACTTCTTGAGAATCAGGACCAACCGCCAAATGTCGCCGCTCCAGAATCGCGAGGACCGTTCGCGTGCCGCACTGATCGCGTCGATGGGGTAGACATCGTGGATCAGGATCGTGGAATCCGGCGAACAGTATCTCTCCACATTGATGAAGTCCCGCAAGGCGAACTCCAACAGGTGCATGCCATCGATAAACGCAAGATCGATGGTTTTGCCACCCAGTACCTCGATCACATCGTTGCGCTCAAAGAAATCGTCGCTGGTCTGCGCGAACACCCGATGGTTCGGGCCGGGGGCGCTCTGCAGGCTCGGGGTGGGATCGATTCCGACTGCGCGGGTGGCGGGTCGCACGATGTCGAACGAACTACCCTGGTCGATTCCGATTTCCAGGTAGGTGGCCGGGTTGAGATGCTCGTGGATACGAGCCATCACCTGCAGATAGTCCTCACCCGGAAACTCCATGACGGAAAGCATCTCGTGCGCCCGAAGATGCGCCATGGAGTAATCCTTGTCAGGAGTCTGCAGCGCCGCACGGCAAAGTTCGGCAGCACGCGCGGGACGCCCAAGGGCTCGCTGAATGAACGCCATATTGAACAAACGTCGCGCGCTGCGCTGGGTAGCTACCATGGATTCCCTACCGTCGTTGTAAGTCCGGGCGTTGCCGGACATATCAACCGATGCGCGTGACACAGTACCGTCACCGACCGCTGCCGGAATGCCTATTGCCGGAACCAGTAGGTGTTCTCGCCTGACTCGGAGCGAGATAACGGCCGCAGCCGTTGCTTACCAAAGGGTTTTCCCTCCCGGCTCCGACCGGAAAGACTATCCTCAACGCGTCCGCACATAGGTTCTGGACGTCGCTGCCCCACAGTTGATCTGCGGTCGGGTTGGCCCCGAAGCAGCCGAGTCGCCAGGCAAGGGAGCCGATTATGGGCCGTATCTTTGGCAATGATCTCCAGACCAGTCCGTTCCGTGACGCGGGTGTATCCAACTTCTGGACATCCACGGTACTGCCGACCGCCACTCGTATCCTTGGCGTTTCGTCAACGCTTCGCGCCAAGACCATCGACGCTGGCCACGACCATCCACTCTGGGAGGTGGCCGATTTTGTGGACTGGCAACGTCGCACGTTCGGGTACCGACCAAAGGTGTACGGTCGGCGCGAAAAGCTATGGGAACAGCTGGCGCAAACACTGGAGCCGGACCGGCCCTTAGCCGTGCTGGAGTTCGGAGTCGCGTGGGGCTACGCCACCGACTGGTGGCTACGCCGATTAGCTGGTCGAGCCGTGACCTGGCACGGGTTCGACCGTTTCACCGGACTTCCCCGTCCATGGCGGATGCTGGAGCAGGGTGCCTTCGATGCCGGCGGCCAGCCCCCCGCGATCGACGATGAACGCGTCTGCTGGCACGTCGGTGACGTCGAGAACACCCTGCACGCAGTCGACTTGCCGGCCATCCGACACGCACAGTGGTTAGTGCTGTTCGATCTCGATATCTACGAACCGACGGCCTACGCCTGGCAGGCGATCAGCGCGCACCTGCGCCCCGGCGACGCCATCTACTTCGACGAGGCCATGGATCACGACGAGCGACGCCTGCTGGACGAGGCAGTCCTGCCATCTATCGGTTGTGACCTGATCGGAACCACGCCAATGGCGCTGGCCCTCGTCGTGACTCGTCCGGTCAACGGAGCTTAAGACATTCCTCGTCTCCCGAACACCCGTCGGAAGCGCCGCGGAGTTCTGTTCACCTGGCTCCGAGGCCACCATGGTTGTGAACTCGGTTCGGCGAACATCTGCCGGCCGCGGGGACACAGTAGTGTCCGGACGAGTCTGGAACAGAGGCAGGGGAGGGGCGGACCGGTGCACCTGATCACCGGCGCGAACTCGGCCTCCGAGGGGAGCGGTCGTCTGTGAAATTTGTCCTGAGTGCCTACGGAAGCCGGGGTGACGTCGAGCCCTCCGTCGTTGTGGGACGCGAGTTGTTGCGACGAGGCCACGAGGTCCACGTCGCGCTCCCGCCGAACCTGGTTGCCTTCGCAGAAGCCGTCGGACTCGACGCTGTCGCATACGGAGAGGATTCGCAGGCCATGACGGTCGCGCAGCGCGACTATTGGGCGAGCTTCTTCGATATCCCATGGAACGCGAAGGAGCTCGACCGGCTAGGACGTGAGATCGGAGAGATCGTCGCTCGGTGTTGGACTCCTGAGGCGACGCTGACCCTGGCGCCACTCGCGCATGGTGCCGACTTAGTCGTCGCCGGATATGGTTTCGAACAGTTCGCCGCGAACGTGGCGGAGCACCACGACATTCCCCTGGCCACCCTGCACTTCTTTCCGATGCGGCCGAACGGCCATACTCTGCGCTTCCTGCCCGCTCCGTTGGGTCGCTTCGCGATGTCGGCCTATGAAAGGCTTTCTTGGGCAGGACCGGTCAGGAAGGTTGAGGACGCACAGCGTCGTGAGCTTGGCCTGGCCGCGGCCACGACGCCCTGGGGTCAGCGCATCTCCGACCGCGGATCACTGGAAATCCAGGCCTATGAGCAAATCCTCTTTCCCGGCCTTACCGCCGAGTGGGCAAACTCGCAAACCGCGGAGTCCAGCCGGCGACCGTTTGTCGGCGCGTTGGCCCTCGAGTCGCCGACGCCAGCCGATGCCGAGGTCACATCGTGGATTGCTGAGGGAACGCCGCCAGTTTTCTTCGGATTCGGTAGCACGCCGATGCAGTCTCCGGCAGACACGATCTCCATGATCACCGCGGCCTGCGAGCAACTAGGCCAACGCGCCTTGGTAGGTACCGGCTCGGAGGACTTCAGCGCGGCGCCGAAATCCGGGCGGGTCAAGGTGGTGGGGACAGTCAACTATGCGACGGTCTTCCCGGCCTGCCGTGCAGTCGTTCATCACGGAGGGGCAGGTACCGTGGCGGCCTGTCTGCGGGCGGGGGTACCGCAGTTAATTCTCTGGACGCTGCTCGATCAGCCGCTGGCTGCGGCCCAGCTGAAGCATTTGAAGGTGGGCACCGGCCGGAGGCTCGTAGCAACCACCCGGAGTTCTCTGGTGGAAGACCTTCGCCGTATCCTCGCCCCACAGTATTCGGCCAACGCCCGCCAGATTTCGACGCGAACCAGCTCGGCCTCCGAAAGCGCGGTGGCTGCTGCAGAATTGATAGAGCTTTTCGCTCGACGGCGACACGTGTGCTGATCGGTGACAGCGGATTGTCACAGGATCTGGATCTACCCGCACCTGCCACTCACTGATCGAATTCGACCAGCGCCAGCGTCGCAATCGTCGGGAAGCTCAGGCCCACCCATCGACGAAGAGGCCGGTAGACCGGGAGACGCTCAGTCCGGGGCAACAAGCGGCCGAACAGCATGCCCCGCCCGCGGGGAAGCGGGAGATTATGCACGGCACGGACACGCGGAACCCGGTCGTTGAGGTCCGCCAACTCACTGGGGGAAAGACTGAACGGCGTCCGCGGCCAGTCTTGGCGCAACAGCCGCCACAGGCGCGGGTGGGCCGCCATCCAGGCCTGGGACTTCGGCGGCAAGTCGAACATGAGCTGGCCACCCCGGAAGCGCCGAGCACATTCGCGGAGCAGGCCGAGCGCCTCGGCCGGCTCGAAGTACGGCAATAACCCCTCAGCGCTCACGAAAACACCTTCGTCGGGGTCTACTGCGTCCATCCAACTGAAGTCCAAAGCCGACTGCGCGCACAACGAGATCCGCGGCGAGCGCGGAAGCAGTCGGTTTCGGAGCTCGATGTTCGGCGGCAGATCAACCGTCAGCCAGCGAAACTCATGGCCCACGCCTGCGGCGTCGAGGCGCCAGAAACCCGTCTGTAGCCCTTCACCGAGCGCGACGACCGTCGCTCTTGGGTGATCGGATAGATACCGGTGGGCGCTGTGGTCGAACGCGAGCGCCCGTAGTGCGAGATCCTGCCTGTCTGCGGATAGTTTGAACCTGCTGAAGTCGTACTCGATCGAGTCCAGCAGGCTGACCGCCAACGGATCATCGATGATGCCGTCGCCGCGACTGGCCTCGCTTGCGCGACACCACAGCGGTGCCATCGCTGTGTCCGTCAGTGGCATCACGTTCGTCATGGTCGCGTTCTTTCGCATCGGATTCCGGCACTCGAGCGGCCGTGATGAACAGTACGCCAAGACGATCTCGGGTAGCGTCCAAAAGGTCCGGGGGCGTGCAAATATCCCATACACTCTGGCCCATGTTCGCTGCCAATATCCTGCGCAGCAGCAGAACCCGGCATCGAGCGCATGGTTCCGCGCGCAAACAACCCTCGGTCGCTCGCGTCGTCGTCGTCTCCAATGTCGGCAACCTAGGTGGTGGTGGCGTCGTCGGATTTCGCGACATCCTCTTGGCGCTCCGCAGGAGGCGTCCCGATGCCGAACTCCTCGCTGTTTTTCCGCAAGACGGTGATGCCGCCGCGACCTGTGTTCAAGACGGCTTCACAACCCAAATCGCGTGGACGCCGTGGTGGGCGTTCGGCAAGTGGTCGCGCCATTCTGGCTTTGACCTGCACGCGCTGTTCGGGGCGATTCCCTACGGGATCATTCTGATTCCAGGCATCCTGCAGGCTGTGGTATCGCTACGGCGTTTCCGGCCGACAATGGTGCTCACCAATACGATGACGATTCCCTCGCATGCCATTGCCGCCAAGATTCTTGGTATCCCGCACTATTGGATCGTTCGAGAATTCGGCAGAGACGACCACAGACTGTGGTTCCTATTGGGTTACCGCAGGACAATTCGCCTGATCAATCGGTTGTCGTCCGCGGTGATCTGCAATTCTCGTGCCGTCGAGAAAGCCATCCTCGAACAGGATCCATCGACGAGGACCCACGTGCTCTACCCCGTCGTCGACACTCCACTGACCAAAGCACCGCAGCGCCGACCGGACGAGGCCATGCGCGCCGTGCTTGTCGGCTATTTCTCTCGGGCCAAGGGCCAGCACCTCGCGATAGAGGCGGTATCCCTGGCACGGCGGGCCGGTGTGGACATCGAATTGACCCTTGTCGGATCTGGCAACCGCAATCCATTACTCAAGCTCGCTCGCAGGCTGGGCGTCGAGGATCTGGTAAGTATTCACGGGCCCACCCGCGACCTCGGACCTCATTGGGCAGCGGCCCATGTGGGTCTGATGTGCAGCGAATGCGAAGCGTTCGGACGCGTCACCGTGGAGGCGATGAGGGCGGGGCTTCCGGTCTGCGGTACCGATTCCGGCGGCACTCCCGAGATCATCGAAGCGGGTGGGGCTGGGCTGCTGAGCCCGGCCGGGGATGCCCGCGCGCTCGCATCGAATCTGATGGAGCTGGAGGCGGACGAGTCGCTACGGCGCCGCCTGGCCGCACGAGCGGCGCAGACGGCACACCGTTTCGACCGCGACCGTCATGACGACGAGCTGCTCACCATTCTCAACCTGTGATCACGACGACGGCGGCTCCTCAGCGGGCGAAGTGGGCGTCATTGAGGTGCTCGGCGACGCGCAGGGCATTGGCCGCGACGGTCAGGCTCGGGTTCAGGCCCGCACTGGACGGGAAGAAAGAGGTATCGACGACGTAGAGGTTTTCCACGTCGTGTGCGCGATTGAGCGGGTTCAGCACGCTGGTTTCAGGATCGCTGCCGAATCTGCACGTGCCGCACACATGCCCCAAGTTCGCGTTGTTCTTTCCGCTGCCCAACGCGCGTTTCCGAAACGGTTGAAGCACCTCCTTGAACAGCCGCAGAAACGCCGCGTGGCGCTCGAGTTCATTGGCGTGAAGGCGATATTGGATGCGCATCCGCTGACGCCCGTCGGCACCCGCGCGGTCGCTGGGCAGTACCCGATTGTCCAGGTAGGGGAGGTCCTCCATCATCGCGGCAAGAACCAGACCACCGGTGAAGAATCTTTGATACCCCTGCCGCACTGCCGGGCTCATCAGCCGAAGTGCCCTGCCCTGTAGCCCGGGGCGGTTGATCACCCACTCCACAGGCGGTAACGCACCAAACGATTGGACCGTTCCATATTTCTGTCCCTGAAAGAAATAGAAGTCGTTGAAGCCGATCTCCTTATTTGCCGCTGTGATCTGAGAATCAGGCGTGACCCAAACCTCGACAGGGTCGAGCAGATGGCGCATCAGATTCCGCCCTACCCAGTCCGAGCCGTTCGCCAGCCCGCGCGGCCACTCGCCCGACCGGGAGTTGAGCAACAGCACCGGGGTTGCCAGAGCGCCGGCTGCCAACACGATGACTTTGCCTCTGAGCGCTAGCGTCTCGCGGCGGTGCTCGCAGATCACCCGCCGGACACGCTCGTGGTCCGCCTCCAGGCGCACGACCGTGCACTGTGCTAGCAGTTGGGCGCCTAACTCCGTGACGGCCGGCAGCACACAGTTGCGGGCGGCGTCGTTCTTGCACGACTGGGCACAGAGATAGGTCTGGCAAGTTGCGCAACCGTCGGTGTACTCACAGGCCATCGGTAGGTGGTAGGGATGCAGTCCACGCCTGGTCAGATGCTCGACCAGGGGTCGATTGTCGGGTGAAAACGGCGGCGCCTCGGGCAGTCCGACCTGCGCAGCCTCGGCTCGCAGCGGGTCCGCTTGCCCGCGAACCCGGAGCAGCTGCTCGGCCTTTGCATACCACGGCGCCATCTGCTCATAACTGACCGGCCAGGCCTCCGGCACAGTGGACTCTCCTGGAGTGGCAAAGTTCTGTCTTGGAGTGAAATCACGCGCGAAGAATCGCTCGCACACCATGCCGTAAAGAGCCGAGGACCCACCCGTCCCGCTGCCGATGAAGGGCACAAATCGGGTGGGCCGCCGGCCGCTGACGTCCTCGACCTCGTCGGTCGAGCGACCACCACGTGAGAGTGCGTCGAAATAGCTCTGCAGCGAACCCGCAGAGCTCGGTTCGGCTAATTCGGGCACCGCAGCACGGATTGTGTCTGGCGCACCAGGCAGCGTTGACCGTCCCTTCTCGACGAACAGCACCTTGCGCCCCGATTGGGCCAGCCGGTGTCCGAGCACCCCACCGCCCATACCGGTGCCCACGACGATCACGTCCCACTCGATGCGTTCCGCTTCACGCGCACTCACGGCGCCATCAGCCACAATCGGGCTCCTCTGGGGAAGTAGCCGAAAGATTTTCCTGGTCTTGGTGATTCGCGATGGTACCAACCGTGCTTCAATGCCAATCGACGAACGCGTACGCGATTGTGCGATAACCGGCGATAATGACGAGCGGTGTTGTGTCCGCACGACGACCGGAGAGGCTGGACCTGCAATGAGGTTGGTGCTGTCGAGCTACGGCGGTCGCGGCGATGTCGAGCCCGCCGTGGTGGTCGGTCGCGAACTCCAACGCCGGGGGCACGATGTACGTATCGCGGTCCCGCCCAATCTGGTGGACTTCGCCGAGACCGCAGGACTTCGAGCGGTCGCCTACGGCCTGGATTCGGGCCCCATCCTCGACGCTCAACGCAAGTACTTCACCGTTTACTCGCGCACTCCGTGGAAGCTCAAACAGCTCAACACAATGGCACGCGAAACCGAGCGGTTCGCCGCCGAGTGCTGGGCGGACATGACCACGACCCTGTCCTCGCTGGCCGAAGGCAGCGACCTGCTGATGACCGGCCTGATCTTCGAGCAGCCCGCCGCCAATGTCGCAGAGTGCTATAACATCCCGCTGGTCACCCTGCAGTACTTTCCGGTACGGCCGCACGGCCGCCTTCTGCCCTCCGTGCCCGCACCGCTGAGCCGATTGGCGATGAGGGCAAACGACTGGGCGGCCTGGCGCGGCACACGCCAGGCCGAAAACCTACAGCGCCGCGCTCTGGGATTGCCGCCCGCCACCCATCCCGCACCACGCAGGATCGCCGATCGTGGCGCGCTCGAGATTCAGGCCTACGACAGGGTGATCTTCCCTGAGCTGGGCGATGAATGGGCGAATTGGACCGACCAGCGCCCATTTGTCGGCGCTCTGGCGATGGCATCACCCGCGGATGCCGACGAGGAAGTAGCCGAGTGGATCTCCGAAGGAACGCCACCGGTCTTCTTCGGGTTCGGCAGCGTACCTATCGGTAGCCCGTCCGACACGATCGCCATGATCGCCGCGGCCTGTGCACGGCTCGGTGTGCGAGCGGTAGTCGGCTCGGGGGGAACAGACTTCGCCGGCGCCACCCAATACGACCACGTCAAAGTGGTGCACCAGGTGAACTACGCGACGATATTCCCGACCTGCCGTGCCGTCGTTCACCATGGTGGCGCCGGCACTTTGGCCGCGTGCCTGCGGGCCGGGGTCCCTCAGCTCATTCTCTGGACCTTGCCCGACCAACCGTTTTTCGCGGCTCAACTCAAACGTCTGAAGGTAGGCACGGGACGACGTTTCTCGACCACCAGCGAGGAAACGCTGGTCGCCGACCTACGCCGAATTCTGGCCCCGCCATCCGCAGCGCATGCCCGCACCTTGGCGGCACAGATGACGCGACCCGAGGAGAGCTCCGCCGCCGCCGCCGCGCACGTGGAACAGTTTGCGCGTCGTAGATGTGGAATTTGAGCGACGGAAACTACCCGCTGTGACATCTGGGCGCACATGCAACAGAGTTCCTAATTCGGCACAACCAGCGAACTAAGTCGATTAAGCTCCGGGCGGGTTTGTTGGTCGGGGCGGCAGCCTCGTCCTGCGCACCCAACGTCACGCGAATTGAAGGGCTAGGTCCCGCGATGGCTCAAGGCGTATTCGGACGAAGCGACGCCGAAATCGATCTTTTGGTGCGCGGCATGCGCTCCGGTGTCGCCGTGGTGGGCTTCGGCTATATCGGCACTGTGATCGGTGCGGTTCTCGCTGATCGCGGGTGGCCCGTGACGGGTATCGACGTCCGGCAGAGCGTCGTCGACGAAATCAACCTGGGCAAAAGCACCGTGCCCGAGCCGGGTCTCAGTGATCTCGTCTCCCACAACGTTCAGGTCGGACGGCTTCGCGCCACCACCGATTTCGGTGTCCTGCCCGACAACGACTTCATCGTTGTGACAGTGGGAACGCCGCTGGGGCCCGACTACGAGCCCATCGTCGACCACATCACTGCGGCAGCCCGGGCTGTGGGAGAACACCTGCGCGCCGGGCACCTCGTGATCCTGAAGAGCACGGTGCCACCTGACACCACCGAGAACCTCGTGCGGCCGATTCTCGAGGATGCCTCAGGGTTACGGGCGGGGGTCGATTTCGGCCTCGCGTTCTGCCCCGAACGGCTCGCCGAGGGCCAGGCGATACACGAGCTGACCTCCATTCCTGTCGTTGTCGGCGCCGTCGACGAGCGCAGTGCCCGCGCCTGCGCGACACTGTGGCGGCACGCGCTTGGAGTGGACTCGGTAATCGTTGAAAACCCGCGCACCGCGGAAATGGTCAAGCTCGCGGACAACCTGTGGGTAGACCTGAACGTCGCGCTCGCGAACGAATTGGCCAAGGTGTGTGACGGATTGGGAATGGATGCGCTGCAAGTCATCGAAGCCGCCAACACGATGCCGAAGGGCAGCGGACCGGTCAACATACTGAAACCGAGTATGGGGGTCGGCGGCTACTGCCTGACCAAGGATCCCTGGTTCGTCAGCCATCTGGGCAAGTCGGTGGGACTGGATCTAGAGATTCCGCGGACCTCGAGGACCGTTAACGACACGATGCCTGCCTATACATACGGGCTCCTTCAACAGCTCCTGGCCGAGCAGGGCAAGACCATCGAGGCCAGTAACATCGCCGTGCTCGGAATCGCTTTCAAGAACAACACCGGCGACTGTCGCCTCACTCCCACCAAATACGTCATCGAACTGCTTGAAGAATCTGGCTGCGCACTCGCAATACACGACCCGTGGGTCGTCGCTGAAGAGGCCATCGAAGTGACAAGCGTCCCTCTGACCGCCGACATCGAGTCGACAGTCGAGGATGCCGATGCCGTGGTTTGCCTTGCGGGACATCGCCAGTTCCACAAGATACCCTTGGTTCAGCTCGCCCAATTGGCCGCACCGGGCTGTGTGTTCCTGGACGGCCGAAACAGCTTCGACCCGGCGGCAGCACGTGCAGCCGGATTCGTCTACAAGGGGATCGGCAGATAGGGCGCCAGCCGGGCCATCGGAATAGCGATACAGCAATGAAAGAGCATGCATGTCACATGTCGTCGTCACCGGCGGTTACGGGTTCGTCGGATCGCATCTTGTCACGGCTCTGCTGAATCGCGGTGACTCGGTAACGGTCTTCGACTTCGCCAAGAACGCCCGCGACACCAGTATCGACTTCGAGCGGAACCCCAACTTCCGGTTCATCCAGGGCGACGTCACCGACCGGGGCGCCCTCGAACAGGCAATGACCTCAGACGTCGATACCGTCTTCCACTTGGCCTCGGTCGTCGGCGTTAACAAGTACGTCGAAGATCCACTTCGGGTCGTCGACGTTAGCGTCACCGGAACGCGCAATGTCCTCGAGCTGGCCCATCGACGTGGTGCACGTCTGGTGTTCACCAGCACCTCCGAGGTGTATGGCAAGAACCCCCAAACACCGTGGGCCGAAGACGATGACCGCGTCCTGGGATCGACGAGAACGGCACGGTGGAGTTACAGCACCAGTAAGGCCATGGCCGAGCATATGGTCTTCGCAATGCACGACGCCTACGGCCTACCAGTGACGGTCGTGAGATTCTTCAACGTCTACGGACCGCGGCAGAACCCGATATTCGTGATATCGAAGACCATCCATCGGATCCTCAACGGGCGTCGGCCACTACTGTACGACTCGGGTGCCCAAACCCGTTGCTTCACTTATGTCGACGACGTGGTCGCCGGTACTTTGCTGGCGGCTGACAGCGACGCGGCAATCGGCGAGTTGTACAACATCGGGAGTATGACCGAAACAACCATGCGCGATGCGATAGCACTGGCAATGAAGATCGCCAATGTGGACTCCGTCTCGGACACGGCATCCTTCGATACAGCGACCCAGTATGGGGCTCGCTATGAGGACATCCCTCGCCGGGTTCCCGATTCGACTAAGGCGCAGCGTGAGCTGGGCTGGCGTCTCGCGGTGGACCTCGAGGAGGGGTTGCGCAGAACCATCGATTGGGCCCGAGCGAACCCGTGGTACCTCGAGGAACGCGATCCACACGACACTTAGCCGGTACCGACTCAACAGTGCCGTGCGTCCACCAAGTCGACAGCTCGATGATCCGGGTGAATCTCCGGACTCCGAGCTGACAGCGCGATCACGGCGTCCACCAGATTTGCCGCCCGGGGAAATTGAAAGGCCAAAAGCTGCGATGAGATTCGTGCTGGCGAACTGGGGGAGTCGCGGTGAGATTGAACCCTGCGTCGCCATCGCCCGTGAGCTTCTCAACCGGGGCCATCATGTGTCCGTGGCCGTCGCCCCCGGTTTGGTCGACTTCGTCGAATCCGCTGGGGTTCCCGCTGTGGCATACGGCTCTGAGCTCGAGACCATTCTGGGCTCCTACCGCCAGTTGTGGACATACTTTTTCCGCAATCCATGGCGTATTCGTGAGCTACTCACGCTCTGGCGTGAAGTTACTGAGCCACTCACCGAGTGCAGAGCCGAGGTGAACGCGACGCTGACGTCGCTGGCCGACGGAGCTGACCTGCTGGTCACCGGCATGAACTACGAGGATGTCGCGGCCAATATCGCAGAGGCTAAGGGGATTCCGCTGGCCACATTGCACTATTTCCCGATGCGAACCAACGGTCGACTGCTGTCGTTCCTGCCTGCACCGGTGGCTCGCCTGGCGATGAGATTCTTTTGGTGGCTGGCGTGGTGGGGACCCAAGAAGCTCGAAGATGCACAGCGTCGAGAGTTGGGTCTGCCAAAGTCCACCGGACCTTGGACGCAAAGGATCGCTGAGCGCGGGGCACTGGAAATCCAGGCCTATGACGAGGTCTGCTTTCCCGGGCTGGCCGCCGAGTGGTCCAATTGGGGCGGTCGCAGACCATTCGTCGGGGCCTTGACGATGGAGTTGGCAACCGACTCCGACGAGGACGTAGCGTCCTGGATCGCCGCCGGGAAACCACCAATCTGCTTCGGGTTCGGCAGTATTCCGGTGGAGTCGGCCGCGAGCACGATCAGGATGATCAGCTCAGCGTGCGCACAGCTGGGCGAGCGGGCTTTGGTGTGTGCTGGTGCCACCGATTTCACCGAGGTCGCCCATTCCGACCACGTCAAAGTGGTCACAGCGATGAACTATGGGGCCGCGTTCTCAGCCTGCCGCGCGGTCGTGCACCACGGTGGCGCGGGCACCACCGCGGCCGGCCTGCGCGCAGGCGTTCCCACCGTGGCACTCTGGACAGGGCCCGACCAACGGATTTGGGGAGATGTCGTCAAGCGATTGAAGGTGGGTACCGCACGGCGGTTTTCGAGGACCACCGAAGAAACACTCGTCGAGGACCTGCGCACCGTACTGACCCCACAATGCCGAGCTGGCGCACGCCGGCTCGCCTCTCGGATGACTAACTCCACCGACAGCATCACCGCAGCTGCCGATCAAGTGGAGCGTTATGCGCACTGTCACCGCAACGTCTGACGAGCGCGGCAAATGCGATCGACGCTGCGCGGACCCGTTCCGTCAGACCCGGTGGCCTTCCG
Source organism: uncultured Mycobacterium sp. (assembly GCA_964562545.1). GTDB lineage: Bacteria > Actinomycetota > Actinomycetes > Mycobacteriales > Mycobacteriaceae > Mycobacterium. Next base: position 65,110 of record CAZLTV010000002.1, on the reverse strand, counting down.
GCGCTGCCCCCTCGGCAGATACGTGACGCCGATCAATCCAGTCAAGCAGTGCGTCAAGACCGTCCTCGAGCGCCCACTTCGGTCGCCAGTCGAGCTCGCGAATAGCGGCTCGGATATCGCATCTCGCGGCCCGGACATCGCCGTCACGGAATTTCCCGACCACAACCGGTTCGGGTGCGCCACGCTTTGCCGCGATGACCTGAGCAAGTTCATGGATGGTGGTCGGGACACCGGACCCGATATCAAAGCAGCAGTGCGGCCCGCCACGACGCTGGATTGCCGCGAAAAGTGCCTCCACCACATCATCGATGTAGACGAAATCGCGCAGAATTCTTCCGTCTTCATAGACTTCCAGCACCTGCCCGGAACTCGACAGTCGCGCAAAAAGAGCCACGATCCCCGTGTACGAATTCGTCAATGACTGCCCCGGTCCGTACACGTTTTGCAGACGCAACACACTGAGTCGGCTTCCGTGAGCGGCCGCCCACGCCGCCATGATGTGCTCTTGGGCAAGTTTGGTCGCCGCGTAGATGTTGGTGGGATGGGCCTCAGTCGTACCGGACGAACTGGCAAGCGGCTCGACGGTGTCGTCTGCCGGGGCGCAGGGGTCCCAATCGCCGGCAAGCAACTGAGAGTGGCTGCGAGGACTCGGGTAGAAGATCGTCGACCCGCATTGCCAGGCTCCCTCGCCGTAGACCGCGCGCGAGGAGGCCAAGACAAGCTGCTCGGGTGTGTGGGCTGAGCGACTGAGGGCGTCCAGCAGCTGGGTGGTGCCCACCACGTTGACCGAGCCGTGCCGGGTCGCTTCGGAGAGCGACTGGGCCGTTCCCGTCTCGGCGGCCAGATGCACGATGTGGTCGGGTCGGATCAGCCGAAATACGGCGTCCAAATCGGGCCCGTGAGTGACGTCGCCGGTGAACAAGCGCGCCGACGGTGGCAGATCGACAGCCGCGCGCCTGCCGTGCACTTGGGGATGCAGCACGTCGAACACTGCAACGTCATACCCGGAGGCGGCCAGCCGGTGTGCGAGCGCCGAGCCGATGAACCCTGCTCCGCCGGTGATCAATACGGACGTCGACACTGACCATTCCTCCTAGAGTTTTCTCTGGATGTTCAGTCCTGGGCGAGTGCCCGGTCGGCCAGCGCACCCATGACCGGCGCCAGGGTCCGGGAATATTCCAACGTGAGGTGATATCTGTCGAAGTAAACGAGGTTGTTTCCGACGATGACCGCGCAGCGCGCCGCAGTGCAAAACAGGTCGGACAAGTCGGAATACTGTCCGCCGCCAGCGACTGTCGCAGCGCGTTCCGCGTTGATACCGTTCGCATCAACCGCCGCCGATCGTTTTGGTGTGCAGACCAACACGTCGTCGAGATGCCCGGACAGACATACGGGAACGGACATGGCCGGGCTCGGGGCAGGTCCGAGTACCAGAACCGTGGCACCGGTCCCGCGCAGCTCGCGCACCAGCCGAGTGAGGCTGTCAAGCCAGACCTGCCCGTATGATTCGAATCCCGTCAGGGATTCGTCAGCGCCGTATCCCCTCCACATGCTCACCACCACGAGTTTCGGACGCTCTAAGCGCAATCGCTGGAGAATCTCTTCCCGCCATTGCTCGCAGTGCTGAAACTGTTGGACCAGGCGGCGCAGGGGATTGACGATCGGCAGATCCAGCAACGGGCACGCCCCTTTGGCCAGCATCACCAATCTCCAATCCCGCTGATCGGCGACCCGCTGGAAAGCCGGTGTCCACATTGCGGCATGTGAATCGCCGACCAGGGCAACCGTAGTCGTCGAGGATGTGTCACCCATCGCGCATTCGGGCTGCCCGCTCTCAAACGGTGTACGCAGACAACCACCGAATAGCACAGCGTCGGCCTGTGTCGGCGCTTCGGCCAGCGGAGGCGACAGGTTCGACGGGACGCTCGTGATACCCAGCGATTCCGCGACCGCCTCCTGCACTTCCCTGAATGCGCGGCCTACTTCCGAGTCGTAGGCCTCCGCACCGGAACCAACTGGTGGGGACGCGATGACCACGGACACGGCTGGTGCCGGCACGCCACGCCCGACCGGGGTTGGCATCACGACCAGTAGGACCACACCCGCTAAGGCCCCAGCCGTTGTCGCGGCACCACCGAAAACGAGGCTGCGCCAGGGAGAGCGTCGCAGCGTTGCCGAATAGCGCAGCGGGTCCTCGATGAATCGAAGGGTTAGCCATCCGAGGACGCCCGAGACTGCGACCGCGAGGAGCCTGCCGGCAAGTCCCAGCGGGTGACCGACCACCAGTGGTGCGAATACCAACACGGGCCAGTGCCACAAGTACCAGGAATAGGAGAGTCGGCCGATCGAGCGCATCAGCGACCAGCCCAGGACCCGTCCGCAACCCTGGGACGGGGCGGCACAGCCAGCTCCGATCACCAACACCGTACCCAGCATCGGCACCAGGGCTGCGGTACCTGGGTATGGCGTCTCGGGTGTCAGTCGGTTGCATGCCAGGAGGAGCAGTGCCAGCCCTGCCCACCCGACGATTGCCGCTGACCGTGGCGACAGCCTGCGCCACACACCCACGGTGAGGGCCAATAGGGCACCGATCGAAAAGTCCCACGCTCGTGTGGGTAACGAGAAATAGGCTGCCGGCGGCACCACGTATGTTGCGACGAACGACAGGAGGAAGGACACGAGGGTGATGAGCGTCAGAAGGATGATGTAGGGCCGTTTCGACGGTGCGGCATCGGCTCCCTTGCGCCTTTGCATACGCCGAATCAGCCATGCCGTGCCAACGATCAACGGTGGCCAGAGCAAGTAGAACTGCTCTTCTACCCCGAGTGTCCAGTAGTGCTGGAACGGCGAGTGGGCGACATCGGCGGCGAAGTAGTCGACGCCGCCGAGAATGAACCAGTAGTTACCGACGTACAGGGCGCTGGCAATGCCGTCATACATGACCCCCCGGGCCTGTAACGGTGGCAGCAGGGCTGCCGCGACGATCATCACAACCACGCCTACCGTGACAGACACGGGCAGCAATCGGCGGGCGCGCCCGCCGTAGAAGGAACGCAGCCTTATGGTTCCGGTGCCGCTGAGCTGCCGCCAGAGCTGCGCGGTGATGACGAATCCCGAGATGATGAAGAACACGTCGGGGCCGATGAAGCCACCGCCCATTCCTGGTACAGCGGCGTGAAACCCGAGAATTGCCAATAACGTGAAGCCGCGTAAGCCCTCGATATCTGGGCGAAACTCTTTCTGCGCCAGGCTCTGCTGTTCCAGGCCTGCAGGAGGGCTCGCGCTGTCGATTTGGCGCAAAGTCACCAACCTAGAGAATGAAGTGGATCTTCGAATTGCACGAATTATCACATCCGACTCCTCGCGACGGACTGCTTTCGAGACGAGGGGATGCGGTTCGTTGGCTTTGGCCTGCGACCCTTCACCACGCACAGCTACCTCAAAAACCATCCACGGACCGACCTCGTCTTCAGGGAGCCGCCACGGTCGACGCGCCCGCCCCGCTTAGCGGCTGGGCGGAGCCAGCGGCAGAAAGCAGCGGGGCTTTTCAACTGGGACACAAGCGAGCTGAATGGGCCTAGTCTTGCTGCCGAGAACCTGGAGGTGGTCGGGTGGGCGTCGTTGACAACCGGGCAGCGGGTCAAACGAGCAACGAAACAGTGGATCAGACCGGCCTGCACCGGCTCTGGAAAGCGATCCTCTTCGTCATGGCGCTCGTGGTGGCCGTGGCGATCTTCGTGGTTCCCGTTCTGCTCGCCGCGATCGCGCTGCTGCTACTCGCGCTGCTGTTTGCGCGCAGACTCTACCGGGGCCGTGATCGCTACATACCCAACCTGTATGCCAGAGACACCCGGGTCTACGACGACGACTACCGGAAGTTCATCGGCGACAGTCTGTCCGATCTGCGCCAGTGCAGGATCGGCGATCACACCCTGCTGCACGAAGCTGCACAACTCGAGTTCACGGCCAGCGGGGATTCCGAGGAACTGCTTCTTGACCTGGGCGTATGGATCGGGTGGTCGACGCGATTGATATCCGATGTGTGCGACCACACGGTATACGGGTTCGACACCTTCGAGGGCCTGGTCGAAGATTGGCAAATCGATGACCAGGCACTGGTCAAGCGGGGCACCTTCGCGTTATCGGAGCCACTCGCACAGCGATTCATTCGCGACACCGGCGTGGCCCTCGACGACGGGTTGCCGACCGCGCTCGGCCGCAAGGTGCACTTTGTCAAGGGAAGCACCTACGACACCTTGGCGCCGTTCCTGTCCGAGCGGTCTGCTGCCCGGATCCGGCTCTTCCATATGGATTTGGACACCTACGAGAGCTGCCTGCATGCGCTGGAGACCTGTAAGGATAGTTTTGCGCAGGGGGCGATCCTGGTCTTTGACGAGTACCTGGTGACCAACGGAGAGATGCGCGCGTTTTACGAGTTTCAGCGTACCTACGAATTGGACTGGCGATACCGGGCCTGGGGCCTCGAAGTCTGGGAGATGAATGTCGAGATGGTCGCCTCACCGTGGAAGCGGCTGGCGTACTACTTCATTCTGATCGGCGGTTACTGGCTGCTGGGGGACGGTAGCTACGTCTGGCGATTCTTCGACAGGCGATTCTGGCGATTCTGGCTGGGCGCCCCCTGGGGCGATATCTTCTTCATGCTTGGTGCTGCCGGACAACGAAAGTCGGTCAGTATCGAGATCACCGGCCTCGGCAGGCTTGACGGCAATCGCCCGAGAGACGGGGGATGAGGACGGTATATCACGACCGATCCGAAATCCACTGGGTGGTGAATTGCAGTACCGCGGGGATGCTCTCAGCCAGATTTGCGCCGATGGTCTTCTCCAGACCGCCACCCACCAGTGGGATCTTGACCTCCACACGGCCGTTGAAACTCAGTTGCGAGCCGGCTCCGGCCGGCGTCAGCGACGTCTTTGCGAAACACGTGCCCAACCCGCCTGAGACGAGCACCCTGACCTGCCCGCTCACCTGCCCGTTACCGTTCGGGGACCAGGTTTCTGAGTGCTCCAATTTCAGTTCGCCGGCAATCCATTTCGCGACTGGGCCGGGAAGTTGCTGCAGGCCCAGGTGCTGAACCACGCGAATGGCCACCTCGCCGTGTGCCCCGACAGTCAAGGACTCCAGCCTGGCTGTGGCGCCACCGATGGCCAGCCGATCCCACCAGTAGTCCTCGCGCCCATAGGCCGCAAGAATCTGTTCGACGCTGGCGGGCGACTCTGTGAGTCCGTCGAACGAGCGCGGCATAACGGCCATCTTTACCAAATTCCCGCTGTCCAAGACCCGGGTTTCGGCGCCACTACGCCTACGAGATGGCCAGCCTCTTACCGCATTCCCTTGTGAGCCGGCCCCTTGTGCGGGCACTATCGTCGCGTGGACATCAACAATGGTCTGGTGATGTTGGCCGACGCTCTTCCCGGCATGAACCGGATACGGGCCGTGCAGCGAGCACTTTCCGGACGTTCGAACCCTGTCTATTTGGAGATCGGGGTGTCCCGCGGTCAGGCGTTCCAGCGGATCAGCGCCGACGTGAAGATCGCCGTCGACCCTGCCCTGAAACTCTCCGCACGCACCCGCGAAATCGCCGACGCCAAGGCACGTGTCACCCGCTACTTCGAGACAACCAGCGACGCATTCTTCGAAGAAGAGGCGACATTTCTCGACGAGCACCCCATTGATGTCGCGTTGATCGACGGTCTACACACCTACGAGCAGGTCGTACGCGACGTTGAATACACAGTGCGTCATCTCAAAGGTGACGGCGTCATCTTCTTGCACGACTGCAATCCGCCCTTCGCCTTGGCCGGCCGCCGCGCGGCGTCCTGGGAGGACTTTGTTGCCCAACAACGAGGTCCGCTGGTCGTGGGAATCTGGAACGGCGATGTGTGGAAGGCAATTGTCCATCTGCGCAGCACCCGCCCTGACCTGGTGGTCGGCGTCCTGAAGTGCGACCAGGGCGTTGGTTTCGTGTGTAAGGGCGTGCCACAGGAGACGTTGTCGTATTCGCCGACCGAGATCGAGGCGCTCACCTACGCCGATCTCAAAACCGACCGGAGACGCCTGCTCAACCTCAAGCCAGCTCGATATCTTGGCGAGATCCTCGCTGGCGTCGGGTCTTCTCCGCGGTAGGGGCATAGGCCACGGCTGCGGCATGGCCGACGGCCGATCCTGCGACCGGAATGCTATCGACTAGGGGTTTCGATGAAATTCGTGTTGGCGACGTGGGGCAGCCGCGGAGACATTGAGCCGTCCGCGGCCGTTGCCCGTGAACTAGTGCGTCGCGGGCACGAGGTGAGCATTGCCGTTCCTCCTGATCTGGTCGGATTCACCGAGGCGGCTGGGATTCCCACAGTCGGATTTGGTCCCGATTCGAAGACCATTCTGGACGCCCACCGCGACTTCTGGACCTGTTTCTTCAGCACTCCCTGGAAGCTCAGGGCGATGATCAAGCCTCGGCTGGAGATCGCAGGCCCCCTCCTGGAGGGTTGGCAGGAGATGAGCTCCACGCTGGTCTCGCTGGCCGACGGGGCAGATCTGATCTTCACCGGTATCAATTTCGAAGATGCCGCAGCCAACGTTGCCGAGTACTACACGATTCCATTGGCAACGCTGCACTACTTCCCGTTGCGGCCCAATGGCACGGTGCTGACCTTCCTGCCGCCCGCGTTGGGGCGCATGGCGGTGCGGGCATTCTGGTGGCTGTCGTGGCGCGTGATGAAGAAGGTCGAGGACAGACAGCGCCTCGAACTGGGCCTACCGAAGTCGACGGGATCTGCACCGCAGCGGATCACCGATCACGGATGCCTGGAGCTCCAGGCTTACGACGAAGCGTGTTTTCCCGGCCTTGCCGACGAATGGGCTGGGCGCAAGGATCAGCGCCCCTTTGTCGGAACCTTGACGCTGGACCTGGCGACACAGTCCGATCATGACGTGCTGGCGTGGATATCCGAGGGAAAGCCGCCGATCTACTTCGGGTTCGGCAGCATCCCGGTCGAATCTCCCGCCGAGACGATCGCTCTCATTACCGCGGCCTGCGCACAGCTGGGTGAGCGGGCACTGATTGGCGCCGCCGGAACCGATTTCGGCAGCGTTCCGCTCGCCGACCATGTCAAGGTGGCGGGGGCACTGAACTACTCGACCGTTTTTCCCGCCTGCCGAGCCCTGGTCCATCACGGTGGTTCCGGCACCACGCCGATCGCAATGCGGGCCGGGGTGCCCCAGTTGATCCTCTACTGGGACATGGTGCATGCGATCTACGGTGCCGCGGTCACACGGCTCGGAGTGGGCGCAGCCCGGCGGTTTTCGACGGCGACGGAGGCTTCGCTGGTTGCGGATCTGCGCAAGATCCTCGCTCCGGATTGTGTGGCGAGGGCGCGCACATTGGCCCCGAAGATCACCGCGCCCGCCACGAGCGCCGCGAGGGCCGCCGATCTGTTGGAAGATTTCGCCTGTCTCCAACGGGTTGGCTGATTTTCGAGGTGTCTCGCGCGCCACCCTGCGCTACTCCTGAGCACACAACGCCGAGTCCCTTCCCACTGCCCCCGCAGGGTGTTCAACTTCACCGCCTGGGCCTCTGAACTGCGGCGCCTGGACCGCTGGCGCCAGCGTCGCCCCACGCCGAGACGACCTGCAAACCTGACGAGCAAAGTGAATTTCAGCGAATTCCCGGACCCGCCCAGACACAGTCCTGGCACTGCGTGACAGGGGTCACATTCAACTGCGTGACAGGGATCACAGTAGGCGGCTATGGTTTTACAACCTGTCACTTTCGTGTCAACTAGAACCGTCTGGAGAGAACGTGAGCAACAATCCGTTCGACGACGACAACGGCAGCTTCTTCGTATTGGTCAACGACGAGGATCAGCACAGCCTGTGGCCGGCATTTGCCGATATACCAGCAGGTTGGCGGGCTGTTTTCGGCGAATCAGACCGATCTTCCTGCCTGGACTACATCGAACACAACTGGTCCGACATTCGGCCGAGGAGGCTGCGCGATCGACTGGCAGCAGGTCGGCCAGCGGATAACTAGGGCGTCTGGATAGGGGGAGTCCCATGGAGGCTGGCAACCGCACGTTTCCGTTGACGCGCGCACAGCTCGACATCTGGTTCGAGCAGGAAATGAACCACTTCGGCGCAGAGTGGCAACTTGGGCTGCTTGTGAAGATCGACGGCGATGTCGATCACGAAGCTCTTGAGTGGGCCCTAGGCCGGGTGGTCAAAGAGGCAGAACCGGTCCGCGCCTCGATCCTGGAATCCGACGGCCAGGTTGTGCAGCGGGTCGTCGATTACCCGGACGTCGGGTTGGACTTCCACGACGTGCGTCACTGCGCCGATCCCGTGGGCGAGGCCCACCGGATGGCGCTGTCGATCCAGCGCACGCCGATGCCCTTCGACGGTCCTCTGTTCAGATTCGCCATCTTTCAGACCGGTCCTGCGGAGTTCTACCTCTTCGGCTGCTTCCACCACATCGTCATTGACGCGGCCGGACTCGGACTGATCGGCAATCGTGTCGCATCGGTCTACTCGGCCCTTGTGTCCGGGGAGCCCATCCCGCCCGCCTTCTTCGGTTCGTTGCAGGACCTGGTCGACTGCGAATCGCAGTACGAGCAATCCGACGCCTACCGCGATGACGAGGCTTACTGGACCAACAATCTGCCTGCGGCCGGCGCCCCGAGCGCCCTGCCCCCTGCGCAGGACGATCCGGATCCGAACTGGCACTCGGCGCCAGTCCCGTTGGCACCAGCGGTGCTTCGCCGGATCGACGAGTTGTCACACGTGTGGAACATGCCTCGGTCTTCGGTCGTCACCGCGGCGTGCGCTCTGATCGTGCGTGCATCGTGCGCGCAGAGCACCGAGGTTGTGCTCGACTTCCCGGTCAGCGGCCGAGTTCGACCAGAGTCCAAGACTCTGCCCGGGATGGTGGCCGGCGTGGTGCCACTGGTCCTGAACGTGCGAGCCGCAGAATCGGTGGCCGACTTCTGCCGGGATGTCGACGCACGCATCCGGGAGGCCCTGGAACATCAGCGTTTTCCTGCTCACGCACTGGAGCGCAAGGTGCGCGGTGCGGACCAGCGGGCCGACCGGGTTGTCGTCAATTTCGTTCCGCTGTCGTTCTCGCTGGATTTCGCCGGGGCGCAGGCGTCGGCGTCGATGACCAACTCGGGCTTCGTCGGCGGCCTTGGTCTGGTCTTCTCCGGTTCCGGCGACGAGTTGTCGCTCAACACGCTCGGCGCCGGACAGCTGCTCGCGACCTCCGACGTCGCCGACTTGGCGCAGCGCCTGGAAAAAGTGTTGGTGGCCATGGTCGCCGATCCGTCTCGGCGGTTGTCGTCGGTCGACCTACTCGACAGTGGTGAGCGTGTGTTGCTCGATGAGTGGGGTAATCGTGCGGGGTTGGGTGGGTCCGACAGTGGTGTGGGTTCGATTGCCGGTGGGTTCGCTGCGCAGGTGGCGCGTGATGCGGATGCGGTGGCGGTCAGCTTCGGTGTCGAGTCGTTGACCTACCGCGGGCTCGATGAGGCCTCGTCGCGGTTGGCGTCGGTGTTGGCCGGCCGGGGTGTGGGTGCCGGTCAACGGGTGGCGTTGTTGGTGCCGCGCTCGGCGCAGGCGGTCGTGGCGATGCTGGCGGTGGTGAAAACCGGTGCAACGTATGTGCCGATCGACCCCGCGGTCCCAGAAGCACGAATGCAGTTCGTGCTGACCGACTCGTCTCCGACAGCCATCCTGACCACGGCCGAGTTGCGCCCGCGGCTCGACGACTGCGATCTGCCCGCCATCGACATCCAGGTCCTCGACGACCTCGCAGACGTCGGCGACATCGCAGACCCCGGCGCCACGCCGGCCGGGCCGGGGCCTGACGATATCGCCTACATCATCTACACCTCGGGAACTACCGGAACGCCCAAGGGCGTGGCGATACCGCACCGCAACGTGATCCGGCTGCTGAACACCCTCGACGGCGACCTTGAACTCGCCGGACAGGTATGGTCGCAATGCCACTCACTGGCCTTCGACTTCTCGGTCTGGGAAATCTGGGGAGCACTGCTACACGGCGGCCGACTCGTCATCGTCCCCGACACCGTCGTACGCTCACCCGAAGACCTACACGCCCTGCTGATCAGCGAACAGATCACCATCCTCAGCCACACCCCCTCAGCGTTCTACGCCCTGCAGACCGCAGACGAGCTCACCACGGGATCAGGACGCGAACTTGCCCTCGAGGCCGTGGTTTTCGGCGGTGAAGCACTCGAACCACAACGACTGCGACGATGGTGTGACGCGCACCCGGTGCGGCCCCGGCTGATCAACATGTACGGCATCACCGAAACCACCGTGCACGCCTCGTTCCGCGAGATCACCCCCGCCGACCTCGACAACCCCACCAGCCCGATCGGGGTACCCCTGGGCCACCTCGGCTTCTTCGTCCTCGACCCCTGGCTACGCCCGGTACCACCCGGGATAACCGGAGAACTCTACATCGCCGGAGCCGGCCTGGCCGCCGGCTACCTCGGCCGCCCCGCACTAAGCGCCACACGATTCATCGCCTGCCCCTACGGCGAACCCGGCCAACGCATGTACCGCACCGGCGACCTCATGAGCTGGGGACCCGACGGCCAACTGCGCTACCTCGGCCGCGCCGACGAACAAGTCAAAATCCGCGGCTACCGCATCGAACTCGGCGAAATCCAAGCCACACTCGCCAACCTCGACGGGGTGAAGCAAGCAGTGGTGATCGCCCGCGAAGACCGCCCCGGCGACAAACGCCTCGTCGGCTACATCACCGCAGTCGCCGGGCAAACCGTCGATCCCGCTGCGCTGCGGACCGCCCTGACCGAACAACTCCCCGAATACATGGTCCCCACAGCAGTCGTCGTGGTCGAAACGATGCCGTTGACCGTCAACGGAAAACTCGACAAACACGCCCTACCCGCGCCGGAATACCAACACACCGAGCAATACCGCGCACCAACCGACGCCGTCGAAGAAATCCTGGCCGACATCTACGCCCAAGTCCTAGGCCTCGACCGCGTCGGAACCGACGAATCCTTCTTCGAACTCGGCGGCGACAGCATCCTGTCCATGCAAGTCGTCGCCCGCGCCCGCGCCGCCGGAATCCTCTGCCGACCCCGCGACATCTTCACCGAACAAACCGTCTCCCGACTCGCCCAAATCGCCACCGTCGCCGACCAAAACACCGTCGTCCTCGACAAAGGCACCGGCCCCGTAATCGCCACCCCCATCATCGAATGGCTACACAGTCTGGAAAACGCGGGCGCCTCGATCAAGGAATTCAACCAAACCGTGGCCATCCAAGCACCCGCCGACGCAGACGAAGACGACGTCCTGGCGGTGCTCCAAGCCGTCCTCGACCACCACGCCATGCTGCGCCTACACGTCGACGACAGCACCGGAACCTGGGCACTACACATCCCCGAACCCGGCACCGTCAACGCCCGAAACTGCCTACACACCATCGACACCCTCACCGACGACGCCATCGCACAAGCCCGCGCACAACTCAACCCGACAACCGGAACCATGCTCAGCGCACTATGGGTAGCCCCCACCAACGAACTGATCCTCATCGCCCACCACCTCACCGTCGACGGCGTCTCCTGGCGCATCCTGCTCGAAGACCTCAACCTCGCCTGGACCCAACACCGCAACACACAACCCATCACCCTGCCCACACCCGGAATGTCGTTCGCCGGGTGGTCGACCATTCTGGCCGAGCAGGCCCACCACCCACGGATCATCGACTGCGCACCGCGCTGGCGCGAGATCACCGCGGCCCCGGCCCCGCTAAGGGCTGTGCGGCCCGCGGTAGACACCTATGCCGATGCCGGGAGCTTGACCGTCGAGCTGGATTCCGAGACCACCGCGCTGCTGCTCGGCGACGTACCCGCAGCCTTCCACGCCGGGATCAACGACATCCTGCTCATCGCATTCGGACTCGCACTAACCGAATTCCTCGGAGAGCCGGGCCCCATCACCATCGACGTAGAAGGCCACGGCCGCCAAGAAGAACTCACCACCGGCAACGAAATCATCGACCTCTCACACACCATCGGATGGTTCACCACCAAATACCCCGTAGCACTCACCCTGGGCAACACGAACTGGACCCAAGTGGCAACCGGCACCGCCGAGCTAGGCACAACGATCAAAAACGCCAAAGAACAACTACGCACCGTGCCCGACGGAATCACCTACGGACTACTGCGCTACCTCAACAACGACATCAACCTCGACGGACCCGACCCCTCCATCGGATTCAACTACCTAGGCCGCCTCGGCGGCGGAGGCCGGGCCAGTGCGAAACCCGCTGAGGCCTGGCAGATCAGCTGGGACTGTCTGGCGAACGTCAACCCGCACCACAATCTGTCGGCTCCGCTGGCACATACCGTGGAGCTCAACGCCGGCACCGTGGACACCACCGCCGGACCCCGCCTGCGCGCCGGATGGACCTGGGCACGCTCAGCACTAGACGACACACAAGTCAACCGGCTCAGCAACCTATGGTTCGACGCACTAACCGGAATCTGCGCCCACGTACAAAGCGGCGGGGGAGGGCTAACACCCTCCGACATCGCGGTGGGCCTCAGTCAGCACCAAATCGACGAACTCCAGCGGCAGTATGCAGATAGCTGACGTACTACCCCTGACTCCGCTGCAGCAGGGGCTGCTGTACCACGCCAGCACCGCGCAGCACGGCGACGATGTCTATGCGGTTCAGCTGGACGTCTCGCTGTGGGGGCCGCTCGATCGGAACCGCTTACGCGATGCGGTGCAGGCGGTGGTGCGTCGCCACCCGCACCTGGCCGCGCGATTCTCCGGCAAGTTCGACCAGCCGGTTCAGATCATCCCGGCCGATCCAACGGTGCCGTGGCGCTACGTCGATCTGGCCGAAGACTGCGCAAACAGCCCGGCGGCCGACGACCAGATCGAGCTGATCTGTGCGGCCGAACGCGCCGCAATCTGCGATCTCGCCACCCAGCCACCGATTCGGGCGGTGCTGATCCAATCCGCACCAGATCGCTACCGACTGGTGCTGACCAATCACCACATCGTATTGGACGGCTGGTCGATACCGATTCTGCTCGGCGAGGTCTTCGCCAGCTACTACGGACACCGGCTCCCAGCGCCGGTCCCTTACCGCCGGTTCGTCAGTTGGCTGAGCGGGTGCGACCTGAACGCCGCCCGCGCCGCATGGAGGCAGGTGCTGGCGGGTTTCGATACTCCGACTCTGGTCGGCTTGGCCGGCCAGGCCGACGACGCGCGCCGGGAAGTCGCGTCCTACGAAGTGTCCGAACAGATCACCCAAGCCCTCGGCGAGCTGGCGCGCACCTGCCACACCACCGTCAGCACGGTGCTGCAGGGTGCGTTCGCGCAGCTGCTGATGTCGTTGACGGGTCAGCACGATGTCGCCTTCGGCACGACCGTCTCGGGGCGCCCCAGCGACATGCTCGGCGCGGACTCGGTGGTGGGCCTGATGATCAACACCGTCCCGGTGCGGGCAACCGCCACCGCCGGAACCACCACCACCGACCTGCTCGGCCAACTGCAGGACTCCTACAGCCACACGCTCGAGCACCAGCACCTGGCGCTCAACGAAATCCACCGCGCTGTAGGTCAGGATCAGCTGTTCGACACCTTCTTCGTCTACGAGAACTATCCGGTCGACGCGGCCAAACTCGCGGGCACCGACGGACTGACCGTCACCGGCTTCACCCACCGCGAATACAACCACTACCCGCTGGCGATTCAGGCCATGCCCGGAACCGAACTGCGGCTGCGCGTCGAGTTCGACACCGGCGTGTTCAACTCGGATGACGTCGACACCCTCATCGAGCACTTCCAACGGCTGCTGATCGCCATGACGACCGACCCTAATCTGCCGTTGTCGTCGGTGACCCTGTTGGACAACGGTGAGCTAGCCCGCCTCGAGAGATGGGGCAACCGCAATGTATTGACCCGTCACACGCAGACGCAAAGGTCGATTCCATCGGTGTTCGCCGAGCAGGTGACGGGCGCTGCGCAGGCAGTCGCGCTCACGGGTTGCGAGTCGTCGTTGACTTATCACGAGCTTGATGAGAAGTCGAGCAGGTTGGCACACCTGCTAGCTAGCCGGGGCGCACAAGTCGGCGAGCTGATCGCCCTGCTGATGCCACGAACGACTGACGCCGTCGTCGCCATTTTGGCGGTGGCCAAGACCGGTGCTGCCTACGTGCCGATTGATCCGGCGGCGCCCCCTGCACGAGCCCAGTTCGTGCTCGACGATGCCAAGCCGATCGCTGTGATCACCACAGCGGAGCTGGCTCCTCGGCTGGCGGGACACGATATCCAGATCATCGATGTCGATGACCCCGCGATCGAAACCCAACCCACCGCCGCGTTGCCAGCACCGGATCCGGATGACCTCGCCTACATCATCTATACGTCAGGGACCACCGGGACCCCAAAAGGCGTCGCGATTCCCCATCGCAACGTAATCGGATTGCTGGACGCCCTCGGATCTGACATGGATCTGACCGGACAGGTGTGGAGCCAGTGCCACTCACTGGCATTCGACTATTCGGTATGGGAGATCTGGGGCCCGCTGCTCAATGGCGGAAGACTGGTGATGGTGCCCGACCAGGTAGTGCGTTCGGCGGAGGATCTTCGCGATTTACTCGTCGCCGAACAGGTCGACATTCTGAGCCAGACCCCGTCTGCCTTCTACGCGCTGCAAGCCGCCGATGCGCTGGCCTCAGAGTCGGACAGCAGGCTCGAACTCAATGCCGTTGTGTTCGGAGGCGAAGCTCTCGAGCCGCTGCGCCTCGAGGACTGGATGAGCAGGCATCCGCACGCTCCCCGCTTGGTCAACATGTATGGCATCACCGAGACGACGGTGCATGCATCCTTCCGTGAAATCACCACCGACGATCTCAACAGCGCCGTCAGCCCGATCGGGGTGCCTCTGGCACATCTGGCGTTCATGGCTCTCGACGCGTGGCTTCGCCCCGTTCCCGTTGGCGTCGTCGGCGAGCTCTACGTGGCAGGTTCGGGTCTGGCCTATGGGTACCTGGGCCGGGCGGGGCTGAGCGCATCGCGGTTTGTTGCGTGTCCGTTCGGGGCACCGGGTGAGCGCATGTACCGCACAGGCGATTTGGTGTTCTGGGGCCCCGACGGCCAGCTGCGGTACGTGGGACGAGCCGATGAACAGGTCAAGATCCGCGGGTACCGCATAGAGCTTGGGGAAGTCCGGGCGGTGTTGAATGAGTTGGACGGGGTCGAGCAGGCCGTCGTGATCGCTCGCGAGGACCGGCCCGGCGACAAACAGCTGGTGGGCTACGTTACCGCGACTGGCACCGGTTCGGCTGGGCCGCTGAACCCCGCCGCATTGCGTGCATCGCTGGCCCAGCGGCTGCCCGAGTACATGATCCCGGCAGCAATCATGGTGATCGACGCCGTGCCGCTGACCGTCAACGGCAAACTCGACAGGCGGGCCCTACCGGCCCCCGACTACAGCGACGCCGACAGCTACCGTGCCCCCTCCACCGCGGTCGAGGAGATTCTGGCCGGCATCTATGCCCGGGTGTTGGGAGTGGAACGAGTCGGTGTCGATCAGTCATTTTTCGATCTTGGCGGGGATTCGCTATCGGCCATGCGGCTGGTCGCGGCCGTCAACTCCGGTCTGGATGCTGGCCTGTCGGTGCGCACCCTCTTCGAAGCACCGACGGTATCCACCTTGGCTCCCCGGATCGGTTCCGACAACTGCCGCCTCGAGCCGTTGACGGCCCGGGAACGGCCCGCGGTGATTCCGCTGTCGTTCTCACAAAACCGGTTGTGGTTCCTCGACCAATTGCAGGGCCCCTCGCCGACCTACAACATGGCGGTCGGTCTGCGACTGAAGGGCCGGCTCAACACCGAGGCACTGGGGGCGGCACTCGCCGATCTGGTGGCACGCCACGAGAGCCTGCGCACGACGTTCGTGGCGCTCGACGGAATACCTCGGCAGCTTGTTGTACCGGCAGAGCAGGCCGATTTCGGCTGGGAGGTTGTCGATGCCGGCGGATGGTCGAATGCCGAACTGGACGATGCGATCCGCGCGATCACCCGCCATCCGTTTAACTTGGCAACCGAGATTCCGATGCAGTCCAGGCTATTCCGGATCGCCGATGACGACCACGTGGTGGTATCGGTCGCCCACCATATCGTCGCGGACGGCTTGTCTGTCGGCCCGATGGTCAACGACCTCGGTATCGCCTATGTGTGCCGCAGCGCAGGTATGGCACCGTTCTGGGATGACCTGCCGGTGCAGTATGTCGACTACACGTTGTGGCAACGTGCGCAGTTCGGTGACCTCGACGACGAGTCCAGTCTCGTAGCGAGCCAGCTGGCGTACTGGGTTGACACGTTGACCGGTATGCCGGACCGGCTGGAATTACCGACCGACCGACCGTATCCGCCGACGGCTGATCAGCTGGGTGCCAGCTTTTCGATGCACTGGCCGATCGGGTTGCAGCAGAAAATCTCTCGAGTTGCTCGGGAACACAACGCGACGAGTTTCATGCTGGTTCAGGCGGCTTTGGCCGCGTTGCTGGGGAAGCTCAGTGCGAGTTCTGACATCGCGGTGGGCTTCCCGATCGGTGGCCGACGTGACCCAGCTCTGGACGACTTGATCGGATTCTTCGTCAACACTCTGGTTCTGCGCGTCGACCTGACTGGCGATCCCACCATCGCCGAATTGCTCGCCAGGGTGCGCGCGCGAAGCCTGGGCGCCTACGAAAACCAAGATGTTCCCTTCGAAGTGGTCGTCGACCGGCTCAACCCCACCCGATCGCTGACCCATCATCCGCTGGTCCAGGTGATGTTGGATTGGCGAAACCTGCCCTCGGAGGCCAGCGACGACGTCGTCATGGCATTGGGCGATCTGGAAATCACCCAGCTTCCGCTGGACACCGACACCGCCCGAGTGGACCTAGCGTTCTCATTCAGCGAGCGATGGACTAAAGCAGGCGATCCCACGGGAATCGCAGTGCTCGTCGAATACCGCACCGACGTCTTCGACGAGTCCAGCATCGAGATGCTGATGGAGCGGTTGCGACGGGTACTGGTGGCCATGACCAGCGACCCGAAACAACGGCTGTCGGCGGTGGACGTACTCGACGAGGCTGAGCGCAGCCGTCTCGACCACCTGGGCAATCGCGCGATGTTGACCCAACCCGCGCCGACCGCAGCTTCGGTACCCGAGTTGTTCGCCGCTGCGGCGAGGCGCACCCCGGACGCGACGGCACTGAGTGCGGAAGACCTGTCACTGACCTATCAGGAGCTCGAGGAGTCCTCGAACCGGTTCGCGCACCGATTGTCTCGAGCCGGCGTGGGCCACGGCGCCTGTGTTGCACTGTTGCTGGAGCGCTCTGCCGAGGCCGTGGTGGCGATGCTGGCGGTGCTGAAGACCGGCGCAGCCTACCTGGCCATCGACCCCGCCCTCCCGCAAGAGCGGGTCGGCTTCATACTCACCGATGCCGCCCCCACCGCCGCAGTGTGCTCGGCTGATCTGCGACCGCGACTGGCCGGATACGACATCACCGTCGTCGATATCAACGACCTCGAGATCACCGATGCCGCCGATCGATTCAGCCCGCCGATACCGCCGCCGGACCCGGATGAGATCGCTTACCTGATCTACACCTCAGGGACAACCGGCACCCCCAAAGGGGTTGCCATCACCCACCGCAACCTTACTCATCTCGCCGACTCTGAGCCGCCGAGCCTGCCCGCTTCCCAGGTGTGGACACAGTGCCACTCGTATGCTTTCGACTTCTCGGTGTGGGAGATCTGGGCTGCGCTGTTGGGCGGCGGGCGATTGGTGGTCGTGCCCGATGCGGTCGTCCGCTCACCGCACGACTTCTACGCACTGCTTCTCGCCGAACGGGTCACTGTGCTGACCCAGACCCCCTCGGCGGTGAACGCCCTTGACCCCCAGGGGCTGGAGTCGGTGGCACTGCTGCTCGGCGGCGAGGCATGTCCGGCCGAGACCGTGGACAGGTGGGCTCCGGGCCGGGTCGTGATCAACGCCTACGGCCCTACCGAAGCCACCGTGTATGCCTCCATGAGCAGACCTCTGACCGCCGGTTCGGTGGGGTCCAGTGTGGCACCGATCGGGGGACCTGTCCCGACCGCGGCCCTGTTCGTTCTCGACGAACAGCTGCAGCCGGTGCCGCAGGGCGTGGTCGGGGAGTTGTACGTGGCCGGCCGCGGCGTCGGTGTCGGGTATGTTCGGCGATCCGGCTTGACGGCCTCCAGGTTTGTCGCCTCGCCTTTCGGCCGCCCCGGTGAACGCATGTATCGCACCGGGGACTTGGTGCGCTGGCGGCACGACGGCCAGCTCCAGTACCTCGGACGCGCGGACGAGCAGGTCAAGATCCGCGGCTACCGCATCGAGCCGGGCGAGATCCAAGCCGTTCTGGCCGGGCTCGACGGGGTCGACGAGGCGGTGGTGATCGCCCGCGAAGACCGCCCCGGAGACCAGCGTCTGGTGGGGTATGTCACCGCCGCCCTTGCCGAGCTGAATCCGGTCGCACTGCGCGCCACGCTGTCCGAACGTTTGCCCGCATACATGGTTCCGTCCGCGGTGATGGTCCTGCAGTCGGTGCCGTTAACGGTCGGCGGAAAGCTGGATAGGCGAGCTCTGCCGGCACCGGATTATCAAGATGCCAGCAGGTACCGCGCCCCCACCAACCTCACCGAAGAGATCCTGGCCAGGATATTCGCCGAGGTTCTCGGTGTCGAGCTCGTCGGGATCGACGAGTCCTTCTTCGATCTGGGCGGCGACTCGTTGTCGGGCATGCGGTTGATCGCTGCGGTCAATACTCGGCTGGACTCCGATATCGCGGTGCGCGCGTTGTTCGAAGCTCCCACGGTCGCCCAGTTGGCACACCGAATCAACAGAGACCATACGGGGGGATTCGAGCCGCTGGTCGCCCGCCCACGGCCCGACATCGTCCCGCTGTCGTTTGCACAAAACCGGCTTTGGATCATCGATCAACTGCAGGGCCCCTCACCGATCTACAACATCGCCGTGGCGTTGCGGCTTGACGGCGCGCTAGACGCCGACGCATTGGGCACCGCGCTCGCCGATGTGGTCGGCCGGCAGGAGAGCCTACGGACCCTGTTCCCAGCAGTGGACGGAATCCCTGAACAGCGGGTGGTGTCCCATGACCACGCCGACTTCGGCTGGGAAGTCGTGGATTGCACCAGCTGGTCGCCGGCTCGGCTGGATCAAGCCGTCAATGAGATGGTGCGGTACACATTCGACCTCGGCACCGAAATACCGTTGCGAACAAGGCTGTTTCGGCTGACACCCGATGAGCATGTCCTGGTCGCCGTCGTACACCACATCGCCGCCGACGGCGCGTCGGTGACGCCGCTGGTGCGCGATCTGGGTGTCGCCTACGCCGCCCGCAGCAAGGGAGAGGAACCTGGTTGGGCCGATCTCGCCGTGCAGTACGCCGACTACACGCTTTGGCAGCGAGCTCAGCTGGGCGACCTGGCGGACGCGGACAGCCGAATCGGCGCGGAACTGTCGTACTGGGAGGATGCGCTGTCCGGATTGCCCGAGCAGTTGGGGCTGCCCACCGACCGTCCCTACCCAGAGGTGGCTGACTATCGAGGCGCACGACTAGACGTGTCGTGGCCCGCCGAGCTGCAGCAGCAAATCGCCCGGGTAGCTCGTGAGCACAATGCGACCAGCTTCATGGTCATTCAGGCCGCCCTGGCCACGCTGCTCGGAACCCTCAGCGGCAGAGCCGATGTGGCAGTGGGCTTCCCGATCGCGGGGCGCGGTCATCCCGCGCTTGACGAGTTGGTCGGATTCTTCGCCAACACTCTGGTTCTGCGCGTCGACCTGACCGGCGATCCCAGCTTCGCCAAGCTACTGACCCAGGTGCGCCAGCGCAGCCTGGCAGCCTACGAGCACCAAGACGTCCCCTTCGAAGTTCTTGTTGAGCGGCTCAAACCGTCGCGCAGCATGACCCACCATCCGCTCGTTCAAGTGTTGTTGGCGTGGCAGAACTTCGCCTGGCAGGACAGCGAGACCGCCGGACTGTCCTTGGGGGAACTGCAGGTCACCCCGATGCCGGTCGATACCAAGACCGCCCGATTGGACCTCACCTTCAACCTGGCCGAGCGCTGGGACGACGCCGGAGCACCCGCCGGGATCGCCGGGGCTGTGGAGTTCCGCACCGACGTATTCCACACCACCACCGTCGAAAAGCTGGTGGAGCGCTGGCAACGGGTGCTGTCCGAGATGGTCGCCGATCCGTCTCGGCGGTTGTCGTCGGTCGACCTACTCGACAGTGGTGAGCGTGTGTTGCTCGATGAGTGGGGTAATCGTGCGGGGTTGGGTGGGTCCGACAGTGGTGTGGGTTCGATTGCCGGTGGGTTCGCTGCGCAGGTGGCGCGTGATGCGGATGCGGTGGCGGTCAGCTTCGGTGTCGAGTCGTTGACCTACCGCGGGCTCGATGAGGCCTCGTCGCGGTTGGCGTCGGTGTTGGCCGGCCGGGGTGTGGGTGCCGGTCAACGGGTGGCGTTGTTGGTGCCGCGCTCGGCGCAGGCGGTCGTGGCGATGCTGGCGGTGGTGAAAACCGGTGCAACGTATGTGCCGATCGACCCCGCGGTCCCAGAAGCACGAATGCAGTTCGTGCTGACCGACTCGTCTCCGACAGCCATCCTGACCACGGCCGAGTTGCGCCCGCGGCTCGACGACTGCGATCTGCCCGCCATCGACATCCAGGTCCTCGACGACCTCGCAGACGTCGGCGACATCGCAGACCCCGGCGCCACGCCGGCCGGGCCGGGGCCTGACGATATCGCCTACATCATCTACACCTCGGGAACTACCGGAACGCCCAAGGGCGTGGCGATACCGCACCGCAACGTGATCCGGCTGCTGAACACCCTCGACGGCGACCTTGAACTCGCCGGACAGGTATGGTCGCAATGCCACTCACTGGCCTTCGACTTCTCGGTCTGGGAAATCTGGGGAGCACTGCTACACGGCGGCCGACTCGTCATCGTCCCCGACACCGTCGTACGCTCACCCGAAGACCTACACGCCCTGCTGATCAGCGAACAGATCACCATCCTCAGCCACACCCCCTCAGCGTTCTACGCCCTGCAGACCGCAGACGAGCTCACCACGGGATCAGGACGCGAACTTGCCCTCGAGGCCGTGGTTTTCGGCGGTGAAGCACTCGAACCACAACGACTGCGACGATGGTGTGACGCGCACCCGGTGCGGCCCCGGCTGATCAACATGTACGGCATCACCGAAACCACCGTGCACGCCTCGTTCCGCGAGATCACCCCCGCCGACCTCGACAACCCCACCAGCCCGATCGGGGTACCCCTGGGCCACCTCGGCTTCTTCGTCCTCGACCCCTGGCTACGCCCGGTACCACCCGGGATAACCGGAGAACTCTACATCGCCGGAGCCGGCCTGGCCGCCGGCTACCTCGGCCGCCCCGCACTAAGCGCCACACGATTCATCGCCTGCCCCTACGGCGAACCCGGCCAACGCATGTACCGCACCGGCGACCTCATGAGCTGGGGACCCGACGGCCAACTGCGCTACCTCGGCCGCGCCGACGAACAAGTCAAAATCCGCGGCTACCGCATCGAACTCGGCGAAATCCAAGCCACACTCGCCAACCTCGACGGGGTGAAGCAAGCAGTGGTGATCGCCCGCGAAGACCGCCCCGGCGACAAACGCCTCGTCGGCTACATCACCGCAGTCGCCGGGCAAACCGTCGATCCCGCTGCGCTGCGGACCGCCCTGACCGAACAACTCCCCGAATACATGGTCCCCACAGCAGTCGTCGTGGTCGAAACGATGCCGTTGACCGTCAACGGAAAACTCGACAAACACGCCCTACCCGCGCCGGAATACCAACACACCGAGCAATACCGCGCACCAACCGACGCCGTCGAAGAAATCCTGGCCGACATCTACGCCCAAGTCCTAGGCCTCGACCGCGTCGGAACCGACGAATCCTTCTTCGAACTCGGCGGCGACAGCATCCTGTCCATGCAAGTCGTCGCCCGCGCCCGCGCCGCCGGAATCCTCTGCCGACCCCGCGACATCTTCACCGAACAAACCGTCTCCCGACTCGCCCAAATCGCCACCGTCGCCGACCAAAACACCGTCGTCCTCGACAAAGGCACCGGCCCCGTAATCGCCACCCCCATCATCGAATGGCTACACAGTCTGGAAAACGCGGGCGCCTCGATCAAGGAATTCAACCAAACCGTGGCCATCCAAGCACCCGCCGACGCAGACGAAGACGACGTCCTGGCGGTGCTCCAAGCCGTCCTCGACCACCACGCCATGCTGCGCCTACACGTCGACGACAGCACCGGAACCTGGGCACTACACATCCCCGAACCCGGCACCGTCAACGCCCGAAACTGCCTACACACCATCGACACCCTCACCGACGACGCCATCGCACAAGCCCGCGCACAACTCAACCCGACAACCGGAACCATGCTCAGCGCACTATGGGTAGCCCCCACCAACGAACTGATCCTCATCGCCCACCACCTCACCGTCGACGGCGTCTCCTGGCGCATCCTGCTCGAAGACCTCAACCTCGCCTGGACCCAACACCGCAACACACAACCCATCACCCTGCCCACACCCGGAATGTCGTTCGCCGGGTGGTCGACCATTCTGGCCGAGCAGGCCCACCACCCACGGATCATCGACTGCGCACCGCGCTGGCGCGAGATCACCGCGGCCCCGGCCCCGCTAAGGGCTGTGCGGCCCGCGGTAGACACCTATGCCGATGCCGGGAGCTTGACCGTCGAGCTGGATTCCGAGACCACCGCGCTGCTGCTCGGCGACGTACCCGCAGCCTTC
Source organism: uncultured Mycobacterium sp. (assembly GCA_964562545.1). Classification (GTDB taxonomy): domain Bacteria; phylum Actinomycetota; class Actinomycetes; order Mycobacteriales; family Mycobacteriaceae; genus Mycobacterium. The sequence goes on along the minus strand of CAZLTV010000002.1, from coordinate 42,186 downwards.
CACGCCGGGATCAACGACATCCTGCTCATCGCATTCGGACTCGCACTAACCGAATTCCTCGGAGAGCCGGGCCCCATCACCATCGACGTAGAAGGCCACGGCCGCCAAGAAGAACTCACCACCGGCAACGAAATCATCGACCTCTCACACACCATCGGATGGTTCACCACCAAATACCCCGTAGCACTCACCCTGGGCAACACGAACTGGACCCAAGTGGCAACCGGCACCGCCGAGCTAGGCACAACGATCAAAAACGCCAAAGAACAACTACGCACCGTGCCCGACGGAATCACCTACGGACTACTGCGCTACCTCAACAACGACATCAACCTCGACGGACCCGACCCCTCCATCGGATTCAACTACCTAGGCCGCCTCGGCGGCGGAGGCCGGGCCAGTGCGAAACCCGCTGAGGCCTGGCAGATCAGCTGGGACTGTCTGGCGAACGTCAACCCGCACCACAATCTGTCGGCTCCGCTGGCACATACCGTGGAGCTCAACGCCGGCACCGTGGACACCACCGCCGGACCCCGCCTGCGCGCCGGATGGACCTGGGCACGCTCAGCACTAGACGACACACAAGTCAACCGGCTCAGCAACCTATGGTTCGACGCACTAACCGGAATCTGCGCCCACGTACAAAGCGGCGGGGGAGGGCTAACACCCTCCGACATCGCGCCGGTTCGGTTGACGCAGAACCAAATCGACGAACTCTGCCACACCGTACCGGTCGCCGACATCCTGCCGCTGACTCCGCTGCAACGTGGCCTGCTCTACCATGCTGACCTTGCCCGCCGCACCGGCGATGAGGTCTACACACCTCAGATTGACGTCACATTGCGCGGCAGGCTCGATCCGCAACGGTTGCACGAGGCGGTGCAGGCCGCACTACGCCGCCACCCGAACCTCGCCGCGCGGTTTCCTCATCAATTCGACAATCCGGTTCAGGTCATCCCGGCATCACCCCAGGCACCCTGGCAGTTCGTCGATTTCAGCGGCGAGCAGCACATCGACGAGTTGATAGCGCAGCTGTCCGGCGCGGAGCGGGCCGCGGTCTGTGACCTCGATACACAAATCCCTTTCCGGACCGCCCTGATCCGCACCGCACCCGACGAACATCACTTCGTCCTGACCAACCACCACATCGTGTTGGACGGCTGGTCGCTGGCGGTTTTCTTGAACGAGGTGTTCGCCGGTTATTACGGGCAGCGGTTACCCGCGCCCGCGCCGTACCGCGCTTTCCTGAGCTGGCTGGGTGAACGCGACATCGACGCTGCGCGAGCCGCCTGGCGCGTCGCACTGGCAGGCGTCGACGCCCCGACGCTGGTCGCCGCGCAGACGCCCCCGGAGCTCGGACAGCGACGGGTGACCTCGCTGCGGCTGTCCGAGCAGTCCACAAGGGAGATCGACAAGCTGGCCCGATCACAGCAGACAACGGTGAGCACGGTGCTGCAGGCGGCCTTCGCGCAGGTGCTCGGGTCACTCACCGGCCAGAACGACGTCTTGTTCGGCACCGTGGTGTCGGGGAGGTCCGCCGACGTAACCGGCGTGGACTCAATGGTGGGGCTGCTGATCAATACCGTGCCAACCCGAGCGACGATCACCTCCGAAACCACCACGGCGGGACTGCTCGCCCAGCTGCGGGCCCACCGCAACCGCACGCTCGAACATGACCACCTGGCGCTCAACGAAATTCATCGCATCAGTGGTCAGCAGAGATTGTTCGACACGGTTTTCGTTTACGAGAACTATCCAACCGACGCCGCCACATTCTCGGGTCCCGACGGGTTGACCGTCACCGACCTCACTGCTTGCGACTTCTACCACTACCCGCTGACGATCCAGGCCGTTCCGGGCGAGGAACTGGATCTTCGCATTCAGTACCGCACCGATGTATTCGACGACGTCGGCATCACCGCTCTGACCGACCAGTTGCATCGGGTACTGATGGCCATGACGGTCGACCCTGCCCAGCCGTTGTCGTCATTCGGGTTTTCCGATGAGTTGGGCAACGGCCGGCTGGTGGCTAACCCGCACGCGGCCGGCGGTTCGGCCGACCACCGCAACGGGCAGGTCCGGACAAACGGCGGGCTCGACAACCCGAGCGACTTGGTCGAGCAGATCCTGACCGACATCTATGCCCAGGTGCTCGAAGTCCCGCCGCCGGTCGGGGTGCACGGTTCGTTCTTCGACCTCGGCGGCGACTCGCTGTCGGCGATGCGGGCTATCGCCGCGATCAACACGGCGTTGGGCTGCGAGCTTGCGGTGTCTGCATTGTTCGATGCGCCCACCGTCTCGGGTTTGAGTCAGCGGGTCAGGGGACCCGCCATGTCGGCTGAAGGCGTACCCGTCATGGGGCCGGCCGGCGATGCGTAGCGCACTGCCGGTCCAGCAACAGCCGAGAGGTTGGGGAGCACAGCTGTGGTAACAGATCTGCAGGTGCGAAAGATGCGCTTCGGTTTCCAGGACGACGATGTTCCGTTCTTGTGGAACGAGTCGAATCCGGCGTTTGCCTGCGCAGCCAACGCGCTGTCGTTCCTGGCGATCGGATTCGAGAAGATGATCGGTGCCACGATCGCTGAGGCCATTCCGCTGATCGCCGACCCGGATGTCGTCGAGGAAGCGCAGACGTTCTCCCGCCAGGAGAGTCAGCATCGGCTGGCTCACCTTCAGCACGCCAAGGCCCTGATCAGGGGACACCCCAACCTCAAGGACACCCTCGACGAGGTCATCGCGTTGTTCGACGAGCTGACCGCGACCAAACCACTGGAATACCGGCTGGCCTACACAGCTGACGTGGAGGCGACGTTCACGCCATCGTTCAAGCTGATGCTCGACAACGCCGACACGTTGTTTGCGCCGGGGGATGACCGGGTGGCATCACTTTTTCTGTGGCACTTCGTCGAAGAGATCGAGCATCGCAGCTCAGCGCTGCTCATCTACGGCGCGTTGGTCGACAGTCCCTGGTACCGGATGCGGATCGCTCCGTCGGTGTTCAAACACATCGGGTCAGCGCTGCTGGCGGCCGCCGAGGGTTTCAACGCCCATGTTCCGCTGGAGCAACGAAAAGTCGATGCGATGTCCATGACCGGCGGCCGGGGACTGATCGCGGACCTCTCACAGAGGTTTCCGGTGTTGTCGAGGCTGCTGTCCGTTGAGGTTCCCGACTGCGGACCGCTCCAGAAAGTGTATCCGAACGTCCGGCTCCGAGAGCGCCTGGCTGCGGCGTATGGCGTTGTGCGCAGCCAGATTCCCGGACATGATCCCGCCCACCACAGGCTCCCGGCACTGGCTGCCGAGTGGTTCGCCCGCTACGACGCGGGCGACGACGTCACGCGCTGGTACAGCACAGCTCCCGGCGGCAAGCAGCCTCTGCAGTGATCACACGGCGCCGCGGCCGGTGCGGTTACCGGCGTCAAGCACTGCACCAACGGTAAGGAGGATTATGCGCGCCGTTCTCACCGTGGCGACATCGGGACTGCGTCAGTTCATTGCCATCGGCGTCCTGGTGTTTCTGCCTGCGGGTAGCTTCGACTACTGGCAGGCCTGGGCGTTCCTGGCGGTGTTCGCGCTGTCGGCCTGGGCTCCCAGCATCTACCTGCAGGTGACCAATCCCGCTGCGCTGCAACGGCGGTTACGGGGCGGTCCGGTCGCAGAGGGGCGTACCGCGCAGAAAATCGTGATGGCCGGGTTGTACCTGTCGCTGGCGGCAATGTGTGTAGTGAGCGGATTCGACCATCGCTTCGGCTGGTCCTCGGTGCCAGCGATCCTCAGCGTGGCCGGCGGCGTCGTGGTGGGCATCGGCTTGGGCGTGGTGGTGCTCGTTGCGGTTCAAAACAGCTACGCCTCCACCACAGTCCAGGTGGAGAAGGGCCAGCGAGTGGTGTCTACCGGACTGTACGGCTTGGTGCGCCACCCCATGTATACGGGCAACGTGCTCATGCTTGTCGGCACACCTATCGCGCTCGGGAGTTTCTGGGCGCTCGCGTTTGTCGTACCCGGAGTCATCGTCCTCGCCGTCCGGATCCGCGACGAGGAACAAATGCTCAACAAGGAGTTGACGGGCTACCGGGAGTACACGAACACGGTGCGCTATCGCCTGGTGCCCTGTATGTGGTGACGCTCAGGAACCGGAGGCCAAGCGGCCATCACCACTCGTGCCGGTGGCCCTCCTTGTGTTTTCGACATGAGTGGCCGGCTTGCAGACGAGTAATCGCCGACAGCACCTGTCGACCCACCGACGACTGGTACTCGCGCAGGTACTGCGCCCGCAGCGGATCATCCTCCGCCAGGTGCTGAGTGAGCGGATGCGGCGTGCCCCAGACTGCGTCTTGGGCGGCCTCACCCACAGCAACCTCGAAGTCGACCTCGTTCATCGTCCCATTTCTTTCCCTCGTACCGCCACGAGGGCAGGCTACCGGCAATTCTGCGAGACAATGCACAATGTGCAACGAACAGAATGTGTCGTTGCTGTCACTTTTGTGGTGACGTCGTCAAACAGGGACCTGTCACTGGATCAACCGGCCTCCACGGGTGCCATTTTCTTGCACAGCAACTCCGCCAGCCCACGAATGGTGCCCGCCGCGAGGTCATTGGGGACAAGCCGAATTCCTGTTTCGGCTTCGATTCTGGTTCGCAGTTCCAGCGCCCCCAGCGAGTCGACCCCGTATTCCGCGAGCGGGCGGTCGGGGTCGATGCTACGGCGCAGGATCAGGCCGATCTGCTCGGCGATCAACCGCCTCAGCCTGGCCGGCCACTCGGCGCGCGGAAGATTGTTGAGCTCAGCGCGCAACGTGCCGGTGTCGGCTCGGCCTTCGCCGGCGTGGCGGAACGCTTCTGCGAACGGACTGCGCTGGGCGAACGCACTCAGCCACGTGGCGCCAAGGATCGGCGCATATCCCGGACATGGGAGATCGTGTCGCAGCAATGCTTCCAACGCGTATGCGCCCTCATCGGGTGCGATCACCGCGTCGTCGGCCAATTCCCCGGCGCCGCCGATCCGACCCCAGGCTCCCCACGCGATCGCCGTCGCAGGCAGGCCCTGAGCGCGACGCCAGCACGTAAAGGTATCGAGCCAGCTGTTGGCGGCAGCGTAGGCACCCTGGCCTGCAACGCCGGTCCACGCGGTGACCGAGGTGAACGAGCAGAACCAGTCCAACGGCTGGGCGACCGTAGCGGTGTGCAGGTTCCACGCACCGAGCACCTTCGGTTGCCAGTTGCGCTCGAGGATGTCCTCGGTGATGTTGGCCAACTCCGCGTCCTCGACCACCGCAGCGGCATGTAACACGCCGCGCACCGGCATCCCGGTCGCGGTTGCGACCGTCACCAGTTGCTGTGCGGTTCCGGGCTCGGCGATGTCACCGCAGTGCACCACCACGTCACAGCCCATCGCCCTGATCAGCTCGATGGTCTCGAGCGCCTTGAGGGTCGGCTGAGACCGCGACGTCAGCACCAGCCGGCCACAACCAGCCGTGGCCATCCTCTCGGCAAGGAACAACCCCAGGGAACCCAACCCTCCGGTGATGAGGTAGGCACCGTCGGAGCGGAATACCGGTACTTGTTCGGGAGGCACCACGACGGCACTGTGCCCCACCCGCGGGATATCGATGACGAGTTTGCCCGTGTGCTGGGCCGAGCCCATCAACCGAAGCGCATCGGCCGTGTGCGCCAACTGATAATCGGCGTGCTTCGCGGGCGGCAACTCGCCATCGGCCACAAGACGGAACACGGTCCGCAGCAACTGGCCCACCAGGTGGGGGCGGCTGACCGACATCAGCGCAAGATCGACGAATGCGAACGAGAGATTGCGCCGGAACGGGTACAGCCCGATGTGGGTGTTCGCGTAGACGTCACGCTTCCCGACTTCGATGAAACGACCACCCACCGCGAGCAATCCAAGGCCTGCGCGCTGCGCTGCACCGGTCAGCGAGTTGAGCACGATGTCGATGCCGTACCCATCGGTGTCCCGGCGAATCTGATCGGCGAAATCGGTGCTACGCGAGTCATAGACATGCTTGATCCCCATGTCGCGCAGGACTTGCCGACGCTGTTCACTGCCCGCGGTGGCAAAGATCTCCGCTCCCGCGAGCCGGGCAACCGCGATCGCGGCCTGGCCCAGCCCCCCAGTCGCTGAGTGGATCAGCAGACGGTCCGACGAGCAGATCCCGGCCAGATCGTGCAGGCAGTGCCAGGCGGTGACGGTTGCGGTGGCCACGGCCGCCGCCTGCCGGTCGGTCAGTGTCGGCGGAAGGGACACGGCAAGGCGTGCATCGCAGGTGACGAAGGTGCCCCAGCACCCGCCCGGAGAGAATCCGCCGACGCGATCACCCACGCGATGGTCGCTGACGTCCGGCCCGACGGCGGTGACCACACCGGCGAAATCCATGCCGAGTTCGGGTGAATCTCCGCTGACGCTGGGGAACAGGCCCATCGCGATCAGCACATCGGCGAAGTTGACACTCGACGCGGCGACGGCGACTTCGATTTGTCCGAGACCCGGTCTGGTCCGCTGGCGCGACACCAATTCCAGCGACCCCAGGTCTCCCGGTGTACGGACCTGTAAGCGCATCCCATCGCGTTCGTGGTCAACAGTGGCGGCAAACCGGTCTTGCGGGCGCAATGGAATCGGGCGCATCCGGGCCACGTACCAGATACCTCCACGCCACGCAGTCTCGTCCTCCTCCGAACTGCTGAGCAGCTGACGGGCCAACTGCCCGGCGTGGGTGAGGTCGTCGATGTCGATGTGGGTCACGCTCAGATGCGGATGTTCGGCGGCGATCACCCGCACCAATCCGCGCAGCCCGCCCTGTTCCAGATTGGCAACGTCACCGGGCAGGACAGTCTGTGCAGACCGGGTCACCACGAACAGATGCGGCAGCTGTCCCCGGGACCGGACCACTTGGTCGGCGATGCGCTGCAGGGCCAGCACACAGTCGCTGCCCGATTGGGGGGACCGAACCGCATCGCCGGTTTTAGCACCGGTTAGCAAGACCACGCCGTCGAATCCGCCCGAGCGTAGATACTCGGCGAGTTGGCTGGCTTTCACCGGGTGGTCGTCATGGTGGGTCCAGTGCATGCTGGTGCACTGCGGCCCCCGGCCGTTCAAGGCCGCCTGCACCGCGGTGGCTATCGAGTTCGGGATAGGCGCGGTGTCGATCAGCAGCAACGACTGCATCCCGGATAATGCGGAGTCGGGCAACTCCCGCTGTTGCCATTCGACGGCCAGCAGTCGCTCATTGAGTAGCTGCTCGTTGCCCGAATTCTCGGATACCCCGGCGCCGCAGACCAACCCCTGAACCCTCAGCAGGACCTCGCCCCGCTCGTCGAGCACATCGAGGTCGGCCTCGACCTGCGAAGTGTCGACTTTGGTGAGCCGCGTGTAGCAGTACCGGGCGCCGCGCAGGGAACCGTACCGGCGGACCCGGCGCGCCCCCAACGGCAGCCTCGCCACATCGTCACCCGCTGCCTGCAGGTGGGGGCTGGCCCCCACGGACTGAAAGCACGCATCCAGCAGTGCGGGGTGGACGCCATATGCGCCCTGCTGCGAACGGAGTTTTCCTGGCAGCGCGATCTCGGCCAACACTGAGCCGGTGGTGTCGGTGCTGATGTGGAGTGCGCCAAGCCCGGCGAACGCCGCACCGAGATGGACGCCGCGCCGATCCAGGCCTTTGCGTAGCTCGGAGCCGAGCGTTGCATGGGGATGGGCGGCGAGCAGTACGGAGACGTCGTAGCCGTCCGGTTGGGCCTCGGTCGTGAAACGCATCTTCGCGCTGGCGTGTCGCGTGTGCTCGCCGCCCCGATTCGATTCCACGACGAACTCGGCGGCCTGCGGGGAAATCCGCGATGTCGACACTCCCAGCTCGGTGCGTTCGGCCAACAACACTGCATGCTCGAACTGCAGGTCGTGCACCTCCGCCGCGTCGCCCAGCGCGACCTGGGCCGTTGCCAGCGTCATTTCACACAGGGCCGCCCCGGGCAAAACTGCCGCATCCTTGATTCGGTACCCGGCTAGCCACGGTTGCGAGTCGGTCCCGACCTGCGCCTGCCACACGTAGTGTTCCGGATCTTCCTGCAAGCGAACGTGCGGGCCCAGCAACGGATGTACCGACACTGCTGGGCCTTCGCGCACCGGTCCCTGACCGTCACCGTTCCACCACAGCCGGCGGTGTGTCCAGGCCGGAAGTGGCGCATCTACCAGCGCCCCATCGGGATACTGCACGGCGAAGTCGACATCGGCTCCGGCACCGAATAGATCGGCAAGAAAGCCGGTCAACCCTCGATGAAGCCGCCCAGACCGGTGCAGCACGGTAACCATAGCCATCGGTATGTCCAGGCTATCGGCGGTCTGGGCGACCGCGCGGGTGAGTACCGGTTCCGGCGCCATCTCGGCGAACACCCGGTAGCCGTCCTCGAGGGCTGCCCGTACCGCCGCGGCGAACCGCACTGTCCGACGGAGATTCTGAACCCAGTACCGGCTGTCGCACATCGGCTGCTCACGCGGATCGAATCCGGTCGCGGAGTAGAAGGGAACCTTGGGTGTCAACGGGTTCAGTTCGGCGAGTGATTCGGCGAGGTCCGTCACGATCGGGTCCACCTGCGGCGAATTCGAGGCGACCTCGACCTCGATCTCCTGGACGGCGATGTCGCGCTGGGCCCAGTCGGTGAGCAGTCCGTGCAGCGTCTCGGCCTGCCCGGAGATCACCGTGGTTTCCGGTGCGGCCACCACCGCGATCACGACGTCCTTGATATCTCGCATCGTCAGCTCCGAAAGGACCTTTTTGGCCGGTAACTCCACCGAGGCCATGGCACCTGAGCCTGTGATGCCAGACATCAACCGGGATCGGTGACAGATGACTCGCACCCCGTCCTCGAGCGATAGCGCCCCGGCCACCACCGCGGCGGCGGCCTCACCTTCCGCGTGCCCGATGACCGCGCCGGGGCGCACCCCGTAGGACTCCATCGCCGCTGCCAGGGCGACCTGCCAGGCGAACAGTGTCGGCAGGCTTCGCTCGATGCCGCCCGAGGTTTCGCGTGCCCGCATTTGCTCGGTGACCGAGAACCCTGCCTGTGCGAGGACAACTGGTTCGATCTTGGCGATGGTTGCGGCGAAAACCGGTTCCTGCGTGAGCAGTTCGTAACCCGTCTCGGCCCGTTGCGGCCTGGCCCCGGAAAACACCCATACCGGACCTCGATCGTCATTTCCTACGGCGGCCCGATAGCCGCCCTGCTCGGCGGCCACCTCACGCAGAGCTTCGCCGAGTGCCGATCGGTCTGCGGCCACGACTATGGTGCGTACCGGTCGGTGTGCACGCCGACGTGCCAAGGTATAGCCCACATCACGAAGGTTCACCTCGGGGTGGGCATCGAGCCAATGGACAAGCCGGTCGGCGGCGTGACCTAACTCCTGACTCGACGTGGACGACAGCGGAAACACCAGCGGCACCTCGGCCATGTGGTGCTCCAGGTCCGTTGGCCCACCGTGATGTTCCGCCGTTCCGATGGCCTGATCCGGGGCCTGCTCCAGTATTACGTGCACGTTGGTTCCGGATACACCATAGGAAGACACTGCTGCTCTACGTGGATTCTCACCGGCAGGTGGCCACTGGGTGTTCTCCTGCGGCACGAAGAGTTTCGTAGCGGTACGACCCATGTCATCGGGGAGCCGGGTGAAGTGCAGATTCCGCGGTACCGTGCCTTGTTGCAGCGAAAGAATCGCCTTGACCATGCCGAGCACACCGGAGGCCGATTCTGCGTAGCCGAAATTGGTTTTCAGCGAGGTAAGTGCGCAAGGTCCGTCGACACCATAGAGCTCGGTCAGACTGGCGTACTCGACGCAATCACCGGCCCGGCTGCCCAATCCGTGCGTCTCGATCATGCCTACGCTGCCCGCATCGATGTCCGCGGCATGCAGCGCTGACCGGTACACCGCGGCCAGTGCGGGCGCCGACGGTGTCGAGATGTCTGCCGTGCGGCCGTCTTGGTTGGCCGAAGTACCCCGCACGACGGCCAAGATCCGGTCGCCGTGGGCTAGAGCGTCTGGCAGGCGCTTGAGTAACACCACCGCGCAGCCCTCACCGCCGACATACCCGTCAGCGGCAGCATCGAATGCGCGGCAGCGTCCGGTAGGGGATAGCTGGCCCGACGCGGAGGCTGCAACGTACCTGCGCGGGTCCAGCATCACATACGCGCCGCCGGCCAGCGCGAGGTCGCTCTCCCCGTCGTTGAGGCTGCGGCACGCCATGTGCACCGCCATGAGACCCGAGGAGCCGGCGGCGTCGAGGGTGAGCGCCGGGCCGTGCAATCCCAAGGTGTAGGCGATACGCCCAGATGCCATGGCAAAGCCGTTTCCCCGAAATCCGTATGGCCCTTCCATCGCTTCGAAGTCCGAACTGACCGACTCGTAGTCATGATGCGTGAGCCCCATGAACACGCCGGTTGGCGAATCTGCCAGCGCCTGCGGAGTGAGGCCTGCCCGCTCCATGGCCTCCCACGAGGTTTCCAGCAGCAAGCGGTGCTGGGGATCCATTGCGCGCGCATCAGGTTCGTCGATTCCGAAGAACTCGAAATCAAACCCGGCGACGTCGTCGAGAAATGCACCCCATTTCGATACCGAACGTCCCGGGACCGCCGGCTCGGGGTCGTAATACTCGTCGTAATCCCAGCGTTCAGGCGGGACTTCGGTGACCATGTCGGCTCCGCGCAGCAACGCTTCCCACATTGATTCCGGCGAGTCGATACCCCCCGGAAGGCGACATGCCATGCCGATCACAGCGATGGGAGTGGTTGCCCTGCGGGTCGTCTCGGATGACGTAGCTATCCGATCTGCGGCGTTCGCGCAACCAGGGAAAGCACCGAATGAAGCCATTCTGCCTCCTCACAACAACGACTGTGCTAGTCGCTGCTTGACTCCTGCTCTGGCTCCCCGGCCCAGGGCAGAGCCTCAATTGACGCAGACACAGGCATCCCGGGTCAAGTATTCACGCCGCAGCTGACGGGCAATCAGAGATCTGGGTCGGCGTGACCCCGCCGATGCTCTCCGATGCCTTCCGATACTGCCTAACTTCTGTTTTCGAGCATGCGACGGCTGCAGCTGCGGTAATTTGCTTCGCGTGACAGAGGTCGCAGAAACATCGCTTCCGGCTCTGCTGCGCGAACGCGCCAGCCTGCAGCCCGACGACACCGCCTTCACGTTTGTCGACTACGACCAGGACCCGGCCGGCGTTGCCAAAACACTGACCTGGCCACAGTTGTACCGGCAGGTGGTCAATGTCGCCCGCGAGCTGAGACTCTGTGCCTCACCAGGTGATCGGGCGGTGATATCGGCACCGCAAGGCCTCGAGTACATCGTCGGTTTCCTGGGAGCATTGGAGGCCGGGCTGATCGCCGTGCCGCTGTCGGTGCCGTTCGGTGGGGTAGCCGACGAACGTGTCGATTCCGTTCTGCGAGATTCCGCGCCGACAGCGGTTCTGACGACTTCGCCGGTCGCCGGCGATGTCGCCAGTCGGGTTGCATCTCGGCCGGACCTGACCTCTCCGTCCGTCATTGAGGTCGACCGGTTGGAACTCAACGCCCCGTTAGGATCTCGCAGCGGGTACGACGCTGACGAATCCGACGATTACCAGAGCACCGCGTATCTGCAGTACACCTCGGGATCGACCCGCCATCCAGCTGGGGTGATGATCTCCTACAAGAACTTGCTGACCAACATTCAACAGATCACCTCCGACTATGCGGTAGATCATGGCGGGGTGGCCCCGCCGGACATGACCGTGGTGTCGTGGCTGCCTTTCTATCACGACCTTGGGCTGATCATGGGCATATGTACTCCGATCTATGGCGGATTCAGCACTGTGCTCACCAGTCCAGTGTCTTTCCTGGAGCGGCCAGCACGCTGGATGCAGCTGTTGGCGAGCAATTCTCAGGCGTTCACCTCGGCGCCGAACTTCGCATTCGAGCTGGCGGCACGCAAAACCTCGGATGCCGACATGGCCGAGCGCGACCTCAGCGACGTGTTCATAATCCAAAGCGGCGCCGAGCGTGTGCAGCCGATGACCCTCAAGCGTTTCGCCGAGCGGTTCGCACGCTTCAATCTCGACGAGCGAGTGATACAGCCCTCCTATGGACTTGCCGAAGCGACGCTGTACGTGGCGACCTGCCGGCCGGGACTACCACCGAAGATGGTGTACTTCGACTCGGAGAGCCTGGCCGCCGGCCAGCCCACGCGTTGCGCCGGCGGTGAAGGCACTCCGCTGGTTGCCTATGACACTCCGCTGTCGCCGCAAACTCCCATGGTGCGCATCGTTGATCCCGACACCTGCACTGAGCGTGCCAACGGCACGACCGGCGAGATCTGGGTTCACGGCGACAACGTCGGTGTGGGCTACTGGAACAAGCCCGAAGACAGTGAGCGAGTGTTCCGCGCGACTCTCGTAGACCCTTCCAGCGGAACCCCTGAGAGCCCCTGGCTCAGGACCGGCGACCTCGGATTCATCTCCGACGGTCAGCTTTTCATCGTGGGTCGCATCAAAGATCTCTTGATTGTCTACGGGCGCAACCATGCCCCTGACGACATCGAGGCGACGATCTCGGAAATCACGGCGGGGCGCGTGGCAGCTATCGCGATCCCTGACGAAGGCGTGGAGCAGTTGGTCGCGGTTATTGAGTTCAAGGGGCGCAACAACTCCGCGGACCAGTTCGCCGCTGTGAAGCGTGAGATCACCTCGGCGATCTCACAGTCGCACGGCCTGAGTGTCTTAGATCTGGTGCTGGTGGCCCCTGGTTCGATTCCCGTTACCACCAGCGGCAAGACCCGGCGTCAGGCTTGTGTCGAGCAGTATCAGAGGAATCGTTTCACCCGCTTGGATGCGTGACATTGACGCGTACCCGAGGTTGATGTCGAGATGCCCTGGCACGTGGTAGCGCACCGGCCACCCTGTCCTTCGATACAGCAATTCCTTCAGGGCTTTTCGACGATCACTACGGTCACAGGGTGAACAGGAATTCCAGAATATCGATCATGATGTTGAGGCCGGTCGGCATCGTTCCGACCCCACCGCTGCCACCCGATATTCCTGGAATACCCAACGTGCCAGCGTCGCCGCCGTTGCCGCCGGCACCACCGATCCTGAAGTCGTCAAACGCGTATGCGTCACCGCCGCCGCCGCCCAGTCCGCCGGGCCCCAGCGCATTCGAGGCGTCGCCGCCGTCGCCACCGGCACCACCGGTGGCCTGGCCTGGAATATCGGAAACCGCGGCCCACAGGTTATAGGCATCGCCGCCCTTGCCACCGGCTCCGCCGGCCGCGGTTCCGTTTCCGCCGGCGCCACCGGCACCGCCGATCGCCTGGTTGGGATTCCCTGTAGTCGACATCAGATAGGCCACAATATTGACCACGGTGCTGAAGGGGGCGTACTCGATGTTGATCGCGATGCCGCCGTCACCACCGTTGCCGCCGCCGCCGCTGAGTCCGACACCACCGCTACCGCCGTCACCGCCGTAGACAGTTCCGGGAAGATACACCGGGATGAAGTATCCGGCTCCGACGCTGAGCACCTGACCGCCGTTACCGCCATTGCCTCCGGCAGCGCCGGTGCCACCGTCACCGCCGTCGCCGCCACCGCCCATGGCGAAGCCGCCGCCACCGCCGTCACCACCGTTGCCACCAATTCCGCGCGTGAGTGAGCCGACTCCGCCAGCCCCACCCGACCCGCCGGCCCCACCGTTGCCGATCAGGAACGCCGAACCACCGGTACCGCCGGTACCGCCCGCAGTTCCGTTGAGGCCGAGGCCGAGAGCGGTTCCACCTGACCCTCCATTGCCGCCGGCCCCACCGTTGCCGATGATGCCGGCCGCCCCACCTTTACCGCCATCTTCGCCTGAGCCTTCCGGCGGCGAATAGCCGTCACCGCCGTTGCCGACCAACCACCCCCCGGGCTTGCCGTCCGGGCTATCCGCGGTCCCGTCGGCGCCGTCGCCAATCAGCGGTCGTCCCCGCCACTCATTAGTGACCCACGACGTGAGCACTTCCTCAACACTGAGTTTGATCGGGAGGTCCAGCACGCCGATGGGCGCGACCGCAGCCTGAAACTGGGAGAGAAGGCTTGCCAGCACCGACGGTAACGCGAGCAGAAAGTCGACTTCGCCGGAAAGCGCAGCCGCGGCGACTGCAGGCTGCTCCCGGGGCGTGTCCGACGCGGCGGCCGCCGAGGCGGAAAGAGGTCGGGTGACAACACTACTGGAGCTGGATGTCGCCATTTCTTCGAATCTCACGGGGGCTGTCCGCGTTGTCGTCTGCGCCGAGTCTCCGGAAGTTTCTACTGCTTGGGAGACCGGGCCGTCACCGGCGATATCGGAGGCGGCGCTACCGGTCGACTCGAGGCCAGTGCCCGATTTCCCCTCGCGGTCCAACTCCGTGCCTGCGTCCGACTCGACG
>CAZLTV010000002.1:8065-27652 GCA_964562545.1 uncultured Mycobacterium sp. | reverse complement strand
CGACGCTGTCCAACTCGGCACTGTCCAACTCGGCACTGTCCGACTCGGCACTGTCCGACTCGACGCCGGTATCCGCATCCGACTCGACATCCGACTCGACATCGCCACCCAACCCCGGGTCCGCATCCAATTCGTCATCGCCGTCCGGCTCAACCTCGGCGTCCAACCTGACATCGCCGTCCGACTCCACCTCGGGATCGGTGGGATCACTCTCGGAAAGGTCCTGACCCAAGTCCGAATCACCGTCACTGTCGGCGGAAAGCGAAGCCTCCGAGCCCGCCCCTCCCACATCGGAATCGTCGTCGTTCGATGCTTTCGAGCCGCGCGACGGTTCCGACGCAGACCCGGTCCCGCGGTCGTCACCAGACGACGAAGCACTCGGGGAGGACGCGCCCGCAGAACCGGAGGTGCTGCCACCCGACGCAGATTCCCCCGGCGAGGAATCGGCGTGGGCTACGCCGCAGCCTCCGGCCACCGAAGCGCACACCCCAAAAGCGACAGCACCGGCGCCAAGCCAGACGGAGACGTCGTGGCGGCGTTGCTGCCCGTGGCGCCGGCTTGCGCTGCGCCGCGCGTCAGCTTTACCCCGCCCCTCTGCACGATGCCTTGCAGCCATAATGGATTTGCACTTTACCGACTAAGCGGTAGCTTCAAGCAGCATTTGCCACTTTTTTCCATATTTCCACCTTTTGCCTGTTTTTGGCCTGTGCGCACAAAACTCGGCCGCCGTTGTATCGCGCTCTGGCCTGGGCGACGCCCGCAAAGCCCATGGCATCGCGGCACCGATGGGGAGCTCGGGCCAACCCCTGCGCCCATCGTGCGCCCCAACAGCACCGACGGCATGGCGTCATCGCGCAGTGAGCACGGGCGGGACACGGACCCCGCGAATACTCTCGCTGAGGTGAGCCAGCCTGCGAAGTCCGGTGACCCTACGGCGCTGCGCATCGCGCTGCGTCTGGCGATCGTCATCGCCGTGGTGATCTCCCTAGTAGCCGTCGCCACCACCTCGCGATGGGGCTTGTGGTGGCGCCTGATCACGTTCACCTACCAGGTCAATCTGCTGGCCGCGGCTTACTACCTGTGGACGATGGTGTCCCCGCGGGCCGATTCTCGGGTCGGGCTGCGTGGAGCGGTGGTGCTCTATGTCGTACTGGCCGGTGTGGTCTGGAATCTGTTCTTGACCGGCCACAGCATGGGCTACACGATGGCCAATTTTCTGCTGCACGTCGTCGTGCCCGCGCTGGCGTTGGCCGACTGGCTCCTGGTGGGCCGCGGGCTGCCCCGGGTCACGTGGTGGCATCCGCTGGCCTGGCTGCTCTATCCGGCCGCATACCTCGCGCTGGCGCTGCTGGTGCTCAACACTGCGGGGCGGCGGGCGCCGTACTTCTTCTTGGATCCCGCGACGGTCGGACCGGGCACGGTGGCGTTCAACATCGGTGTCCTCGCCGCTGCGGTGCTGGCGATGGGCTACGCCCTGCTGGCCGTCAACCGGGTGGCGGCCACGTTCCGCGCCGACGTCGCGTGAAACGTTGCGGGTGCGCGTTCCGATAAACGGTCGGAGGCTTTTTTGGATTAGCTGATTGACCTGCATTCCCGGCGGGAAGACAGCGCCACGAACTAGGATGGCAACGTGCCCAGCACCCACCCACAGCAAACCCGTCGACCGCGTGTCGCCGCGGTGATCGGCTCCGTGCTGGTGCTGTGCGGTCTGACGACCGCCGGCACCGTCACCACGGCTGCAGCCGGAGCTGCGTTGCCGGCCGCCATCGCCACGGTGTCCCCGGCATCCGGTCAGACCGTCGGGGTCGCCCATCCGGTGACGGTGACCTTCGCCGAGGCGGTGCCCAATCGGCGTGCCGCCGAATCCTCGATCGCCATCGAGGCGGCGGGCTTGCCCGCCTCGGCCGGCGCGTTCAGCTGGCTCGCTGACAACGTCGTGCAGTTCACCCCCGCCGAGTTCTTCCCCGCGCACTCACCGATCTCGGTATCGGTCGGCGGATTCGCGACCAGCTTCCGCACCGGATCGTCAGTGGTCAGCGTGGCCGATATCGATGCCCACACGTTCACCGTCAGCATCGACGGTGAAGTCGCGCGCCAGATGCCGGCATCGATGGGCAAGCCGAAGTTCCCGACACCGACGGGCACCTTCACCGCATTGGCCAAGGAGCGCTACCTCACCTTCGATTCCCGCACCATCGGGATCCCGCTCGACGACCCGGAGGGCTACCTGATCGACGGCGAGTACGCGGTGCGCGTGACCTGGGGTGGCGTCTATGTCCACTCGGCACCATGGTCGGTGGGATCGCAGGGGTACGCCAACGTCAGCCACGGCTGCATCAATCTCAGTCCCGACAACGCCGCCTGGTATTTCGACACCGTCGGTGTCGGAGACCCGATCATCATCCAGGCGTGAGGGCACATCCGGCTCTCCAGTTAAGGGGCAGGCACGCGGAGGCGGGTTCGCCGGCCTGCGCAGCAAAGGGTAACCAGCCCACCCTGGGCGAGGCTCGATCAGTCTGTCGCCCTCGACGGACCTTCTTCGGGTTGCCCGGCAGCCGTAGACACGCGCCAGGGCCGCTCACCCGGTCTGGTCACATCGCCCGACCTTCGATGCTGAGCTAACACAGTTGCCGGCCGGTGCTCATCACAGACACGGCCCGGCAAAGCTAAACTCCGATGCGGCGCGAGTGCGACCATGCCCCAGCCCAGCCCACGTCTTCTTTCTTCAAGTAGGTGACCTTGTCTCAGGCCGACAGCACCAGCCTGTCCGCAGAATCCCAGGGTCGTGACTCGGGACACCGCAAATTCCGCCCGGATATCGAGGGTTTACGTGCCGTCGCCGTGGTGGCGGTGGTCCTTTTTCACGCCGCCGTGCCTGGCATCGACGGCGGGTTCGTCGGGGTGGACGTGTTTTTCGTCATCTCGGGCTTCTTGATCACCGGAATGCTCTGGCGCGAAGCCAGTGCCACCGGCACCGTGCGACTGCGCAATTTCTACGGCGCCCGGGCCCGCCGCCTGCTTCCCGCCGCCGCCGCCGTCGGTGTCGTCACGTTGATCGGCTCCACGTTCCTGTTGCCGCCGCTACAGGCCCGCACCGCGGTGGGGGACGGGATCGCCAGCGCCCTCTATGTCAGCAACTACCGGTTCATCATGCAGGGCGTCGACTACTTCGCCAATTACGTCCCTTCGCCCTTCGAGCACTACTGGTCACTCGGTGTTGAGGAGCAGTTCTACCTGGTGTGGCCGGTATTGATCATCGGGACGGCGTGGTTGATCCACCGGGTCCGCCGACGCACCCGGACCGAGGCCACCTCCTCGCGGCGCCCTTATCTGACGGTCTTGGCGTTCATCGCCGCGCTGTCGTTCCTGGTGTCGTTCGTGGTCACCTACATCACTCCCGCCATCGCGTTCTTTTCGTTGCCGACCCGAGCCTGGCAGTTGGCAATCGGCGGATTGGTGGCGCTGACCGCTACGCAGTGGCGCCGCCTGCCGGCGATGCCGGCCGCTGTCATGGGCTGGGCGGGGCTGGCGCTGATCCTGCTCGCATGTGTCCGGTTGAGCCCGAGCACCCCCTATCCCGGGATCGCCGCGCTGTTACCCACGCTGGGGACGGCTCTGGTGATCGGCGCCGGCTGTGCAATTCCCAGTCAAGGCTGCGGACGGGTCCTCGGACTCTCCGGGATGCGTGCGATCGGGCGCATCTCGTACTCGTGGTACCTGTGGCATTGGCCGGTCCTGATCTTCGCCCCGCTGCTGGTTGGCCACCCGCTGGGGCTCGCAGAGCGGCTGACGGCGGTCCTGGTCTCCGTTGTGCTGGCCGTCCTCACCTTGCGGTACCTCGAGAACCCGCTGCGCTTTTCCAGTCCGATACGCACCTCTGCGTGGCGCAGTCTGGCCGTCGGCGGTGCGGCCACCGCGTTCGCGGTCTGCGTGGGCGCAGCACTTATGCTCGTCGTGCCCAGCACCGCAGCCACCGGCCAACCCGCCACCCCGGTGACCCTCACGGCGGCGCCGGTGCCGGCAGGGTCGGACATCGACGCCTACGACGAGGCGGTTCGACAGACCTTCGCGCAGGCTCAGGCGGCAGTGGCGGCATCGGCAAACATCAACTCCGTTCCCTCGAACCTGCAGCCCCCGCTTGCCGATGTTGACGCCGAACAACAGGTCATGTTGTTCGACGGCTGCCTGCGCTCACTCTTCCAAGGCGGACAGCCGGAGTGCACGTGGGGTGATCGCGATTCATCGACGACAGTGGCTCTGGTCGGTGACTCACACGCAGCGATGTGGAATCCGGCGTTCCGGCAGGTCGCCGAGCAGCGGCGCTGGCGAATGGAGATGTTGACCAAGGGTGCGTGTCCATTGCTCGACGTGTCGATTCCCAACCCGATGCGACGCTTTGCTGAACGGTTCCAGCACTGCGAACACTGGCGTGCCGAAATGCTCACCCGGTTGCGCGCGGACCCGCCGCAGCTGGTCGTGCTGAGTATGTGGCGGGGGTACGGCGTCGAAGAGTCGTTGACGGGCTACCGGTCCTACGGCCCCGAGTGGCTCGAACGCCTGACCGACCTCGTTGGGCAGCTACGTGATGGCGGTTCCGAGGTGCTGGTGCTTGGGCCGATCCCGAGTCCGGGTATGTCGGTTCCCATGTGTCTTTCCGGCCACCCCGACGCCGCGACGGCGTGCACGCTGTCACGGTCGACGTCGGTCGATGAAGCCGGCATCGCTGCCGAGACCGCCGCCACCGAAGCCGGCGGTGGACGCTACATCGACCTCACCGACCTGTTCTGTACCGCTGACCGCTGTCCGGTCGTCGTCGGCAACACCCTGGTCTACCTCGACATGACCCACGTCACGTTGCAGTATTCGCGGCTGCTCGCCCCGGTGATGGGGGCCTTGGCCGACCGCGCTCTCGCCCACCGATGAAGTCCCTGACCGCACGGCTACACCACCAACGGGACATTGCAGCACCACCAGCGGGGCCGGCCAAGCTGAGTTCGGCGACGTGCACACCGCGGCCGCGATGTAACGAATCGATGGCCGAAGCGGATTCATCGGGTGAGATCTGCGGAAGAACCCAAAGGGGGCAACGGTGAAGTTCGAACTCGTCGCCAAGGCGGCTACCGTCCTCGGCGCTGCCGCGGTCGCGACGTTGCTGGCCGCCGCCCCGTCGGCGGTCGCAGAGCCCGCGCAGCCGCCGGCTCCACAGCCGCTTCCGGCGGAAAACCCAGCCACCGTGCTGGCGCCACAGCCGCTTCTCGTGGAAGGCCCGGCGCCCCTGCTGGCACAACAGCCGCCTCCCGCGGAAGGCCCGGCGACCGCGCTAGCGGCGCCCGCCCCCGCGACCGAAGGAATCCCACACCTGGCGAGCCCGGAGAACCTGCCGCCGGACACCAGTGCGGCGCCTCCGACGGACACATCCAGATTGGGTTATTTGCGCGATCTTTGGCATGCGATGCAGACCCAGGAGGTCAGCGGGAGTGACGCACTGCTCCTGCTCACGCAGCGACCGCTCAGTTCCACCCCGCCAGCCGGGACGCCCTAGTGTGATTCGGGCGTAGCCGGCCACGTTATTGGGCGCCCTCCGGTTCACACGGCATTGAGTTCGTTCAGGGTCGCCGTCGCCTCCAGGTACTCCTGTACCCAACGTTGGATGACCGTCGCGGCTTTTTCGACCTTGGTGAATTGGCCAACCACCTGGCCAACGGGATTGAAGGCCACATCCACCGACTGGTCGGGAAATTTATGAGTTGCCGCAACCGCCATCCCGGACACCATGTACTGCAGCGGCATTCCCAGCGGCTGCGGGTTGTGCGGGTCTTCCCACGCCTCGGTCCAGTCGTTGCGCAGCACTCGCGCCGGCTTTCCGGTGAAGGACCGGCTTCGCACGGTGTCCTTGCTGGTGGCCCGTGCATAGGCGGCGTGCTGGACCGCACTGTTCTGCGACTCTTCGACCATCACCCACTGTGACCCGGTCCAGGCGCCCTGAGCGCCCAGCGCCAACGCGGCCGCGATTTGCTGGCCGCTGCCGATACCGCCGGCGGCCAGCACCGGCACCGGTGCGACTTCCTTAACGACCTGGGGCCACAGCACAATCGAGCCGATATCACCGCAGTGGCCGCCGGCTTCACCACCCTGGGCGATGATGATGTCGACCCCGGCTTCGGCGTGCTTGCGGGCCTGCGACGGCGAACCGCACAGCGCGGCCACCACCCTGCCCTTGTCGTGGATGTGGGAGATCATCCGGGCCGGGGGAGTACCCAGCGCGTTGGCGATCATGGTGACCTTCGGGTGTTGCAGCGCAACGTCGACCTGCGGGGTGGCGGTCGCCTCGGTCCAACCGAGCAATTGCAGCGCATCCTCGCCGCTGGTTTCGACCGGGACACCGTGGTCGGACAGGATCTTCTTGGCGAAGTCGAGATGACCCTGGGGAACCATGTCCTGCAGGGTCTTGGTCAGCTCGTCGGCGGACATGTCCGAGTCCATGCCCTCGTAGGTGTTGGGGATGACGATATCGACGCCGTAGGGGTGATCGCCGATGTGCTCGTCGATCCAGTTCAGCTCGATCTCGAGTTGTTCGGGGGTGTACCCCACCGCACCCAGCACGCCGAACCCACCGGCTTTACTCACCGCGACGACGACGTCCCGGCAATGGGTGAAGGCGAAGATGGGGAACTCGATACCCAATCGGTCGCACAAGTGAGTGTGCATAGCCTGCTCCTGGTGGGCCAACAGAGCTAACTGAAACGTGTTCTATTTTAGTACACCACACTTGCCACCGAGGAAACCCCGTCCGGGCGTCGACATCCGAAGCACCGGCCAGCCCCGCTCGGCGGCCAGCACCGCCAGACCGCGCCGCGGATTGACCGGTCGCGGAAAACCCACCTGGGTCATCAGCGCAGCGTCCTCCTCGCCATCGGCGTAGAAGTAGCTGCTCGCCAGGTCCACTCCGGCGGCGGCGCTGAATCCGGTGACCGCAGCAGCCTTCTGTCTGCCCCAAATCACCGGCTTGGCGATGCGGCCGGTGAGCCGGCCCGCCTCATCGAGCTCGAAGTGGTTGCACAGCACGTGCCCGATGTCCAGGAACCGCGCCACCGGCTCGGCGTGGATGGTCAGCGCCGAGGAACTCAGCACTACGGTGTGCCCGCGGCGCTGATGGGCCGCCACGATCTCACGCATCGCCGGAAACACCCGCCCGCGCACACGCTCGGCGAACAGGCGCTCACCGACGACGTTGAGCTCCTTGAGGGATTCACCTCGCAGATAGCCCGCCGCCCGAACAAGCAAGCTTTCGAAGTGGACCCGGCCGAACCGGTACCGCATGGCCGCCTCGAACACACCGAACACCTCACCAATTCGGGCCTGGCGGCGGCGAATTCGGTCACCCGCGTGCGCCGTCGCGGTGAAACCGTCGACGAGTGTTCCGTCCAGATCGAAGAACGCACCAATTCCAGGGCCCGCGGGACTCACCGCGATCTGGTCAACGACATCCAACGGATCTGCGGCCTGGGTGGACATGGGCCTCCTGTGCTCAGCCTGGTTGCCCCGCAATGCTACGGGCGTTTCGAACCCGCCTGGTTTATTCTGTGGCCGGTCGCAACAGGCGGCCACGGTAGTTTGGTCTTGCCGGGTTCAGGATGCAGCCTGCGCGAGCGCACACGGAGTCCGCCTCGACGTGCTCTCGCCGAAAGCGAAGAGCGGCCTGAAATGGGAAGGTGAAACTTGGACGAGCAAGCAGCCGAAGACACACAGAATGTGGCCGGAGCGGCAGCTTCTTCCCACTGTGTCGTCACCGAACGATGGGTCGACCGTGTGGCCGTCGTCTCGGTGTCCGGTGTTGTCGACATGCTCACCTCACCACGGCTCGCGACCGCGATCGACGCCGCACTGGACCAGCGGCCCGCCGGAGTGGTGATCGATTTCACCGACGTCGAGTTCCTGGCCTCGGCGGGGATGGGCGTGCTAGTGGCCGCCCAGGACAAGGCCGGCGCGGACGTGCCATTGCGGGTCGTCGCTGACGGACCGGCGACCAGCCGCCCGCTGAAACTGGTGGGCATCGCCGACATCGTGAGTCTGCATCCAAACCTGGATGAAGCGCTCGCTGCGTACCACACGTAGGAAGGTCGCATAGGAACGTGCTCCGCGGGGTAGCCACCGACTGCCATGACCGATTCCATGCCGCCGGCTGAGGTCGCCAACTCCGAGCGCTTCGAGCGACTCGGCCTCGACGCCGAGGCCGGCGCAGTGGCCCAGGCGCGGGAAGATTTCGCGCAGTGGCTCAAGCGCTTCTTCGCAGTCGACGCCGTGCGATTCAGCGATTTGGTGCTGGCGATCAACGAGGCTCTGGCCAACGCCGCCGAGTTCGCCTATCTGCTCTCGGAGCGGCCGGGCACGATCGACATGCAGGCCGCCTACCACCCGGCCGAGCAGAAGCTGACCGTGGAGGTCTGCGACCGCGGACGGTGGCGCACACCACAGAGCGATCCCCCGCCGCGCACCCGGGGTCGCGGGATTCCGTTGATGGAGGCGCTGGCCGACGAGGCCGCGATCAACACCTCCGCGCACGGAACCCGGGTACAGCTGTCCTGGCGAGACATCGCCGCGAGCTGAAACCCGCTGGGGCGCAACCCGCGAGCAGGTACACACCGCCCGACGCGACTGAAACGGGTTCCAGTTCTGTAGCGGTGTTCGGGTAGCCTTTCGCCCCATGGGACGCGTGGACGACAAAGTCGCACTGATCAGTGGCGGGGCGCAGGGCATGGGCGCCGCCGACGCCTGGGCACTGGCCGCCGAAGGAGCGAAGGTGGTGATCGGCGACATTCTCGATGACAAAGGCAAAGCCCTCGCCGACGACATCAACGCCGCTCATCCCGACTGCGCCCGCTACATCCACCTCGATGTCACCGAGTACGACCAGTGGGAGGCCGCCGTGGCCACTGCAGTCGACGACTTCGGCAAACTCAACGTGCTGGTCAACAACGCCGGCACCGTCGCGCTGGGCATGATCGGCCAATTCGACATGGCCAAGTGGCAGAAGGTCATTGACGTCAATCTCACGGGAACCTTCCTGGGCATGCAGGCCTGCGTGGAGGCGATGAAAACCGCCGGCGGCGGCTCCATCATCAACATCTCCTCCATCGAAGGCATGCGCGGCGCGGTCATGCTGCATCCCTACGTCGCGTCCAAATGGGCAGTGCGCGGATTGACCAAGTCGGCCGCGCTCGAGCTCGGATCGCACAACATCCGGGTCAATTCCTTGCATCCCGGGTTCATCCGCACCTCGATGACCAAGTTCTTTCCCGACGACATGCTGCGAATCCCGCTCGGCCGGCCCGGCCAGCCGGACGAGGTGGCGACCTTCGTCGTGTTCCTGGCCAGCGACGAATCTCGGTACTCCACCGGCGCTGAATACGTGGTGGATGGCGGCCTGACCGACGGCGTGCCGCACAAGTAACACCGCAGCGGTGACTGGCGGCCTGACCCGGGGGGGAGCAGTGCGTAATGTCCTGTTCTGTGAGCGCACGCGCGGGAATCGTGGTGACGGGGACCGAGGTCCTCACCGGACGTGTCCAGGACCTCAACGGACCCTGGCTGGCTGATCGGCTACTCGAATTGGGGGTCGAGCTCAGCCACATCACCCTGTGCGGCGACCGGCCTGCAGATATCGAGGCGCAGCTGCGGTTTCTCGCCGACCAGCAAGTGGATCTCATCATCACCAGCGGAGGCCTGGGCCCGACTGCCGACGACATGACCGTCGAGGTTGTCGCACGGTTCTGCGGACGCCAGCTCGTCATGAACACCGACCTCGAAGCCAGGATCAGCGACATCGTGACGGGTCTGATGGCCCGGTACCCCGGTGCCGACGTCGAGGCGGTGCGGACAGCCAACCGCAAGCAAGCATTGGTGCCTGACAGCGCAGTCGTGCTCGATCCGGTCGGCACCGCCCCCGGAGTCGTAGTCGCCGGCAGCCCAACTGTGGTCGTACTGCCGGGTCCACCCCGGGAGCTGCAGCCCATGTGGTCGGCCGCGGTGTCCACCGATGCGGTTCAGGCGGCGATCGCGGGTCGCACCGAGTTCCGTCAGCAGACCGTGCGGATGTTCGGCCTGCCAGAGTCGGGTTTGGCCGAGACGCTGCGCGGGGCGCAACACAGCGTCGAGGGATTCGACCGCCTCGAGATCACCACCTGCCTGCGCCGCGGGGAACTCGAGATTGTCACCCGTTTCGAGCCGCAGGATGCCGCCGCGTACTCCGATCTGCTGTCGGTGCTGCGTGAGCGGCATTCGCGCCAGATCTTTTCCGAGGACGGCTCGCTGGTCGACGATCAGATCGCGGCGCTGCTGACCGGCAGACGCATCGCCACCGCAGAGTCGTGCACCGCCGGGCTGTTGTCGGCGCGGCTCACCGATCGGCCGGGCTCGTCGGCGTACGTCGCCGGCGGAGTGGCCGCCTACTCCAACGCCGCTAAGACCGCCCTGCTGGGCGTCGACCCCGGGTTGATCGAGCAACACGGCGCGGTGTCCGAACCGGTCGCCGAGGCAATGGCAGTGGGTGCGCTGGCGCGGTTCGACGCCGATACCGCCGTCGCGATCACCGGTGTGGCGGGCCCGGGTGGGGGCACCGAAGATAAGCCGGTCGGTACGGTGTGTTTCACCGCGGCCCTGACCGGCACGTCTGGCGGTTCCCGGCTGGCCGAAACGACGCAGGACGGACCGAGAATGCTGACCAGAACCATGACTCTGCCCGGTAACCGCAGCGACATCCGGGAACGCTCGACCACCGTAGCGATGCATATGCTGCGCCGAATGCTCACCGGGGAGCGATAGGGTGACAGCGTCCAGACCCTCGACCTTGGAGAAGCACTGAATGGTTGACACCGACGGGCGGCAAGCCGTCACGGCGCTCGCCGAGGAAACCGGCTGGAATCACCGGACCGACGATCGCAGCGATTACTTCGACAAGGGCATCGTCCGCGTCCACGTGGTGTGGCAGGGCGACTCCGCGATCAGCGGTGGCACCCTCTACCACGACGACATCATGCAGACCTACAGCAGTGACCTTCCGACCGTGCAGGGCTGGCTGAAGCGCTGATCGGATTTCAATTCCGGTGGTGGTAGTCGTCCCACAGGTCGCTCATCGTCGCCATGATGGTTTCGGCCTCACCCAAACCGCCCAGGTGGCTTTCGCCGGGCAACCGGTAGAGTTCGGCGTCCGGCAGCATCGCCACGACGTGTTCGCCGTGCGCAAACGGCACGATGTGGTCACGGTCGCCGTGCCACCAGCGCACCGGGACCTTGACCTCCTCGAGGCGAAAGCCCCAGTCCCGGGCGAACACGACAACGTCGGCGAACGGCGCCGCTAGCTGTCTACGGCTGCCATTGAGCAGGTCGTCGAGGAACATCGCCTTGAACTCCGGGCGCACCAGCAGCCGTCTGTCACCTTCCGGCGAGACACTGGCGTACAGGTAGAGGGCCGGCTCGGCGACCGGTTTGATCAGTCGGATCACTCCAGTCGCCAACGCGCTCAGCGGCGTCCCTACCCGTTCGAGAACCGGGGCGACCGGGACACCGACGGTGCCCATGATTCCGCCGCTGATACGGTCGGCGCCCCGGGTCGGGGCAACTCCGCCGAGCACACCGACGGCGATCACGCGGTCGGGCATCGCGGCGGCGCAGCCCAGCGTGTAGGGACCGCCTCCGGACAGGCCGATCACTTCCATCTTGTCGACACCCAGCGTGTCGGCGATTGTCCGCAGGTCTTCGGCGAAGTCGACGACCTGGCGGTACTCGTACGGTGTCGACGATCCGATCCCAGGGCGGTCCACCCCGATCAGACGAATCCGGTTCGCCTCGGAGTACAACCGGGCCTCAACGGGAATCTGGCGACGCCCGCCGGGCGTGCCGTGCAGCCAGAAGATTGCCCGGCCTTGCGGATCGCCGAACTCAGCGAATCCGATCTGACGATCCGAGCCGACGGCGACTTTGCCCTCGAGCTTGGGACGGGCGATCTCGACAGCCATGCGCGACAGTGTCGCATGGCCGCAACAGCTACCTACCCGGTCCGGCGAAACTCGTGGTCGTCGACGGTCCGGAAAAGGTAGGAACCTACGGTCGTCACCCGCTCATCGGCCCCCTCGTCGTACATCATCGTCCGTACGGCGAGGGTTCCGTCGGCACCGAGCATCGGTTGGGTCTCGACCCGGAACGGCCCGCGTTTGCCACGCGCCATAAACATGACGTGTGAGCTCACGCCGTGCAGCTGGGTGGTGGCAGCAAGCTCGGCGGCACGCTGTTGGGCAGCAGCCTCCAGGACCACAAACTGCGGACCGATGTGCAGGGCGGCGTCGGGTGAGGCGACGTCGGCGGACAGCTCGGGCAGCGCCCAGTGTCCGGTGTTGCGCAGTCGGGCGCCGAAGACCTCCCACAGCGGGGGCAGGTCCGATGAGTCGACAATCTGCAGCGGGTTGGCCTCCATCCTCGTCAGCCCCTCGGGCGGAGTCCCGATGCTGATGCCCTGGCCTTCGGTGAGCGCCAGCACCCGGGCGGGGTTGTCGGCATCGACGATCGTCGACCGGCTGTAACCCATCTGTCTGCCGCGCTTGAGTTCCTCGGAGATGACCTCGATGCGCTCGACCCCCACTCCGGGATCGAGGATCTGACACGAGTGGATCACCGGGTTGGGAACCGCCTCCAGGTCCGACATGTGCCCGCCTTCAGGTGAGGCGATGCCGAGCACCGCCAGCAGCAGTCCTCCGGCACCATCACGCATATCGCGGCGCACGGTGACGGTGTTGTCCTCGGGCCCCAGATCCATCTGCGCATAGCTGCGGCCGATGTAGCGGTAGCTGAGCAGTCCACCCCAGCGTCGGCGAAGCTCGGCGGCATACTCCTCCGGCGAATCGGCCAATTCCCGAATATCTCGTAGCATCTCGCCCCTAAACGCCTGGATATCGCCGAACCGTCGTGCTCGTCGTCGGCGGCCCTACGGTACCGCCGCTTCGGCGTTGGCGGCCCGGGTTCAGTGCCGCGGCGGGCCGCACCGGCTCCGGTCAGGGTCAGCGCCGCACACCGAGAACACGGTCAGGTCACCTCTGGGCTGTGCACGGACAGTTGTGTGTGCGCGGTCTTCACCGCCTGCTCGGTTCGCACGGCCTTCTCGGTCATGCTCAGCGCCACCAGGATGTCGGCTGCCGTGATGAACAGCCCCCACCAGTACATCCACCGCAGCTCGGGATCGGGCTGAGATACGAAGAAGATGATCAAAAACAGCGGGCCGACGATCCCGAAGACAAAGGTCATCAGCTGGATTCGCAAGTAGACCCGAAACGTGGACATCGGCGAGAATTCTCGCTCCGGCCAGGACGGTCCGTCAACAACAGCGCGACCGTCCAGCACCGGCAGTTGTCAGGCGTCCACGATCACCGTGAGGTGATTTGCCGTGCGCTCCACCCGCATGTCGGCGCGGCGGGCCACGGCGGCCACGGCTGCCGCGTCACGGGGTTCGGATCGGCTGGTGGCCAGCACTCGCGCCAGCCGCCCTTTGTGGGCTTTGTTGAAGTGGCTGACCACGGTACGCCGGCCATCGGGCTGCTCGGCGAGGACGGCGACGGTGACCGCGCCGGTCACCTTTCCCAGCGCAGCGTAGGAACCTGACCGCAGGTCAACGACGAGTTCGTGCTCGGCGAGCTCGGCCAGTACCGGGTCCAGCACGGGCCTCCAGCGCGCCGCCAGCGTCGGATGGTCCGGCAGTTTCGAGCCCGCCGAAAGCCGGTAGGCCGGTATCTGGTCCTCGGCACGCAGCAGGCCGAACAGCGCCGAGCCGACCGCCAACCGGGACATCGCCCGCGCGGCGGCGGCACCGCTCAGCGACCCGACGTCGAGGGCGTCGTAGAGCACGCCTGTGTAGCGCCGGATCGCGGGCAACGTCGGTGCGCTGCGCAGTGCGGCATTGCGGTCGATTTCGGCGTCCTGAGCCGTGGAGATACCCAGTGCTTTGCGGCTGGCGGGTCGGTCGGCGGCGAGCCCGATCAGACGGTCGAGCAGGTCGCCACGCACCGGGTTGAGGCTCGGAAAGCTCAGATCGTCGAGCTTCATCGCCGGACCGTCACCACCGTCTCGCTTGGTTTCCGAGGGCGGCAGGAGCACGATCACGCAGGAGACGCTAGCGCGGCACCTACGCGGCAGACGCAGCCGGGGCAACTGGCCCGGCTGACGGCGGCGCGGGCAACGGCGCCGCGGGCAACGGCGCCGCCAGCGGCGCGGCGAGCTGCGGCTCGGCGGCCGGGGGCTGGTTTGCGGGCATCGGCAGGAACATGTGCTTGGTGAACTGGTCTTGGTAGGCGCCACCACCGCCGATCTTGACGCCGCGACCGCCTTCACCCGAGGACACCGGGGTGCCATCGGGCAGTGTCACGGCGGTGTGCCCGCTGTTCCAGCCGACCACCAGCGCGCCGGGCTGGGTGCCGTACTCGAAGCCGCGCTCGAGCAGCGCACTTTCGATGTTACCGGTGTTGAACCTGTCACCGTAGATGGGCCTGCCGGTAGCGGCGTTGGTCACCCACGAGACCAGGCCCGAGCAGTCGGTGCCTGCCGGCGAGTCGCCCCCGACCACATAGGGAGTGCCAGACACCTGATTGACAAGCGTCAAAAGCGTCGCGATAGCAAACATGTCGCCGGACGTTAACAGAGGTCTCTAAAACGTCCAAAATCTGTGATGCTCAGCACAATACGCGGTCAGCATTCGGCCAAGTCACCAAAACCTTTGGGTAAGCATCCGATTGGCTCGTCAGCGCCACTTTCTTGCCGATTGATCGAAACATGTTTTGTATCAAACAGTTTCGAATAGACACGATTCGATTACGCACCGATGTACATCGTGACTCAACGCCGGGCGGGGCGATTGCCGAGCTGGAGGCGCCACATATCACCCGTAAGCCAGGAGTAGTGGAACCTTCTGCTCCGCTTCTGTGAGTGAGCCGTGCTGGCCTACCAGCGAAGATTCAGTCGGCTCGACGACGCGACGCAGCACCCCCGCCGCGCCCCTCGCCGCAACCACCACATCGCCGATACGCGACCGC
The DNA here is from genome assembly GCA_964562545.1 of uncultured Mycobacterium sp. Lineage (GTDB taxonomy): Bacteria > Actinomycetota > Actinomycetes > Mycobacteriales > Mycobacteriaceae > Mycobacterium. Next base: position 12,581 of record CAZLTV010000002.1, on the reverse strand, counting down.
ACGGCATCGGTAACGCGGTCGCCGAACCACCCGGCCGATACCGCCTCCTGACCACTGATCACCCAGGCCCGATCTCCAAGCACACCACGCCAGGTGTCGAGCACATCGTCGAGCGCACCATCGCGGGTGTAGAGGTGCCGGGCGCGCACCTCGCCACCGAGCTCCTCAACCCCATCAAGTAAAGACGTCTCGGAATCGACGTCGACGGAAAGGGATTCGTCGATCGACACCATGCCGTGATCGGCGACCACCGCCAGCAGACCGCCGCTGGGCAGGCCCTCGACAACCGACTCGACCAACGTGTCGACCTGACGCAACTGCATCCGCCAAGCCGTCGAGCCGGGACCGTAGAGATGCCCCACGAGGTCCAGATCGGCGTGGTAGCCATAGCAGAGCCCTCCCTCGGAAACCGCGCTGCGGATCGTTGCCGCGAGGTCGCCGAGGCCGTACACCCCGCGATAACGCCCGCCGCGTAGCAGCGCGCGGGTCAACCCCGAACCTTCGAACTGAGTCCCCGACACCACATTGACCGCCACACCACCCGCCGCCGCCCGCTCGAACACCGTCTGTGTGGGCTGCACGACTTCGGGGGTGACCTCCTCACGCAGATCCGCACCCCAGGGGTGCAGTCGCCATCGCAACGCATTGATGACCCCGACGTCCGGAAGCCGAAACGTCATACCCACCATCCCGTGCTCGCCCGACCTGCACCCGGTACCGATCGCGGCGAGGCCCGCAGCAGTCGTGGACGGGAATCCGACCTGCAGGTTCTGCCGGGTCAGACCGGCCAGCACGGGCGCATCAGCGGTATGACGGTCCAGCAGTTCGGCGCCGAGACCGTCGATGAGCAGCACGCACGCGCCCGCGATGTCATACCGCAGCGTGATGCGCGGGTCGAAACCGTCGACGCCCATTGCCGCCAACATCGACGGCGCCACATCGGCCAAATGAGGTAGCTGCGGATCGGGGCGCGGAAGGTCCACACTGCGAGCATCCCACACGTCAATGCTGCGGCAGCCGCACCACCTGGACAAAGAACTCGTCGATCTGCCGAACGGCGTTCATGAACTGGTCGAGATCAACCGGCTTTGTCACGTAGGCATTGGCGTGCAATTCGTAACTGCGCAGGATGTCCTCCTCCGCCGAGGAAGTCGTCAGCACAACCACCGGAATGAGGCTCAGCTCGGGATCCGACTTGATCGTCTCCAAGAGCTGGCGCCCATCGTATTTCGGCAGGTTCAGATCGAGCAGCACCAGGTCCGGCCTCGGCGCACCTTCATACGGCCCGCGGCGGTAGAGGAAGTCCAGGCCCTGCTCGCCGTCGCGCGCGACGTGCAAAGTGTTTTTGATCTTGTTGTGCTCGAAAGCTTCCCGGGTAATCAATTCGTCGCCCGGGTCGTCCTCGATGAGCAGCACGTCGATCGCGCGTTCAGCCGGTGTCATGTCGCCGATCCTTCCAAAAGATGCAGTGCCGTGTCATCCGCCTGGACCGGCAGGGTGAACCGGAACCTGGTGCCGCCGGTGAAGGTGGTGTCGATCCAAATCGACCCGCCGTGGTACTCAATGATCTTCTTGCACAGCGCCAGGCCGATACCGGTACCGCTGTAGGCGTCGCGGCCGTGCAGGCGCTGGAAAATCACGAAGACCTTGTCGACGAATTCCGGCGCTATCCCGATCCCGTTGTCAGACAGCGAAAGACTCCAGTACGGCTGTTCTTCTCCGCCCTCGGAGCCCTCCTCGAGATGGCATTCGATAGCGATGTGCGGCGCGACACCCTCGCGCCGGAACTTCACCGCGTTGCCGATGAGGTTCTGCCAGAACATCGTCAGCAACGTGGGATCGCCCTTCACCGTGGGCAACCCCCCGGCCGGCCGGTCGATCAACGCCGCCGTCTCCTCTACCGAGGTCGCCACATTGTTCAGCGCGCTGTCTAGCGCAGCGTCCAGGGCAACCTCGACCTCGGTGGCGTTGAGCCGACCGACCCGCGAGAACGTCAGCAGATCATTGATCAGCACCTGCATGCGTTTGGCTCCGTCGACGGCGAACCCGATGTACTCAATACCGCGCTCGTCGAGTTGGTCGCTGTAGCGCTTTTCGAGCAACTGACAAAACGAGGTGACCTTGCGCAGCGGTTCCTGCAGATCATGGGAGGCCACATAGGCGAACTGCTCAAGCTCAGCGTTAGAGCGGCGCAGCTCCTCGGCTTGTTCATCAAGGGCCTCGGCGGCAGCCCGGGAAGCCTCGAGCTCCTCGACAATACGTTGCCGCATGTTGTCCACGTCCACCGCGATGCCGCGAATGTCCTTGGGACCCCGCGGCACGATCCGTTCGCCGAAATTCCCCTGCGCCACCCGCTGGCACGCCTCGGCCAGCGCCGCCAACGGGCGCACCAACGCGCGCCGCAGCAGCACCGCCAACAGCACGATCGTCACGCCGACCGCGGCCAGCATCGCCACCAATACGGCGTTGCGCCACCCCCGAATCTGGTTCAGCTCCGAGATACCGTCGCTGCGCGCCTTGTCGAGGCGATCGTTCTGGATGTCGAAAAGCGCACGCAACCGGTCGAATTGGGTCTTGCCACGCTCGCTGGCGTCGACCGCCACCGTATCAGGGGTGCCTGGTTCGACCTCGGCGATGATCGGCTCGGCGTAAGTGGTGCGCCATGACCCGGCAGCCGATTCGATCGCATCCAGGTCGTCGAGCAGCTCGGGGCGGTCCTGTTCGAGCTGACGGATCTGCGCGGAAGCCTGCTGCTCGGTCCGCCTGCCCTCGAAGTAAGGCTCCAGGAACCGCCTATCGGCAGCGATCACATAGCCGCGCACCGCCGTCTCCTGGTCGCGCAAGGCCGCCTGCAGCTGGTAGGCCGCCACACGGGCCGGCTCGATCTTGCCGATGAGTGCCGTCGACACCGCGTCGGTGCGGTGAAGCAGCACGACCACCGTGACACCGCCGATCAGCGCCACAACGCCCATGACCGTCAGCACGAGGTACTGCCAGCCCTGGACAGTCAGATCGTGCGCCGCGCGGCGTTTGCCGGCACTCACCGGTCCGGGACCCGCTCGACTCGCACGACGGCGATGTCATCGGCGATGCCGCCATGGGCTTGGGCCCTGGATTCGACCGCGTCAACGAGCGCTTCGACAAAAGCCGGGCCGGGCAGTTCGGCCAGCGAACGCGCCAGCTCGAGAAGCCCGTCCTCGCCGAGACGCTCGTTTCCCCGGCCGCTGTGGCCCTCGAACAGACCGTCGGTGAGCAACACCAGGCCCGCACCGTGCGGAAGTTCGATGCGCTGGGGCAGCCAGTCCCCGGTGTTCAAACCCAACGCGGGACCACCCGGCGGCTCGAGCCACTCCACGGTGCCGCGGCCATGCAGCAACATGCCGGGGTGACCGGCGCGGACAGCGGTAACGTGGGTACCCCCAGCAGGGATGGCCAGGCTCAGCACCGTCGCGAAGGTACCTTTGCCAGCGCGTTCGGCCCGCAGCATCCGCTCCAACTGGCGCATCCGCTCGGCACCCCGCAATTCGGCGAAAGTCAATGCCCGCCACGCAATTCGCAGTGCCACCCCGAGTGCCGCTTCGTCCGGGCCGTGGCCGGCCACATCGCCGATCATCACGTGCACCGTCCGGTCCGGAGTTTGCACGAAATCATAGAAATCACCGCCGAGCAGCGCGTTCTCACGGCTGGGCCGGTATTCGGTGACGATATCGACCCCAGGATGCTCGAGCAGCAGCGGCGATGGAAGCAGGCCGCGCTCCATGCGGGCCGTCTCGCGTGCCCGCAGCTCACTGGCGTGCAGATCCACCGCCGTGAGCTCGGCGCGTTTGCGCTCGATCGCATACAGCACCGCCCGGCGCAGCATCTCGGGATCGACACGCCCCTTGACCAAGTAGTCCTGGGCTCCGGAGGCCACCGCGGAGACACCGAAGTGCTCGTCATTGAGACCTGTCAACACCACCACGGGGATGGTCGGGTCGAGCTTGGCGATACGCGCCAGCCCGTTGATGCCGGCGGTGTCATGCAGCTGCAGGTCCAACAGGATGCAGTCCGGGCGCTTGGTGGCGATCTGCTGTTCGGCCGCACCCATCGACGAGGCCCAGAGAACCTGCATGTCCACACCGGCGTCGGCGATCAGCTCTTCGACGATGATCGCATCGGCACGGTCGTCCTCGACCAGTAACACCGCCAGCGAATCACCGTCACCCGGGGTGCTCATACGGCCCGACAGTTCGATGGGGTCCGCTCACGTCGCCGCGGACCGAATGTTCGATTGACAATTCACCGAGAATACCCGGGGTCCGGGAGGTCCGGAGCCGCTGAGAGCACCGGCGTTGCGCACGGTTGCACCCAAACTTGCGCTGGTAACCTGCGACCGGTCGCCGGTGCATCGGTGGGCATGCCGGCCAGTGCCGCCTCGCCGGCCGGTGACACCGCGAAGTGGCGAGTTGAGCAGAGTTCTGAGTTGAGCAGAGTTCTGGGTTGAGCAAGAGTTCCGAGTTGAAATGAGTCGTGTGCG
>CAZLTV010000002.1:0-7965 GCA_964562545.1 uncultured Mycobacterium sp. | reverse complement strand
GTTGAGCAGAGTTCTGGGTTGAGCAAGAGTTCCGAGTTGAAATGAGTCGTGTGCGCACCGGTGAGATCAGGGCCCTATCCGGCCTGCGCATCGTCGCGGCGCTATGGGTGGTGCTCTTTCACTTCCGGCCACTACTCGAACAGGTGTCCCCGCCCTGGAGCGACACACTGGCCCCCGTCCTCGACGCAGGTGCTCAGGGCGTGGACCTCTTTTTCATCCTCAGCGGATTCGTGCTGACGTGGAACTACCTGGACCGGATGGGGGAGACCTGGTCAACACGCACCACGCTGCGGTTTTTGTGGTTGCGGCTGGCGCGGGTGTGGCCGGTCTACCTGGTGACCATGCACCTGGCAGCGGCGTGGATCATCTTTACGCTCTACGTCGGCGACGTGCCCTCCCCGGCCGCGCAGGACCTCACGGCGATCGCTTGGATTCGGCAGGTGCTCCTCGTGCAGCTGTGGTTCGAGCCGTTCTTCGACGGAACCAGCTGGGACGGTCCGGCGTGGTCGATCAGCGCGGAATGGTTGGCCTACCTGTTGTTCGGCGCGCTGGTGCTCGTGGTGTTCCGCATCGCGTCGGCAACCCGTGCGCGCGGGTTGCTGGTGCTGGCAGTGCTGGCCTCGCTTCCGCCGACGCTGTTCCTGCTCGCCAGTGGATTCTTCTATACGCCGTGGAGCTGGTTGCCCCGGATCGTCATGCAGTTCATCGCGGGCGCGCTGGCCTGCGCGGCGGTGCGCAAGCTGGTCGTCACCGACCGGTCCAGGCAGGTCGCCGGGGTGGTTGCGCTGTTGCTGGGCGCGGCTATCGTCGGTGGTCTCTACCTGCTCGACGACGTCCCACAGGACCTGATCTATGACGCCGGCGGCCTAGTCGACCTGATGTTCGTCCCGCTCGTCGTCGCGCTGGCCCTCGGGGCCGGCACGCTGCCCGCGATACTGTCCACCCGGGTGATGGTCTACCTCGGCCACATTTCCTTCAGCCTCTACATGGTCCACGAAATCGTGCACACCGCCTGGAACTGGGCTGCCGTGGAGTACGAGATCACGCTGACACCGAGCTGGTCGGCCAAGTTCATCTTCGTCGGGCTGATCGTCGCCTCCGGTGTGCTCGCAGCTGCGCTGTATCACCTGGTCGAGGAGCCGGCTCGCCATTGGATGAGACGCATGCTCGACCCGTCCGCAGGCGGCGGGCAAGCGACCGAACCCTCGCAGGGACGGCTGCAGTCCGTTGCTGTGCGGGCAGGGTGAGGTTTCCTACATCCGGCGCGTCGAGGCGGGGAGCGCCGTTGACGGCCACCTAACATAGTCCGGTGAGTCGGCTTCTGACCTTCGCTCTCTCCGTCGCCGTGCTGTTCGGCGCCTTCACCGCGCATTTCCCCCAGACCGAACAGCGGGCGGTGACACCTCTGGACTACGCCGTCAACCGCGTGTCGGTGATCGGCGATTCATACACCACCGGAAGCGATCAGGGCGGCAACGGTTCTGACGGCTGGGCGCCTCAGGTGTGGCGGGCGTTGAGCCGACGCGGGATCGCCGTCACCCCGACGGTCGCAGCCGAGGGCCGCGCGGGGTACTGCACCCGCGGCGACCACGGCAGCATTTTCGAGGACCTCACGGTGCGCACCGTCAAACCCAGCGATGTCCTGGTGGTGTTCTTCGGCTCCCGTAACGACATGGACGTCGACCCCACCCGCCTTTCGGTTTCGATGAACACAACATTGAACCTGGCCCACCAGATCGCCCGCTCTGCTCAGCTGCTGGTGATCGGCCCACCGTGGCCTACCGACAACCCGCCGGCGCAGGTCCTGCGGGTCCGAGACGTTCTGAACTATCAGGCCGAACTGGCCGGGGCCACGTTTGTTGACCCGATCGCGTTGCGCTGGTTCGCCGGAAGACCGGACCTGATCGGCGCCGATGGCGTGCATCCCACCGACGAGGGGCACACCTATATGGCGGAGAAGATCGCACCGCTGATTGCCGACCAGCTCCATCCTTACTGAGCCACTAACCGAAGCCACTAACCAAAGCCGCTAACCAAAATGGGGCCCACCAACCAAAATGGGCCCACCGGTGCAGGAACGAAAAGGGGCGCCCGGCCGGAGCTGGGCGCCCCTTTCCTATTGAGGGCTGCGACAGGAGACCTTTAGCCGACGTCGAATCGGTCGGCGTCCATCACCTTCGACCACGCCGCGACGAAGTCCTTGACGAACTTCTCCTTGGAGTCGTCCTCGCCGTAGAACTCGGCCAGCGCCCGCAGCTGCGAGTTGGAGCCGAACAGCAGGTCCACTCGGCTCGCAGTCCACTTCTGCTCACCGGTGCCGCGATCGTTGCCGACGTAGGTGCCGTCCTCACCGGGGGCCGGTGCCCACTTCGTGCCCATGTCCATCAGGTTGACGAAGTAGTCGTTGGTGAGCGCACCGGGGGTGTCGGTGAGCACACCGAGCTTCGTGCCGCCGTAGTTGGTGTCGAGCACCCGCATACCACCGATCAACACCGTCATCTCCGGCGCTGACAGGCCCAGCAGGTTGGCCTTGTCGATGAGGTGGTATTCGGCCGGCAGGTTCAACCCCTTGCCGGTGAAGTTGCGGAAGCCATCGGCCTTGGGCTCCAGGTAGGAGAACGACTCGACGTCCGTCTGCTCCTGCGTGGCATCCCCTCGACCTGAGGTGAACGGCACCTCGGTGTCGAAGCCGGCCGCCTTAGCCGCTTTTTCGACGCCGACGTTTCCGGCCAACACCACGACGTCGGCGAACGATGCGCCGGTACCCGACGAGGCCTGGATATCCTCGAGCTTGCTGATCACCTGAGCCAGCTCGTCGGTCTCATTGGCCTCCCAGCCCAGCTGCGGCTGCAGCCGGATCCGGCCGCCGTTGGCGCCGCCGCGCATGTCGCTGCTGCGATACGAAGAGGCAGCCTTCCACGCGGTGGACACCAGCTGCGGCACCGTCAGACCCGAGTCGGCGATCGCGGCCTTGAGCTTGGCAACATCGCCGTCCGATAGCGGAGTGCCCGCCGGAATGACGTCCTGCCACAACCAGGTCTGCTTCGGTGCCAGCGGGCCGAGGTAGCGCACCACCGGACCCATATCGCGGTGCAGCAGTTTGAACCACGCCTTGGCGAACTCTTCGGCGAGTTCCTCGGGATGGTCGAGCCAACGGCGGGTGATCTGCTCGTAGATCGGATCCATCCGCATCGACAGGTCGGTGGTCAGCATCGACGGGTGGGTCTTGCCCGACCCCTGCGCCATCGGCACGCTGTTCGCCCAGCCGTCACCCTTGGGCTTCCACTGGTAGGCCCCTGCCGGGCTCTTGGTCAGCTCCCATTCGTTGCCGTAGAGGATCTCCAGGAAGCTGTTGTCCCACTTGGTCGGCGTGTGGGTCCAGATGACCTCCAGGCCGCTGGTGATGGCGTCGTTGCCGGCACCGGTGCCCTGCGGGTTGCTCCAGCCCAACCCCATGTTCTCCAGAGCGGCAGCCTCCGGCTCGGGGCCGAGCAGGTCGGCGTCACCGTTGCCGTGGGTCTTGCCGAAGGTGTGGCCGCCGACGATCAGCGCCGCGGTCTCGACGTCGTTCATCGCCATCCGGCCGAAGGTCTCACGAATGTCGATAGCCGCAGCTACCGGGTCCGGCTTGCCCTCGGGGCCTTCGGGGTTGACGTAGATCAGCCCCATATGGGTGGCTGCCAGCGGGTTCTCCAGTTTGGTGCGGTCACCCTCGTTGCGGCCGGCATAGCGCTCCTGGGTGCCCAGCCATTCGGCCTCGGCGCCCCAATACACGTCCTCCTCGGGCTCCCAGAAGTCCGGGCGTCCGAATGCGAAGCCTGCGGTCTTGAAGCCCATGCTCTCCAGCGCGCGGTTGCCCGCGAAGATGATCAGGTCGGACCACGACAGGTTCTTGCCGTACTTCTTCTTGACCGGCCACAGCAGGCGGCGCGCCTTGTCCAGGCTGACGTTGTCGGGCCAGCTGTTGAGCGGGGCGAAGCGTTGCATGCCGCGACCACCGCCACCGCGGCCATCCTGGACCCGGTAGGTGCCGGCGGCGTGCCAGGTCATCCGGACGAACAGCGGGCCGTAGTTACCGAAGTCCGCCGGCCACCAGTCCTGCGAGTCGGTCATCACGGCGTCGACGTCGCGGGCGAGCTCGTCGACGTCGATGGTCTGTACCGCGGCCCGATAGTCGAAATCGGGATCCATCGGGTCGATGGCAGGGGGGTTCTTCTGAAGGATCTTCAGGTTGACTGAGTTGGGCCACCAGTCGCGGTTGCTGCCACCTTCGACCGGGGGCTTGATCTGCATCGGACAGCCGCTGGCGGCTGAATCACTCTGCGCTTCCCCGATCGGTGGAGTTTCTTCTACGGTACGACCGTCGTCAGGCACGGTGTTTCCTTTCGTGGAGTGGTGAATCGGGCTGTGATCACGGCTGTGACCCCACAATTTGGGCGGTCGAACATTCGGGGCAGACACCCCAATAGATGACCTCGGCCTCGTCGACGACGAAACCTTCGAGTCCGGCTCCGTCCTCGGACGGTGTCAAGCACGGAGCCTCACCGACGGCGCAGTCAACGTCGGCGATGGTTCCGCAGGAGCGGCAGACCATGTGATGGTGGTTGTCACCGATACGCGATTCGTAGCGGGCGACCGACCCCAACGGCTGTATTTTGCGGACCAGCCCGGCAGAGGTCAGCGCCGCGAGGACGTCGTAGACGGCCTGTCGCGATACCTCAGGCAGAGCCTGCCGCACAGCCCCGAAAAGGGTCTCGGTGTCGGCGTGTGGATGACGCTCAACGGCGTCGAGGACGGCGAGCCGAGGACGCGTAACACGCAAGTCCGCACTCCTCAGCAGAACCTCATGGTCCGAACTCACATTCACGTTTCTACGTCGTTATTTGGACTGAGTCAAGTATTTGGCCGGATCGCTGGAGAATTGCCCTGTTAGGGTGCTTGGGTGATCCGAAACGTCGTTCTGGCCAAGCTAAAAGCGGGATACGACACCGCCGAGGTCGAGCAGGTCCAACAGTGCCTGCGCAAGCTGAATCTACCGGGAACACGCAGTTTCACGGTTGGGTTTGACGCAGGTTTACGCGATGGGAATTGCGACTTCGTCATCGTCGCGGATTTCGATGACGTTGCGGCCTACCGGCGCTATGACGAGGACGCCGAGCACAACCAGCTGCGCGCACGCCTGGCGCCATGGGTCGAGCAGATCAGCCGCGCTCAGATCGAGCTGCCCGACTCCTGAGGCTCCGCGGCCCGCACCGCCAAGTCGACGACGACTCAAATCCCGGGTTCCGCCACGCTTTTCGAAGCGACATCGAGCCCGCTCACCTGCATGGGCGGTCGCCGACCGTGCCCGCCGGCCGCTGGTCAGGCCGGCCGGGCGTAACACTGGTCACGCTGTCCGCGCGTAGCGCTGGGCAAAGCGACGCAGAATGTCGGTCGGGTGAGTCACCCGCCGCCGACGGGCCTGCTCTTTGAGCGACTCCGCAGTCTCGGGGGCAAAGTAGCCATGGTTCTTGTAGACGTCGATCCGCGTGCAGATGCCGTCGACGTCGAGTTCGGGATGGAACTGCGTGGCATACACGTTGGCACCCACCCGGAAGGCCTGCACGGGACACGCCGGGGAGGTGGCCAGCCGGGCGACGTGGTCGGGGAGCCTGGAGGCGGCCTCTTTATGGCCGCCGAAGGCCTCGAAGCTGTCGGGCAGCCCCGCGAATAGCGGGTCGTCTCGCCCCTGCGCGGTCACCTCGACCGTGACCGCGCCGACAGGCTCACTGTGCGCCCGGTCCACGACGGCGCCGACGGCCGCGCCGAGCGTTCCCACCCCGTAGCAGCATCCGAGGAACGGAAAGTCGCGCGCGATCACCTCGGCGAGCAGCGCAGCGAGTTCGGCTTCGACCCTCCGCTGGACCGGGGTCTTTACCGCCGGATCGTCGCTGACGTTATAGGGTCCACCGCCGAGGATGACACCCGACCAGAGCGACAGATCGACCTCGCCCAGCGTGCGCCGGGTCAGCCTGACCTGGCGCATACCCGGCTCGTCGACTCCGGCGAACCGCATCATCGCCTGGTACTCGTCGTCGGCGGCTTCATCCTCGTCGCGGATCGACAGCAACAAAAAGGGGGCCTCAGGCACGGCGTAAAGGGTAAACGGTTCCCACCGCATCGCTCGGTGAACCGGCATGGCGCCCGCCGCCATGACATGGCACCGGATAGCTTGTCGGGCAGTGAGAACACTCATCGACTTCGACGACGCGCCCGTGTTCGCGGTCCCGACCGCTCACGGCGTTCGGTGCGGCATGCTGATCGAAGGACCGCAGGGATGGGGTGAGTTCAGCCCGCCACCCGACGCAGATGATGCGCTCGCGGCACGGTGGCTGACAGCGGCGATGGAACCGAGCACCGTGGGATGGCCTGACGCGATACGGGGGCGGGTGCCGGTCACCGACGGTGCACGACGGGCCTGCGTCGAGGTCTATGACCGCGACACCGCCGTTGCTCACATCGCGGACCTGGCTGCCGGCGGCGGGCTCGATGTGGTGCTGCTGGTCTGCCGGCACCCTCAGGACGCGAAAGCGATCCGGGGACGTATCGACATACCGATCGCCGTGGATTCAGCGTTGTTGGTCGACGATCCGCAGTGCGCCGACGTCGCTGCGCTCCGGTGCGGGCCCCTGGGCGGAGTTCGGCGCGCACTGCGCCGCGCCGAGAAGCTGGGCCTGCCTGCGCTGGTCGAGTTCACGGGGACGACGAGCATCGGACTGGCCGCCGACGTCGCGCTGGCCGCGGCACTTCCCGACCTGCCGTTTGCCTGCGCACCGGTGCCCGAATGGGTCGCCGACAGCGATGTCGTGTCAGCGGCGCGCTCGCTGATTCCCGCCGATGGTCACCTACCCGCTGCACCGATGCCCGCCGGCCCCGACCCCGCCCGGCTGGCGCGAGTGACGGTCACCGATCCGCAGACCGTCGGACGCTGGCGCGAACTCCTGCGCCGCGCCGCTGCGGCGCTGTAAATTCGGCGCCCCGCGGCGCACCAACTCCGGCGCCTCGCGGCGCAGTGAGCACAGGCTGGGTCGTTCAGTCCTGCTTACTGATCAGCCGAGTGAGTGCTTGTCGGTCCGGCGCAAGCAGTTCGTCGATGCGCGGCTGATTCACATCGGCGACGATGATCTCCCCAACTTCCTGGTAAACGTCGCTGAAGATGCCGTGCGACTTCATCTTCTCCGTCTGATAGATGTTGTCCTCGGTGGGTGCGACGTAGTACACGATCTCCGCTTTGAAGCGGTGGATCAGCCACAGGTGGATCAGGTCCATCAGACGCTTCTGCCGCAACTGCTCGGCGAAGGTGTTCTGGTCTCGCACCGTGAGGATGCTGCGACCGTGCCTGTCCTTGATCGGATCGACCACGACGTTGGCCAGCGGTTCGTCGCCCTCACCGTAAATCCCCAGATCGAGGACGTCAGAACCCGCCCGCCGCGGCCGCAGCTGCACATGCAACTTCTCCGGCAGCTGGTAGTGATCGCTCCACAGCGCCAGCCATTCCTCCAGCAGCTTCTTCGGCACCTCGGTCTGCACCAGATGCTGGTGCTGGGTCGAGCCCTTGCCCATCGCCTTGGTGGTGGCGGTGCGCCCGGAGGATGCCGCCAGCGCGGCGTCGCTGCGTGGCCCACCGACCAGGGTCTGCGGGGTTCGGTACGGCGACTCGACCAGCCGCATCTTGCGCTGCAGCCTGGCCAGCGCCAGCATGCCCTCCTGCCGCAGCGAGGTCGCAAACTCCTCGGAGGCGACGCCGTCGACCTGGTGGCCGCCATAGGTGATGAAGTTGAAGACGAAACCCATCTTGCCCAGTTCCTCGGGGAAGGCCCGCATCTCCTCGTCGGTCATACCGGTGGTGTCCCAGTTAAACGACGGCGACAGATTGTAGGCAAGCATCTTGTCGGGATACACGGCGTGGATGGCGTCGGCGAACTG
>CAZLTV010000001.1:0-221674 GCA_964562545.1 uncultured Mycobacterium sp. | reverse complement strand
GCTCCGCTAGCATTGGTGAAGCGTCTTCAACTATTTGGCGAGCGCCGGTGCGTTCAGGGAATGTGCCTTCAAAGAAGTCTTCGCTCCAAGGGGGCTGTAATCTTCCAAAGGAAGAACAGAAGGAGCCCTAGCCCCATCAACCCACCGAGAAACGGCAAGCCGATGAATGTGTCGCCGACCCATCTCAAACCGAAGCCGAAAACTGCGCATAAACTGCAATATCTCAGGAAACTAAACACGAATGGCAGGACAACATTTCTCATGTCAGTCAGAATACCTCTTACGCATCTCTGTCGGATTTTGGGGCTTTGTTGCCGGTCCGCTCTTGGCAATTGCTAGCCAGATGAGAACGGCGCCAGATGGGTGGGAAGCTGCCGTCAGTCGGCAGTCACATCGTAGTCAGTCACGCGGCCCTCTTCGTCCAATCGGATGACTAGCCATTCATGATCTATCGGCATGTATTCTGTAGGGCCTAGAACGTAGATCATGTCCCAGTTCTTCCATTTGTCAGTGGAAGTGGGCTCACCCAGCAACTCAATGACCTCTGTGCGCGACAAGCCCTTCAGTGGATGTTGATCAAGCAGCGGGCCCACCATTTCAACGCGCTCTCGCGTCGAGAGGTCAGCATTCTTCCACTTGTCGCCATTAAACGTGCCGCTGGGAGAGCATCCGAAGAGCAGAAGGGCTGCGAGGATTATCGTGAGTCTCATCGAAATGGCATGCTCGACTTTGCGAACGTCCGCAATTAGGGTCGTCAGCTGACTGGCAGCTTTTGGGGGAATGATAAGGGTTTCCCGACAGAGTTCTAGGCGCATTCTTGCAATACGCCCCACTCGCGCAGGATCGCGACTCCCTCATCGACCGTGGTGAAGATGCGGTAGGGGACGCCCATTTCCATGCACCAGGCTTCATAGTCGATCTGGTTAGGCTGCTGGCCGTTCTTGCCGACCTTCGCTTCGAGAACGCCTGCGCCGTCCTTCCAGAGGAAGAGATAGTCGGCGGTGCCGGGGATGAGGCCCATAGCCTTGGCGAGAGCATAGCGCATCTGTGCCAGCCGTCCCTGGTGCCCTGCGATCTCGTTCGCAGGGTGGGTCCAGACACAGCGAAGCTTGCCCTCGATGGTGAAGGCTCGGAGCGCAGTCGCGAAGTCGATTGCAAGCCGCTCCTCGGGCTTGATCTTCATGCCACGGGGAGGATTGCAGGCCATCAGTCGGAGAATGGCGGCCGTGAAGGTCACCGGCCCTTTAGGCTTGGCCTGGCTCTTCGAGGGAAGGCGAGGCTTGCGAGCCTTCTTCGGAGGGCCGATCTCGCGCTTGGGCGCGGGTTCGGGCGCGGTGATCTTCTTGTAGTCTTCGAGGCTCATCCGCTCCGTCACGCAGCGTCTTCCATATCGGGGAAGACGCCTTCGTAATATGCCTTCTTGGCATCAACGCTGACGAAGTCGTTTTCGGGATACCGATAGGCGGTGAGCTTGCCACCGAAGACACAACCGGTGTCGATTGCGATGACGTTGTTCACGCGGCGCGGCTCGCGGGTGACGACATGCCCATGGACGACCAGCGGCTGGCCGGCATAGTCGGCGGCCCAGTCCACAGCGATAGGTCGGCCGGTTTCGTCGTTCTCGCCCGTGCGCTCGCCGAAGAGGGCGAATGCACGCGAGGCATTGCTCTCCACCCCGTGGAATTCCTCCTTGAGGCCGGCGTGTGCGATGATGAGCGCGCCATCGTCGAGGATGTAGTGGGTGCGCAGGTCTTCGATCCAGTCGGCATAGGAGTGACGGTCACCTTCGGCCATATGCTGGAGCTCGTCGACAGTCCTCTGCAGGCCGGGACCAATCTCGACGTCGCCGCCACGCAGCCACCGGCGAAGCTTGTCGTCATGGTTGCCGAGCGCAATGATTGCCCCGAAGCGCTCATGGAGCGCCCTAGCGATTTCCAGTACCGACTGGTTGTCGGGACCGCGATCGGTGAGGTCGCCTACAAGGCAGACCCGCCGGCCCTCGGCATGAGGGATGAGCTCAATCATGCCCGAGGAGGAAGCGCGGGCATGGCCCAGCTCGACGAGCAACTCGCCGAACTCTTCGGCGCAGCCATGAATGTCGCCGATGATGTCGAAGCCGCCGGCCACGTGGCGCAGATCATTGGGCATGCGGACCCGTGAGATTTCGAGGCTCGCGATATCGTCCGGCTGGATGTCGTAGATGAAGCGGAAGTCCTCGCTCTCGTCGACAGTCTCGGTTTCACCGATGCAGATGACGACAGGGTGCGCACCGGACCTTCGGGCCGAGCGGATCATGCTCTGGCGGATCTTCGGATGGCTATTGGCAAGGTGTAGGGCGCCGGGCTTCTTGGTGGCCAGCGCATCTAAGACCTTCGACTTGGCCTCTTCCGGCTTGTTCGTCGTCACGTGAATCGGTGAATGGAATACCAGCCGTTCGATCATCGCCTTCGCGTGGTCGGCCTGCTTTGCGAGGACAACGACCAACGAGAAGTCTGGAATGTGAAGGGTCTTTGCCATGATCGATCCTGTTATCGGCGCGCGCTGCGGCGCAGAAGCGTGTGGGCACCTTCGTCGTCGTTCGCCGCTTCTGCGTGGATGGTGAAGCCGACGGCTTCCAGGTGACAGATGATGTTCCCTTGAACCGGGAGGACAATCGCATCAATGGACAGTGTATTGGCATCGGCGTGATTGACCAAGAGCCGAATGGCGCGGTCAGCGAGAGAATTGTCGTTCGGGTCGATCTCGAGATTGTGGACCGTAACGGTGGATCCTGTGCGGGTTATCTCTGCCTCGAGACCCATGTTCTGGATCTGGCGGCAAACGACCTCGGTCGGGTTGGTGTTGGGCTGCTCGAGAAGATACTTGGGGAGGGGCATTGGGAGGAGTTCCGGAAAGTGCAATTGTGTTAGGGCAGGTCGGTTGCCGCATCGAACGCGGCTGGCGGCAGGGCCTGCTATTGCAAGGTGGGCGCGTTGCGCCTCATGTATTCCTCGATGTCGCTGACGATCGCGAGGAACTCGGGTTCGACTTCGTCGACTTCCGAGGGATGGGCGGCTGGCAGTCCGCGGATGTCGGCAATGTCGCTGAGAACATCGCTCGATGATACGAGGTCCATCTCGGGGACGGGCTGACCTTCAATCATCTGGCGCCAGCAATCGAATGTGAAGCTGAGACAGTCACGCTCAAACATCTGACGACCGCTCAGTACAAGAGAGCCCAGCGCGACCAGAAGGCCGAGCGCCGTACCTGGCTCCTGGCTGTAGATCCCCCCAACGCCCTCTGAACTGGTCTGGCTTGTGGGCTGCGGAGTCATCATAAGGGCATTTCCTTCGGTGAGTTAGATCACCCGAAAGGCCCCCTTCATTCGCCTCCTTCAGTAGACGCACGGCTTGCTTTTATAGCTTCGTCTACCCTCGATTTGAGGCCGCGGTAGCCGGGTCCTTTGGGTCGCCAGCTATCGTCGACCTCCTTAAGCAAAGCGCGCAAAGCGTCGCGCTCCTTCTCAAGGCTCTCTATCTGTTCGAGAGCGCGCCAGCACACGTGGTCCTGTGGGATTTGATCGCGTCGTGTCGACTGGTTGGCCTTGGCCTTAAGTTCTGTCTTCAGATCGCTCATACGGTGGCCTGTTGGGCAGGCGGGGGAGGGAGCAAGTCCTGAGGAAGATAGTGCGTAGCCTCATCCCCGTATCGTCCGTCGCACCCGATCGGACCGCCGTCGATGGGTTCGGTCCAGAATGACCATTCGCTGGATTCATCCTCGTGGACTACCCAGCACCCAACAATCTGCCAGGCGCCGTCTTTGGGCGCGTCCTTGATGGGCCGCCATTTGCTCATGCTGCTTCGAGCCTCCTGTTAATGGGTGCGGGCGTAGTCGAGAACTGCCTCGACGGGATCATTATGCATGGCCTTCGCTCTTTGGAAGGCCATCATGGCTGCGGTGTTGCTGCCGCCGCTCATAATCAGCCCGGCAGCTCGACGCTTCTGCTCCTCAGTGCCGCCGGTGACAGGGACTTCTCCGAGCCAATCGAGGGCGGTTTGCTCGTCGCGGATCTCTTCGATGACCCAGCCGCGAAGGACGGGATCGTATACGACGAGAGCAATCTCTCGTACGTCCTCCGGATGGGCGTGAGCGACAGCCACGCTCGGGGCACGATCGGATAGGCGCCAGGCTGCGATCTGCAGCTTTTCGACGAAATCGATCTCGGAATAGCGCCCACCTTCGTAGGCGAGCCGTAGGTGTTGTTCCTCCGGCAAGCCACAGATGGCTGATCGTCCAAGGATGTGCTCGAGCTTCTCGGGGACAGGAGCATAGAGCGACATGCGGGGCTCCTTGGGAAGAATTTCAGTACGGCTCATCGATCAGCCCCTTGTGATTATAGCTCTCGTGGACGGTGTTACGGCAGAAGATCTTCGTGGTCGGACTTCTTGAACCACTCGGGGCTGCCACCGACAGCCTCAAGCTCGGCCTCGACCTGGCTGTCTTCCAACGGTGTGGTTTCGACCGCTGTGCGGGCACCGACGAAATCACCGTCACCGAGATGGTATGCGACATCGTCCGCGCTCATCCTGGAGGGATCGAGCTCAGCGGGATGGACCATCGTGTAGGTGAGGGTGGTCTTGGCTACCGGACGGTTTTCCGCCTCGGTCTTGGTATTGTCCGACATTGCGGCCTTCTTTCTATCGTTTGCGGACGGTCAGCATCACTGTGTTGACCATGGTACCGACGGACTCGAAAGAGCCAGCCGGCAAATCGATGAAGCGACCTCCCATCGCTTCGACCCGGGCGCGGAAGTCCTGGGTTTTGGCGTCGGATCGGAATTCGACGCCGGAGGACATGATTGCGACTAGCACGCCGCCGGTCTCGAGGAAATCGAGAGCGTGGCTGACATGGTCGACATCCCGGCCTCTATCGAAGGGTGGGTTCATGATGATGCGTTCGAACAGACCAGTCATGGACGGGTTCAGTTCGAGGAAGTCCATTGCAAGGACGGTGGTGTAGCGGTCGTCCGCCTCGAGCTGATTGATCAGGTCGGGCTGGATTTCGACGCAGGTGACATCGCAGTTCTTGTCGGCTGCAAGGCTGGAGAGAGCGCCAGTGCCGGCATTCGGCTCAAGCACCTTCATGCCTTCGCTGAGATAGGCCTCGTCGATGACGCGCTCGGCAAGCTCGTGCGGGGTGGGGAAGAAGCCATAGTTCTTGGCCAGGCCCTGTGCCGGCCGGTGCTTCTTCTCGGCAACGTCGGCCGAGGCCCCGATGGATGCGCCGTAGTATTCGGCGAGCAGCTGGTTGACGTTGCGCACGAGGTCGTCGCGCTTGAAGTAGACGTGCAGGTTGCCGTTCTTGAAGACGCGGCATTTGAAATACTCAGATTCCGCGACGAAGGTCTTCGGGTTGATGAAGCTGCGCTGGTCGTTGATCTCGCCAACGATGCCAGACCAACGTTCCGGGACTTCCTTGCCGTCGAGGACGTAGAAGGCGCGCTCGACATCCATGAGGTGATCATCAGCTCGAGCACTCGACCAACTGCCATACTGTGTGATGGCGTGCGAGAAGATGATCCGGCTGCCGATCTTGAAGCCGTCATGAGAACGGAAACGGCGGTCGAGCTTCGAGAACGCGGTAGCGATACCGCGCTTGAAGATCATGCCGGCATCGCCAACCAGGCTCTCCATGGTGGCGAAACAATTCTCGACCGAGACTTCGGGCGGATCTTCGACCAGCTGATGGCGGAACTCTTGGCGAGCTGTGGTGTCCATCAGCTTGTCGATGCCGGAGGTGTAGATGAGGTGCTCCCAAACCGCCTTGTCGACAAGCTTTGCCATGCCCTGCTGGAAGTTCTCGGCTTCGCGAGGGCTGCCGCCTTCGAGAAGGCGTTTCATGCGGTCTGGTAGGCATGGAATGGAGCCCTGCGGAGATGCCCTCCGCGCAAGGTCGAAGCCTTCGCCGATCAGAGCATAGGCGGCATTGAATTTTTCGAGAGCTTGCGAGCGCAGCCCCACGATTTCGTGGATGGTGGCGCGGGGTACGAGAGCGTGTTCCATCAGGCGTCCTTGCGAGTGAAGCGAGAGAAGGTGGGCGCGGTCGAGCGTTAGCCTTCTGCGTCGACGGTCGAGAGGATGGTGTAGGCGTCAACTTCGACATCATGGGGAAGGAAGCCTTCTCCCATCAGTCGGTTCTGGATCGCAGCTTCGGCATCTGCGGCAGCAGCTTTCGCCTGTGCCGCGTTGACGGAATTCCCCTCGGGGGTGTTCAGCGTCATCGTGAGGGCAACAGTCACTTTCATCGGTCAAACTCCTTTTGACCAAACCGCTCGACATCACAGTCGAGCCTCTTCTTCTTGGCGAATGTGGGGGTGGGCGCCGCCGCGCTAGGAGGCAGCGCCCGATCACTCATCGGCAGATCGAGAAAAACTCGTCGATCTCGCCTTGATCAATGTCGATCTCGAAAGGTCCGCCATGTTCGAGCGTCCAAGTGGGCGCGAAGATGGCGTGACGCAGGTCGTCGCGATTGTAATGGTCGTTTTCGAGACTTCCGGCGAGACTCCAGCCAAGCATGAGCAGTTCGAAGGTCACGTCGAACTTAGTCTCACCGACCGGGTCTACCGAGACGGCGTTGTCTTTGATCCACGCCTGTGGGCGAAATTCTGCGAAGACCTGTTTGCGTTTGTCGGCATCGACGAGCTGGCCGTTGATGAGGTAATCGATCGCAGCATAGTAGTCGTCGATCGTGGTGGCATCCTTCGAGATCTCGAAGGGGACGAGGACATAGAGGGTAATTGCGTGATCGAGAGGTTTGCTGTCGACAAGCAGACCGCCCCCCAGCTGGGTGACAGGGTCGAGCAAGGCCTTCTCGAGGTTGATGACCTCCACTTCTGCTTGGGCTTGCCCGAGATCAGCGTCGTCACCCCAGTCCCACGTCTTTTTGATCTCAATGACGTGGTAGACCTCGCCCTCGTGCCTGACGGCAAAGCCGACACGGCTGGAGGCACAGCCAGGATAGCGTGAATCGAGCGTGGCGCGACCCAAGACGCTCAGGTCATGCGACGAGAGGTCCTCATGCGAAACGCCCGGGAGAGGATTCCCGAACTCATCCGAGAGCCATTCGAGAAGCATGACAGGCGTGGTGTCGGGGCGGAGAGTTTCGCCTTCTGCCTTGTCTGACTTAGGATCAGCCGGCTGGCTGGCTAGACCAAGCTGATCGAGGATTTCCGGGGTGATTTCGATGCTGGTCTCACCCGTGTCGTAGAACTCGGTGCTGTGAGCGTCGAAGTAGGTGGATACGATCTCTGCATCGGTGAGTGTGTCGAGGTCTTCGTCGACCATCTCCTCGATTTCGGACCAAAACTCACGGCAGAACTCGGCGAGCTGGGCCTGTAGGTCGTCAGGTGATGTCGCGGCGTAGGCATTGGTGCCGTGACGGTGGTCGACCGTTGCTGTGAAGATGGGCAGCTTCTTCCCTCCGTTCGCGGTCTGGACGACAGTAGGAGCGGTCGACTGCAGGGCCGCGCGGCCGAGCTTGATGGCCTCTTCGAATTCGGCAAGGCCGGTGTCATCGTCGTAGATGCCGTCTTCAAGCCCGCTGGCTAGGTCTTCGGCGTACTTGTCGGCGGCTTCGTTCAGCGCACTGAGCGTGTCTTTCCTGATCGTGACATAGTCGGAAGAATGAGCGACGGGCTCGGAAGTGTTTGCGCCTGCAGTACCTCCAATTTCAGGGATCTGCTGGCCTGCGAGATCACCGAGCCATGTGAGATGCCCATAGGGCGTCACGCCAATGAGTTCGGCACGCTCTTCCTGGAGGACCTGGTCGATGAAGGCTTCATCGATCCCGTAAGGCGCGCCGGCGGACGGGTCGGTGGCGATGATAAGCCGCTGGCCATCGGGCAGGGCGATGCTGCCGAGCGGCTGAGCCGGGAGGGGAGTGAGATCGCCGCGCTTGGCTGCGGCGCTGAACTCGCCGGAATTGTGATAGCCGAGCGTGGTCGCAAGCATCTCAATGAGAGCCGCGCGCTTGAGATCGACGCCGCGGGCTTTCAGAGCTTTTGCGAAGCGATCGACATAGATGGACGAGATTTTCATGTAACCATTCTCCGATGGCGACCAGGCGTAACAATGCGGGGGTCTCGTTGACCGCGATGCCGGCCGCCGTCGTATGAACGGTTGGGTAGTAGGCATGCGTAGGTTGTTCGGCACTTCGCCTGTGGCCGAAGCCACACCGGAAATCCGGCTGAGACCAGCGGGCGTGTCGAAGCCCAGGAGCGTCGGCTCCTTCGGTGCAGCTGCTTACAGCGGCGTCGAAGAGGTCGATTGATAGAAGCGGGTCAGCAATTTTCCTTCCCTAGGTGCTTCAACCCTAGGGAGACTTCACATCAGCAAAGGTGGGCGGAAGGCCCGCGTTAGACGCGGAGCCATTCGCGCTTGTTGTCGGGGTTGGTCTGGATCCGTCCAGCCTTGCGTTCACGCTGCAGGAGCTTGTCTGCGCAGCGGCTGGCCAAGTAGCGCTCTTTCTCGATCGAGTAGGGGACGCCGGCGCGCACGAGAGCAGTGACGACGTCGGAAGCGCGGAACTTCTCGGTCATCGCTGACAGCCCTGCTTCGATCTGTTCCTTGGTGACTTCGTAGCCAGCAGTAATCATCGGATGATCCTCAGGTGTCTAGGTCGAGAGCTGTCGGCTCGCGGATGAGAGATAGAGTGGCGAAGAAGGCTGCGCCACCGGTGATGAGGAAAACGATCAGCGAGCTCAAACAGACGAAAAACCCGCGAAACTCGAGAAACAGCCTGGCCGACAGTAGCGCTGCCATCCAGAGAGCGGCTGTGAAGCAAGCCATCCGGATGCTGGTGGCGTCGGGCTTGCGGACCATGACATGGAACGAGAGCGCGAGCATCAGGACAACGGTAGCTGAGGCCGTGATGAGGTCGAAGACACCGCGGTAGGTGAAATAGAGCAGTGCGGCTCCGAGCAGTTGCGTGACGACGAACATGACGTAAGACATCGAGGGTTTCCGATTTGGCTCTGGGTGTGGGGCCCTGCAGCTACATGCAGAGCAGTGAGATGGAAGGCGGGGTGGTTTTCTGATCGACCTTGGTCTTCTTCCAGCCGTCGAATTCCGGCGGGAGTGTATCACCCTTTCCGTCGAGAAAGAGGGTCGCCTTGAAAGCGGTTTGGATGACAGCCTCGATCAGCTCGAGGCTGCCACCGATGGCCGCCTGGTTCGCGCCCGAGGCTTTGAGGTCCCGATCGGATCCCACTGAGAATGTCTCTCCATGCACGGCCGGGACGGCTTCGAGTGTGTGGAGGACCTTGTGTGCAATTCCTTCAGCAATTGAGGGCTTGTCGGTGATCAGGTGAGCCACAGCCCGTGAGTTGACGGCGACAGCGTCGGGAGTGGCGATGAGACGTCCATCTTTCAGGCCTGCGTAGACGATGATTTCGGTTTCCGAAGGACTGAGAGGACCAAGGGAGCGCAGGTGCCTGGGCGAGGCTTGGGCAACCGCCTGGGGTTCTGCTTTGGTCTTCGCTTTGCCCAT
The DNA here is from genome assembly GCA_964562545.1 of uncultured Mycobacterium sp. Lineage (GTDB taxonomy): Bacteria > Actinomycetota > Actinomycetes > Mycobacteriales > Mycobacteriaceae > Mycobacterium. The sequence goes on along the minus strand of CAZLTV010000001.1, from coordinate 212,149 downwards.
GTCACTTTCCTTCGATGATTGGCTTCGACTCAATCTGCAATGAGGCGTCGTAGAGAAATTCTACTCCGTGATGCCCGTGTTGTGGGTGGCCTGACGGAAGGCTTCGACTGTCGCGTTGCGGCCGTGAGCTCGCAGTACACGCTCCGTCATCATGCGGAGCTTTTCCATGTCCGCCTCTCGATCCTGCTCGGCTTCAAGAACGTGCCGCCAAACGATGGGGTCTGGCTGGGGTATGAAGCCAGTGTCTCGGATGGAGCGCGAGACGATGCCCGCCGCCCTGTCGGCCATGTCATTTGCCTCGACGAAGGGATCGACGTTTTCATCGTCGGCCTTTTTGGTGTGGCCTTTCTGATGGGTCACGGTGACGAGGTTGCCGACTTCGTCACGAAGGTCGGCAATTTCCTGCCAGAGCACCTGGTGTGCGATCGCGCCTCGAGTGGACTTGCGCCACTTGTTCCTGATCCATCTGGATAGATGCTCGGTGTAGCTCGTCGTAACGTACTTGCTGTCGCAGACGATCTCGAACCGATCTCTCGGGGTTATGATCGCGTTTTCAGGGTCGGCTTCAAGAGCCCTGCAGTATGCCTGAACGGTCATGAGGGCATTCAGGAAACCGAGGACTTCGACCTCGCCGGTGGTGGTACTCCGCTTGCCGCCGATTATCTCTTGCTGAAAGCCGGGGGCTATCGGGTGATCGTCTTCGAAAATGACGACTGCAGCCCAGCCGCCATGCCCCAATGCCTTGCGCTTGCCCTCTTCTGTGGGTGTCCCGAGGGATGATCCGTCGGTCGCGATAATCGGCATTGGTACATTTCCTCGCTTCAACTTTGCCAGCCGCCAGGCGCAAACTTCCTGGAGCCACTGAAAAGGGCCGCCCCGATTATCTCGGGACGGCCCTCTCATTGTAGGAGAAAATTAGGCGATTAGTTCGATGCCTTCGCCTTCCCTTCGAAGACGGTCTGCTTTTTGCGGGTTCCGACTTTCGCTGTCGCCTTGCGAGCAGTCGTCTTCCCGGCGCTCTTCCCAGCGCTATTCGCAGTGGCAGCCTTCTTCTTTGCAGGCGCCTTCGCAGGTGCCTTGGTTGGAGCTTTCTTGGCGCCGGCCCGGATCTTGTTGCCGAGACCGCTGGCCCTGGCGAGCTCACGCTTGCGCTCGATGTAGTTGGGCGGGGCCATCGGGTAATCGTTGGGCAGGTTCCACTTCTCGATGTACTGCTTCGGAGTCATGCCATCGAAGTTCTTGCGCAGATACGACTTCAGAAGCTTCACTTCGGCGCCATTTTCAAGGCAGACGAGGTGATCTGGATAGACCGAGGGGTGGATTTTGTTGGAAGGATCCAGCTTCGCCGCCGTCTTGGGAGTGAGCCGCTCTGCAAGCCAAGTGTCGAGGCCCTCGAACTCTGGGGCAGACAAATCGTTATGCCGCGGCAGCGCGACCAGCTGGGGACCGCTTTCTTCCTCGGGATCTTCCTCAGCGGTGACTTCTTCCTGTTTCGCCTCTTCGCTCGGCACCTCAGCAGCTGCTGCGTCTGCGGAAGCTGCATTTTCAGCCTGAGCCGGGCCCGAAGTTTCGGCGGAAGCCGGAGTTTCGGTGGGGGCAGGGGCCGGGGCCGCTTCGGGCGACGACACGACAGCCTCTCCCTCACCACTGAGGCCAGCAAGAGTGCCATGAATATCCTTGACGAAGTCAGGGACTTTCTTGGAGTCCATGTCGCTTCGCGCAAGGTGCGCTGCGACAAGTTCGACCGTCATCTCCAGTAGGTTTTTCGACATTGGGGTACTTCCTCAGTTGATCAGGATGGAACCGTTTTCCGTGGGGGCAAAATTTGTTTTACAGAGTTTCCTGCGGGATAAAAGGGGTTAAAACACGTAAATACTTGACGGGGGTGTGGATATGTGAGTCAATTTTGCCCCGTCCCATTATGGTGCCAACAGGACAAACCCTGTCCGGTTCCTGAAGTCATGAATTGACGTCCAAAAATATCCTCTCTGGTGGCGAGCTTGGAACGGAGCGAACGGCGCCTTCCCGAATTAAGACTTGCGGGGAGGGCTGGGACTCTGCAAAGTCGACGAGCAAGAGATGACTTGAAGGTTTGTCTTTTGTGGATTTTTTGAGGGCCGAGAGCCCTGGATTTAGATTTATCGGGGCGATAATGAAAATTCTATGCCGTTCGAAGATCGCTATGGCGATTGCCGCGTTCGTGTTGCCTGCCGCTGGCCTTGCGCAAATGACCTCTGGATTTGGCGTTCGCGCTGACCCATTCCACGGAAGGGCAAAAAATCATTCCGGTGTGGATCTGGCGAAACCGACAGGGACGCCGATCTATGCGACCGCGAACGGGAAGATTGGCCGGGCAGGCCGGGTCGGCAGTTATGGGAACCTGGTCGAGATCAATCACGGCAATGGTTACCAGACGCGCTATGCTCACATGCATCGCATTTTTGTGAAGTCGGGTCAGTTTGTGCGTCGCGGAACACAGATAGGAGAGGTTGGTTCAACCGGCCGCTCCACAGGGCCGCATCTCCACTATGAGGTTCGCTTCAATGGCAAGGCTCTCGATCCGACGCCTTTCATAAGCGGGCAGCGCTGATCGAAGTACTTACGGGCAGCGATGGCCTTCCCAATAGCGATCCCACCGCAGGGCGAGGCGGGATTTCACCATTGCGCAGGATATGTCCCCGCCGCGAGGTGAGTAGCACCAAGCTGCTGTTCGGGATCCTCCGCCGGACCCAGTGCTAAGGCAACGCATAGCTGGCCCCTCAACGAGGATATGCCCGTGTCTGCTTCTTCCGACGGGCCTGCCGACTAGGTTGACGAGGTGATCGCGAGCAGCTTCGGCGCTGGCCTCTGGGCAGGGCTGATTGGCTCTGCAGGTGCCATCCATCTCCCGTGCAGCAATTCCGGCAAGGCGAATGCGAGGCCCCTCTTCGCACCACAGCACGCCGTCGCCGTCCCAGACCCTGGTTGGAGTGCAAGCGAAGGTTTGCCCGGCCGGGACGATAGCTGCAGCTGCGAAAAGAAGGAATGACATTGGCTCTCCGTATGCTCGGCGTGGCGGCGAAGGTAGAAGATGATGCTGTCAGGATCAATGTGCTGGGGGTATGGAAAGATCCTGAAGCAGGGCTGCCCAGCGTGTCATTCTTCCTGAAAAATCTACAATCGGTCATTGACCCATTTCCCCGAGATTGTAAATTCAGGGTCACAAAGGGGTCTTTCGGTAAATGAGTTTCAAGCTTGGATTGCAATCGGCGCGATGCGCCGCCCTTGCGCTCGCATTGGGGGTGGCGAGCCCTGTTGTGGGTGGCGTGCAGGGGCATGCCCAGGTCGAGTGCATCGTAAATGATTTCTGGGCTGATCGGGTCAAGACCTACAACGTGCCCTACCAGGCGTCGACCCAGACAAGGTCTGGCAGCTTTGGCAGGATGGTGCAGCCAATACCGCAGCAGAGTGTTTTGCGGGTCGTCTACAAGAGCACCGGAGCTGACCGGTTGCGGGGCGCAGCAAAGCGCCGGGTGCTGCGCTACGGAGTGCTGTGGCTGGTCGATCCTGCTGCCCTGGGCGTAAATGAGCAGCAGGCTATTTCAGCGCTCTTGAGGGCAGGCGCGATTATCTCGCGTCCGAATGGCGATGGGCGTGTCTATTTTCGAGCTCGAAAGCGTGATGCGGAAAAACTTGCTGCCCGCGCTGCAGCTTTGCTCGGGCAGCGCGGAATGAGCACAAGGTTGGAGACAACCTACTCACCTCGCGCAGCCTCCGCGCCGCAGCCCCTCTATCGAAATGCTCGTGGGCTTATCAACGCAGATGTCGCGATGATGAGGGTTGAGGGTCGCCTCTCGCGGTCGCCACTTCAATTCATCGAGTACATTCCCGCTGGGATGACGGTGATGCCTTACGGGACGAGCTTTCTAGTCCATGTTCGGCCGAACGAGTATAACTCGCTGCGGAGCTATATCGAGCAGGAAGGGAACAGCGTCTTGCTCGTCGGCGCTCGGAGTGAGGTGGTCACTGGCGATGAAGCAACCGGGAGTGTGCGTAGCTGCGGCGGTCGAGCGGTGGCTCGTCGCTTCCCGACGCCGGTGGTGAGCTTTGCCTCGACCGATTTTGCTATGATCGATGTCGAGGGCCAGCGCCTTCGCGTTTCTGAGGGCGATACAGTTCTCGTTGTGCAGCAGCCTCGATGGGGCCGCGGGCTTGAAATTGCAGTGATGAGGTTCGGATGATTCTTGAGAAAATCAATTTTTCGCGGGCTCGACAGATCGCCGGAACTCATGAAATTCCGCATTTATGCGGGACGATCGGGATTCGGCTCCTGAGAACGAAAGGCGCAGACGAAGACAATCTCAGGGCTGCCGGAGCGAGAATGGCCGGTGATGGTAACTGGTTCGTCACTCGTGATGCGCCGGCAGACCTCATCCACCTCGATGAGCACCTCCCCCAGTTTGCGAAGCAGTTCCTGACACCCAATGTCGTCGACCTCATCCCGAGCACATCGTGGTTCGCCAGTCTGGCAAACATGCTGACGCCGGCGGCATGGGGAGTTCTGAGAGATGAATGCATCGAGGCCGTAGGCGGATGCGAGGACTGCGGGACCGACATCAATCTCGAATGCCACGAGATGTGGTCATATGACGAGGGAACGGGCGTTCAGAAGCTTGAGCGCTTGAGGAGCGTTTGCGGCTTCTGCCACGAGACCTATCACCTTGGTCTTGCATCGGTGCGGAAGCGCTACAGCATCGCTTTCAATCGCCTTGCGCTGATCAATCGCATCACGGACCATGAACGATCGGAGTTCGACGCCAGAATCTTCGAGAAGTACACGCGCCGCTCCCAGATCGAATGGCTTCTCGATCTGGGCCTGCTGGAAGGCAGAAGCCTACGGGTCCGCGGCAAATACACCGAGATTGCCCCCGGGGTTATTGCCGGAGAGAGTGATCATGGTGAGCTCGAAGTCGGGATCACAGGGGTATCGGTCAGGGCAACTGAACCCGATGGCGAGAAGGTGATGATCGGCTAAGCGGCCTCGTCAAGGTCCGCGTCTTGCTTCTCGATCGCCTCTCGGCGGAGGAGATGCCCGATTTCATCGTCGGGATAGTGGAGCGGAGGGTCTTGCTGCGGGACCAGGGTGAAGCCGTCGGGGTCGCTTGGGTCTTCGATGATGAGGCCCTGCTGCAATGCCCACTTGTTCCAATTGCCGGGCCGCTGATCCCTCTTCCGTGTCGTTCTCCAAAGGCCTTCGGACTTCTTTAGCTTCGGCAATGCGTTCGTCTCGAGGACCAGTGCTCTACGGAACAGGTCGGGGTGCTGGTGGTGGAGCCATTTCAGTTCCTCAGGCTTGTTAGCTGAGCAGAAGAAACATGCGCTCTTCAGCGGGATTGGCAGGCCGACCGAACGGATTAGCCGGGCGCAATCGAGACGATCCATGCCCAGTTCGCGAAGCAGAAACAGTGTGTCGTACTCGGGTGTTTGGGAGACGCCCCCGCGGCGGCGATCTTTTGCGCCAGCGTCGAAGCCTATGAGCTTGACGACCCGCCCACCCCGCGACCAGCAATCGAGGGCTGGCTGCCAGCCAGGCTGAGCAGGACGCTTCCCCTTTGAGGGCACACCCTTTAGCCATTGGCTGATTGCGTCCTGCTTCCATTTTATCGAGCACGAGGCCCGTGCGAGGGCGATTCCTGGGAGGATTCCGTTGGTTAGGCATTCCTCTTCCAAGGTGTCATAGGGCGCCTTTACAGGAACGTATCGGGCGATCGTGATCTGGATATCGAACTGGGCGAGCCAGTTGTTGAATGTCTCGATATACTCATAGGTTTCGGGCCTTTCGCTGCCGGTGTCAGCGAAGATGATGAGGTCGGGGATCTTCCCGAGCTGAATGAGGGCGATCGTCATCGCAACCGAGTCCACGCCCATGCCTAGACTGACCATCACCGGCCGATCCAGCGTCTTGTCTCGTATAGCGTCGAGTAATCCAGACTTCGACGCTGCAGCCGCACGGCCGCTCTGCGATGATTTGAAGATGTCTAGCTGACCGTCTTTCATTCATAATTCCCTTCAATGCTAGAAATCTAGCATTCCTCCCTTCCTGAGGGTCTCGCAGGCGAGAGCTGTGGATGGCCGCCATCCACAGCAAGAAGGGCACAGGAAAATGCAATGTGCTCATTCAGGATAAATCTGGGAAAATGAGGGTGTGCCAAACATTCGCTTCCCCCCATTGGACGCCTCCGTTATGGTTGAGACCTCCAAAGTTCCAGAAATAGATGAAGGATGGGGGTTATGTCCGGAAAATATCCTTGGGGCAATCAGGCTCCAGCTACTCGGCTGAAAGGTCTAAATCGTCAGCTTGAAAAGGCCGAGACCGCGCGAGAGAAATGCGTCGACGAGCACAAGGCGAAACTTGCTACGCACGACGAAGGGCTGCGGGCCTTGCGGAGCGATATCCGCCAGGTGAACACCGTGATCGATAAGGTGGCGGCCGACGAGCGAGCGGAAAAGCTGAAGAACCTTCTGACCAGCCTGCTCGACAGCGAGGATCCGGAGGCGTTGGAGAAGGCGATGGAGAGCGGCTCACTTCAAACAAAGTTGAAGTCGGCCACCAAGGAGGCGGTTTCAGAGGCCGGGAAGGCTCCGACGCCCTCAACCAAGGAAACCAAGGCGAAAGAGAAGGCCTAACAGATGGGCGCGTTCTTCGATAAGTTCGATCCGAAGGTTCGACTGGGGATGTGGGCGACCTTGTCCCTCGTCCCCTTGGTCGCTGGCTGGCTGATCTTGAGCAAATTCACAGCCGGACCGCTGTCCGCGTTGTTGGTTGCCGGTTTGCTCGCCGCAATAGGGACATCACTGCAGGCCGAGGCTTGGCCGAGCAAACTCCCTGAGTGGGCCAGCGAAACGATCGAAAAATGGAAGAAGATGCGCGCGCGGTCGACGAAGTCGATGGGCGGCAAATTTGCCTGGAAGCTCGGTCGAAGCGCGATCGCGGGGATTTGCCTCTGGTTTGCGCTCGAGCAATTCTCGGAGGTTTCGGGCTTCTTGGCTCGGGCGATGATTTTTGGCTTTGCCATCTCTGCAGGTTTTTTCGGGATTGGACCGTCTGTTTGGTCCGGGATGGCAGTCTTTCTTGTGGGCCATCGCTTGGCCCTGATGGGCCTTAATGTCGATTTTGCCAGTCCGGACTCAAGGGCTGCGCTCGACCGGGCGTGGGTTTCTGGCGGGGCAATGTCTTGGTGGTGGCCAATTGGGCTCGCTGCGGCGGCGCCGATTTGGATCTTCCTGTCATTCCTCACGCAAGTGCTGAGCAAGAAGCTCCTTGATGAGTATGCGGAAATTCAAGCGGCCAAGGAAGCGAAGCGGAAAATCGAAGCGCGCCGCGCTCGCCTCAAGCAGCGTGAAGAGGAAGAAGAGACCGACGAGCTGATCGAGGCTCGATTGGCTCGTGAAAGTGCCGAGCGCCGTGTTGCATCGATGGCTCGAGGCAAAGACGGAGCGCTGGCAGCCGCCGACGGGGCTGGGGAGGCTGATGGCGAGCCTCCGGCAGAAAAGACCGCAACTGAAAAACTGATGGAAGAGAAGAACGTGGGGCAGCTTGAACGATACATCGAGCACGCGCAGGCGATCCGCCAAAACGAAAGCGATGGACTTGATGTCGATACGAAGGGCAGGCGCGGGTTCGACCGCGCTGTAGCGGCACTGGATGATGATCAGCTGGCTCGGCTGCGACAAGGCGACCTTGCTGGTTGGGAAGTGCTGGAAGGATACTACAACGAGATCTGCGGACTGGAGCAGAGCGTGATGTCTGGGGGCGACGGCGACGTCGTCTCGACCCAGAAGGAAAGCGATCCGGACGAGGTCCGGTCTGGTTGGTCGGACGACAGCGCAATCCCTGACCTGGTGGATGAGTTCAACGCCGGCGAAAATGATCCGGAGGAGGAGGATAATCAGGCCTCCGAAGTTGCTGCGCCAATTCATCGGCGCAGCGCGATGCTCGATGAGATAGAAGACCAACTGGCGGAGCCGAAGAAGATGGACGTACCTTACCGTGAAGGACCTGATGGCACACCGGTAGGCGATTCCCCTCTGCCGTCAGTCGCTCAAACCGAGGAAGAAGATGCCGCGGAGGAAGAGGCGTATGGCTCAACCGAACGCCTCGATGGTCCCGAGGTCGTTTCGGATGGCGGCGACTTCGATCACTTCAATGCGGTAGAGGCGGAAAATTCGGGCGTAGATGAAGACGGCTCTGAACTGGGGGCAGCTGTAGGAGCATTCGACGAGGCGCCGCCACCCCCTGAAGATCAGAGCCATGAAACCGTTGGTGTCGACGCTGATCCGGAAAGCGAAGATGTCGGGCCTGAGGCCGACGGGCGCGAAGAGGGTGCAGATGATGGTTCGACGATGGAGGAGCATAGCGCTCCGATTGGCGACGCTCAGCAGAGTGGTCAAACGCTGGCCTCGGAAGGTCTGGAAGAGGGCTCATCAAACGCTGAAGGCGCCGAAAATCAGGATGGTCTTGCCGGCCAAGAGGCGCCGGAAGGGGAGCCGACTGCAGACCAAGCTGAGGCACCGGCTTGGGAGATTGCGCCAAGCCACGCTGCAGCAAAAATCATGATGAGAAAGACAGACCGGGAGCTTGTGCTCAAAACGGTTGGCATGTTCGAGAGCGCTGAGGCGATGGCTTCCTCGGTTGGGGTGCCGGCCGAGGATATCGAGGAGGTATTCTCTGAGTATCAGGCTCTGGTCGAGGGTTCGCTCAAGGAGAAGCAACTCGAAACCGAGCTCGAAGCCGGAAACTTGGAGGCTGTGGGCGAAATCGTCACGGCGCTGGAGGCTTCTGCGTGGGATGCGGACGCTGGGCTCCTGACCCGCGCGGCAGAGTTTATCTCGTCGAAGGAGGAGGAAGCGCGCCTCGCCGAAGAGGCGCGCAAACAGGAAGAGGAGCGCCAGCGCCTCGAAGAAGAGGCGGAACGCAAGCGTGAGGAAGAAGAACGACGCGCTGAATCGGAGAGGCAGCGTTTGGAGCAGGAGGCGGCCGCTCGGGAAGAGGAAGATCGCCAAAAGGCCGAGGCAGAAAAACAGCGGCAAGCCGTCCTCGACGAGGAGCGTCGTAAGTGGGGCATCCACCTCCTGAGCGGCCAGTATGGAGACGATCTCCTTTCGGCCGGAGGTGAGCTGTTCCCGGACGTCGAGACGCTCGCAGACACCCTCGGCGTCGAGGTCTATGTTGTTGAGAAGCAGTTCAAGGTCTTCGAGGAAAAGCGGATTGCGAAAGAAAAGTTCGATGCGCTCTATGCCGGGTGGAAGGCGCGCGATCTTCCGCTCGTTTTGACGTTGCTGGATGATACGAGCGACATGGAGGCCTACGATGATCCGGACGACACCATCGGCCACATCAAGTCGTGGGCTGAGAGCGAGCGGAAGCGTCAGGAAGTCGCCGGCTTCACTGAGAAGGTGCACATGACAGGTTGCTCGGCGAATGCAGAGAACCAGAAAAAGTTCATCGTGAAACGTTGCAAAACGACCGACGAGCAAATCGCGATCATCGAGAAGTCTCTGCCTGAGACGATCGATATTGCTGAGAACCTCGCGAAGGTACAGGCTGCGATGGGGGCTTCGGCACCGCCAGTGATGCGGGAGGAAGAGGATAAGGCCAGGCTGCAGGCTGGACGTTTGGCGGCTGCCCTCGTGAAAGACGAGCGCCAATGCAAAGAGTATGTGATGGCCTTTTTGCCTGGCGAAGCCCGCGGCCCCGAAGCATGGGATCGAGTGCTCGAGCTGGCCGCAAAGTCTGATGGCCGGCCTCCTGTGACTGGAGTGTCTGCTCAAGAGGCTGTAGCGGCTGTGGAGGAAAGCCCGCCTAAATTCGCTCAGATTGACCAGGCAATCGACCAAGGTCCGAAAATCCGGACATACGAAGAGCTGCTTTCGGTGAATCCTCTCGAGGAGTTGAAGGGTCGGGAATTCCCGCAGGTCGAGGAGATCGATTTCTTTTACCGGCTGTATAGGCGAAAATGGTCTTGCATCGTCAGCGACACCGATCGGGATTATGCAGAGGTCGAGGGTAAGTACTTCGATGTCCGGGCCCATGGGAAAACTGTCCGGATGCATACCGCGCTGAGCAAGATACCGCTTTGGTATGAGACCCGGTCGGAAGGTGGTGACCGAGTTCACGTTCTCGTCCCTGACAAGGAAAACCCTGGGCTCGGGGTCATTCCCTCGAGTTCATTCGAGAGGCAGTTTAGCGCCCATTTCGGCGAGGAGAGCGGTGTCGATGGGGTGATCATGGTCTCGCCACTCCTTTGTCAGGAGGGGATCAGGACCTTTGAAAAGTTCCTCGAGCGGATCAGTTCAACTCCCTCAATTATCCTGAACTCCTCCTTGAAAGAGGAGGACATTTCTGCTTTTCTGGATCGGCTAAAGAATGCTTAGGGGCAATCGATGAAAACTCTACGTGCGGCAGCTCTTGCTGCCTCTTTCCTGTGCGCGATTCCAGGTTCTGCGTTGGCGTCGAGCACGCCAGCACAGAACCTGAACCAGTGCGGGTTTCTGGAGGAAGCGCCGATCTTCGGGATGGGCACGCCTGCGGGAACGGCCGCGACGCCTATCTTGCAGCCCCTCGAGCAGGGGATCGTCAGTCGCGGTGACAAATCCGAGCACCTTCGCAATGTGCCGGTTCCCGCGACGAATATCGATGGCTGGACGAGCGACTATGCGATGATGCGGCTCTCCCAGCTGGCTGGGAAGCCAATCTGGGCGCTCACCGAAGATGGCTCGCCCGGCGATGTCATCAGCCTTCAGGTTCCGCCGAGCAGCCTGGCGCATGCGTTCGATATGATCGCAGAGCATAAGGGCAAGCGCTGGCGCTACGATGGTGAGAAGGTCTATCTGCTGGGTGGCCGGGAATGGTCGATGCCGCTTCCAGCTAGTCGCGACGTTGCGCTGGCTGTACGTGATGCGCTGACGAAGCATGATGTCGATGTGACCTATGAAGGCCATCGCATTCGCTTCCAGGCGGACAATGACGGTGTCGCCAAGATCTCGGCGATCGTGAGCCAGGTCTACGCGCAGGATCGGCTGAACCCCTACGATGTGAAGTTCTATCGGGTATATCCGACGAAGGGTCAGATCGACTGGGCGACCCTGATCGAGCGGACCGATGCAATCGAGACAGTCTCGTTCGAAGGGAAGGGCGCCACCGTGGTACTCGATCCGACGGCGGGGGCTGTTGTGGACGCGTTTCTAGCGCGTGAAGGTCGAGTGGACGTTCTCGGCTCGGCAACAATGGTTGCGGGCAAGTCTGGGGATGGATCATCGCATGCAGCTGGCTGCGGCAATGCTGTCATGGGCGCCCGCGGCATCGAGCTCGCCGGCGGTGCTTTCGAACGCGGGCGTGTGGGCCTGTCCTATTCGATCTTGGGATCGGCCAACCAGCAAGCGGGGAAACTGGCTGTGGTTCCTGGCTCGGTGGTCGTCATTGCAGATGCGGAGCCGGAGCAGGGGGCTTACATGGTCGCTGTTGTGCGTCCGCGGATACTCGAGCTGCAGGGGCCGACGCAGATGGCTGCACGGTAGCCCAAAAAGACTGGTCGAATTAAAAAGGCCCGAGGGGAAACCCCGGGCCTTTTTTGTGCGCGATGATGTGGTGGCCGGGGCTACTCTGGCAAAGTCAGAGTTCTCTGGTGGACACCGGCGATGGGCTGGAGACAAATGGCCGCTCCCTCGTGGTGCGAAAGCTCTTCTCCGAACTCTTCGATCAGCAATCGCTCAATCCGTGCGCAGATCGACTGCGCTTCACCTGCTGTGGCAGGCGATTTCTTGAGATCGAGCTGGAGCGGGAATGTGTGGATGGCCATGTTCTTTATACTTCTAAAGTCCATATGGAAGGGAAAACGATTGCTAAACCCGGGAGTTAGCAGAAGGCACTTTACACTCTAGACTTACTGCCGTCTACGTCCTCATAGGCATCAACACAAACCAGTCCTCGGTATCATTCTGAGGTCGAACGAGAACGGGGGTGGATGGATCGCCGATCGCGACTTCCACATCGCTGTTGGAGCACTGGCTCAGGATGTCGCGCAGGTACCGCGCGTTGAAGCCGATCTCGACTGCCTCACCGTCGTATTCAACTGCGAGTTCTTCGGTGGCAACGCCCATGTCGACGCTGTTGACGGTGAGAGTGAGGCTTCCCTTCTCGAGGGTGACCTTCACGGCCCGGGTTTTCTCGGTTCCGACAGTGGCGACCCGGTCGATTGCGCGATCGAGCTGTTGCGACGAGATGGTGAAGACCTTGTCGTTGCCGGTGGGGATCACGCGGCCATAGTCGGGGAAGGTGCCGTCGACCAGCTTCGAGACGAATACCAGGTTGCCCATCTCGACGCGGATCTTCGAGTTGGAAAGGGCGACCTTAACGTCGGTATCGAAATCATCGATGACCTTCAGGATCTCCCCGACAGCTTTGCGTGGGATGATCGCGCCTTCGATATCTTCTGCCCCCTCGGGCCGGGTCATCTTGATACGTGCGAGGCGGTGGCCGTCTGTGGCTGCTGCGTAGAGCGTGTCGTCGACGGTATGGAGGAAGATGCCGTTGAGGTAGTAGCGGGTTTCTTCGGTCGAAACGGCGAAGCGCGATCGGCCGAGCATGCCAGCGAGCTCTTCGGCGCTGAGCGTGAAGGCGTTGGGGAGATCGCCTGGGATGATGTTCGGAAATTCGTCAGTCGGCAGAACCGGAAGCATGAAGCGCGAGCGGCCGGCGGCGATCGTCATCCGCCCATCGTTGAGCGTGAGGCTGATCTGGGCGCCATCGGGTAGCTTGCGCACGATGTCGTGCAGCATGTGAGCCGAGATGGTGGTCTTGCCAGGCGTTTCGACTTCCGCAGGAATGACTTCCGTCGCCTGGATGTCGAGGTCGGTGACGCAGAACGTGAGGGAGCCATTCTCAGCTGAGATCATGACATTGCTGAGGATCGGCAATGTGTTCCGGCGTTCAACGACACTCTGGAGATGGCCAAGCGTGCTTAGGAGCGCCGCGCGCTCGAGTGAAATTTTCATAGTGGTAGACCCTCTGTTGGAGGAAAATTGTAGGGATGGTGGAAAGCCGAAGCCAAGGGTTTCTTCGCGTCCTGAGGAAAATCCTCAGCGGTTGATGATCTGTTTGGCCTCTTCGATCGCATCGACACCGTTCGGGGCCTCAACGACCAGCGTAAACTTGGCCTCAAAGGTCCAGTTGCGCTCGCCTTCACCCTCTTCGTTTTCGACGCATGTGACCTCGACCTCGATGTCATCCTGATCCTCTGTGATCTCGAGATCAGGATCGGCAGGGAAGGAATCTTCCTGCTCGAAGAGCCACTGCCCCATGAACTCTCGGGCATCATTACTCGCGAAGCGTTCGGCTTCGCTGCTGTCGCTTGCGGTCACGTCGATACCTTCGGCGACGAGTTCAACCTTGAATAGATCCATGGGATCTTACCTTTCGTCTGTGGCTGGGGTGTTCCACCACCTAGGCCACCTCGTATTCCACCTTCATACCAGCCTTGCCTGTCGACGCCTGGAGCGCGCGGTCGATGGCAATGCCGAAGTTGTCTCCAATCCACTGGGCGATGAAGTTGTTTGGCGCCTTGAGGATAATCGTGGAGCCTTCCTGGTCGATCTGAACCTGGGAGAACCAGCGGTCGTGGATATCGGTACCGAGTTGCTTCTTGAGCGAACGGTGCCACTCATCCGGAGCCGAGAAGGTTCCTCTTGTTGTAGCGATTGTCTTGCCCGGCTCTTTCATGCCAGTCGAGGGTATCGAAGACAGTTGAGCCAACCGCTTATCCGAAGAATTGGATTTCCGCGGTGCGGGTGCTGACGCACCTTTGGAGGGGAAAGGCGCATCGGCTAGGGAGCCGGCTGCGCGCTGAGCGGCTTGGGTGATGATTTCAGCTGCATTGCCGCTGAGCGCCATTCGCAAGAGCCAACCGAAATAGCGGTCGGTCGATGCTTTTCGTCTCGGGTCCTTCTCGGCGATCGAGAGCAAGGCGAGAGCACCTTCGAAGCCGAAGTGGCGCTTGGCTTGTGTCCAGCCAAGGTGCGATGCCCTGCCGGAGCCGGATAGGTTCGAGAGGATATGCACTTCCTTGGCATTGGTATCCTCCGTCCGGTCCCAATCAGCGTCTCCATTGCAGCTCACCTGACGCTTCAGTTCAGGGCTGACCGAGTCGAGAGTTCGTGCCACTGCAAGAAGTTGATTGTTTGGTCTGTTATGGGTGTCACCCTCGTCACCCTGGGATGCCGGATCTGACACTCGAGTGGGCCGTTCAATGCGATTGGCTTCGAGGCTCAATTCCATCTGCTTCTGGGCACGTTCGGCCTTTCGCTCGGTCTGAATAGCGACGATGTCTGCTTCGATCTCGACGTGCCGCATCGCGAGTGGGGTGAGATCAAATGCAGTGCGCCGATTGACGCCGTTGTAGCAGCGACGAAGGAGGCCCTTGGCCTCAAGTTCATCGGCAAGGCGCTGGATGGACCGCTTGGAATAGCTGAGCTCGTCGGCGAGCCGTTGATTGCCAGGGAAGACCACGAACCGGACCTTCGGATTCTCGTCCTGATCGACGCCGAGGTAGCCGATCAGGTGCACAAGCAGGAGGCGAGCCTGCGGACTGGCATCCGCGCGTGTTGCGGCTTTGGTGAGCCGGTAGTTCGGGATGGTTTTGAGTGTGGAGCGGCCGATGGTGGAAACCTGGGTAATGTAATCCCAGTCATCATGGCGTTTTGCGACCCCGAGCTGAGCAGCTGGGACTTTCTGGATAATTTCCATTGTTTTTGCGCATAATCCGTCGTTGCGCTCCGTCATGCGTTGACGGTTCGCTAGGTGGCGGCTATGTTGCTGGAAGAACAGGTGGTCAGCCGTTCGCAAAGCAACGATTGAGAGGACGGCGTGGGCTGCAACCCGCGCCGTTCTTGTATTTGGGCTAGGTCATTCTGGATCCTCTGGCTTCGCGGTTCGCGATCGCTTCCTTGAGAAGACGATCGATCATGAGACCACGACGCTCCTTGCCTCGCATTCCATCGAGGGCGGATACCAGCTCAGAATCCAGATCGAGTGAGACCATCCGGCGTCCATTGTTGGACAGACGGCGCTCATAATCCCTGTTGGGATAGAGAGTGGACGCAGGTTCACGCTTACCGCGCAGGCGGTGAGGCGCACTCTGCGAATGCTGAGTATCGGACTTGCCCAAAATAGATCCCCTGGAGGCGAGTCGTTGTGGAAGGCATGTGGTGTAGCGGTGGATCTTCCATATGGAAACAGGAAAAATCCAGCGCGGGCAGGAAAAACGAGGAAAATATCCTCAGTCGACTTGGAATCTCTGGGCGCGAATGGCCGCAAGCGGCGACCGGCAGAGGGTTTCCTGAGCGGTGAGCACAAAAAAGGCTCCGGGCGCTATGCGCCCTGAGCCTCCGATGTGGTGCTTACCAGGCTGCCATTTCGGCAGAAGGCTCGATTTCCATTTCTGCGAGGTACTCGCGGGCCTTCTCCGGGCCGATGCCCCAAAGCTTCGCGATCTCGATCAGCCGGGACTGGCTCTCGTCGGAAACAGGAGCGGCCGAGGACTTGAGCTGGACGACGAGCATCTCGAAGCGATCGAGGATCTCGAGCGCGTTGCCCTTGTAGACACGGCGCACCTCGTGGGCCCAGTGCTTCCAGCCATCGCCGGTGGTGAAGGCTGCGTTGCGCAAGAGGTTGCGGAGCTCACCGGTCTCTGGAGCATCCGGAGTGAGCAGGCCGTGCACCTTATAGGTGTCCTCGTTCATGTCGCCGTTGAGGGTGAGGAGTTTCACCGAGAGAAGGCGGTATGCAATCTGGCCACGACGAATCAGCTTCTGCTTGGCCGTGTTGGATTGACCAGCGAACGATAGATAGAGCCATACGAGGGCGCCCAGGGTTCCTGCCAGGAGAACTGACGGGAATAGGAAGAAGGCGATCAGGGCGACGAGGATGGGCAGGAAAAACATAATTTCTTCAACGCTAAGGGTTACACCCACTCGACAGCGTTAATCTAACTCCACTTGCTCCCCGGACGGCGCGGTCCATAGCCTTTGTTGGACAAGGCTGAAAAGATGAAATCGTGATAGACCCGGGGCACGGGATTCCTTAGGATTTTCTCATGCCAGATATTTAGCGCTGGCACCCATAATTTAAGGAAATCCACTCTATGGCTGAAGCCCGATGAACGCTCCGAGCAGGAGACGATCAGGGAAACCTATGCGGCTGCAGTCGGATTGGCCTGAAGCTCGCAAGAACATCGATAAACAGGAAGGGCCGGCAATGCCGGCCCTTTTTCGTCATAGACTGTAGAGCGCCTTCACTCGGCTGCCATCGGCAGCAGATCGAGATTGTGGTCGTCGACCTGCTCCATAGTGCTGGTTTCGAGAATGTGGAGGAAGCTCTCCGAGAGGAGTTCCGAAAACAGGACATTCTCGACTGGAAGCCAGTCGCCGCAGCTGTCTTCGACTTCGTAGAAGAGCATGTCCGGGAACTCTTCGTTCTCGACGGCCCGAAAATGTATGCGCACGCTCTCGTTGTAGTCAGGGATCTCGAAGTCGACCTCGTGGTATTCGGATCGCTCGTCCTCGTCGACTTCGAACGTGTAGTAGAGAATGTCGTCTTTGGCGGGTTTCGAGAGGACACGCGAGACGGGCAGGTCTTCGAGCGTGTAGCGGTCGTCGCCGCGTCTGATCTGGAAACCGAGGACCTCAAAGGAATTTGCCTGGCTGTCTATCAGCGGCTGAAAATTGAGGACCGAGTAGGTCGCGGAGTCGCCGCGAACAAGAACAATGGTTTTTGCGGTGCTATGCGTATTCAAGAGAAACCCCCAAACATCCACAGACTAGATGTGCTGTGTGATGTTTGGGGGGAAATTATCCTCGCGTCAATGGGAACCTGACGCGCCGTTAAGGGAGTTTCAGGAACTGTGGCTTGCCGAAGCCTGAATTCCCTCGCAGCCCTTCCTCATTGCTTCTGCGATGACACTGACAGGCTGCGACGCCGGATCGGCAGCGAAAATCGCCGCGGTGACCGTCGCGGCCGCATACTGGTGGTTCTCGTCCGGGCAGGCGGCGGCGTGAGAATAACCGCGAACGAGACCGGTGAGATAGGTGGCGATGTGCGCATCGGGCATGGTCTTGAGCAAGTCGACGCTGTAGCCGCGGAGGGGAACCTGGGGACAGGCTTCAGGCCCAGCACTCAGTGATGCGAGGGCGTCGGTCAACGTGTCTGCAGGCTTGTCTTCGAAACTGAGCCCGATGAGCTCGTTGTTGAGATCGGCGTTCGACTTGCCCGGGAAGCAGGGGGCGCCAGCGCCGGCGGCCGAAAAGCCATCAGCGTTGCCCATGATGAGGAGGTAGCGCTCGGTTTCACCTAGATCGGCCCAGGTTTCATTCGATGCGTGGGCTTCAGCGGCGGCCGTTGAGTTCTGTTCGACAGCCGCGGCGACAGCCTCGTCGATCGCCTGGTCGGCATCTGCTGCGGGCGAAGAGTCGACAGTCTGGCTCTCGATCTTCGGATCGGGATCGGGCGAGGCATGGCCAGCGACAGGGATGGCGGCGAGCGCCAAGGCGGCAAAGAGAGCAATTGTCTTCATGTGTGAGATCCTTGGATTAAAGGCCGTTTTCGCCGAGCCAATCGTTGAGCTCGTCATAATTGCCCGACCCGCGGCGGGCGACTTCCTCGCCGTCTTTGTAGAGAACGACGAGCGGGAGGGTGGAGACGTTCATTTCGACGCCAACCATCGGGTCTTCGTCGCTGTCGAACTTGGCGAAACGGATGTCGTCCTTGCGGTCTTCGGCCAGCCGTTCGAGCTCAGGCTCCATACGGGTGCAGAAGCCGCACCATTCGGCTCCGAGGACCGCAACGAGCGGCGAACTGCCATCGGAGATCTGGCTTTTGAATGCTGCGGTATCATCGCAGTGCTGCAAACTCATAAAACTTTTTCCTTCTTAGCGTTCGGCGCCGACCTTCCGTCCGAAGGCTACCTGCGGAGCGGAGCTGGGGCCTCGAGTGAGGTCCGCAGCTGGAAAGCGTGGCTTGGAGAGTGAAGCGGCCCGATCTTGGGCCCTCTTTGCTGCGGGCACGTCCATAGTGCGCGTCGACATCTGGTTGTTGTCGAGGCGAAGAATGGTGGCGACCGCGAACTTGGTATGTTCGTTTCTGATCTTGTCGTACTGCCCAGCGGCCATCGCAGAGAGATCGTCCTTGGAGGCGCTGGCGAAAGCGCGACCGGGGTTCATACCGTTACGTTGAAGTATTGCCATCGGCTGCAGGGTATCGCGACGAGAATGGCTTGCTTCGAGGTGCCCGAGCGGGTCTTTGCCGCCGTCGGCGACAAGCCGCTTGGCTGCTGCTTCCTGGACGAGAACGTCGAGCATGATGTTTCGGGTGACGTCGCTGTCGGGGAGGGCCTGTGCTGTCTTCCCGGTGATTTGGCGATCAATCGCTGAGGCCAGGCGTACTTGGGTTGCCCGATCGTCGCTTGGGGCAAGCTCATTCGAGTTCAGCAGGCTCATCGCCTTGGATGCAGGGACGTGAATTTTCTCGTCTCGCTGGCGCAAGGCCATTGCGCCTGGCGTGCGTGTGCCGTCCATCCCGGCGGCTTCCGCGGCTGCCATGCTGTTTATGGCGCGAAGAGTTTCCATGCTGAGGCCTTTCATGCGACGGCGATCGTCAGGATTATTGTCCCACCGGCGCTAGATATGGTCAATGCTCCTACAGGGAATAATATGGAACCCTAAGGAAAAACGACATCGCTATGCAGCTTTTCCCAGAAGGGGCAGCATTGTCACATCATCTCCGACTGGGTTCGGGTCCAGAACTGGATAGGATACTTCAGGAAGATTTCTTCCCGCCAGCCGGGCTGCCTTGGTCAGGGGGAAGGCGTAGACGTGATTGCCATTGTGCCGGCGCCGCGAGAAAAACTGTGTCTCATCGAGATCCTGCAGCCACTGGCGGATGTCGGCCCCCGGTTTGGAGGCGCCTCTCTTTACGAGGTCATCGATCGCATAGGCGCTTCCAGTTTCCTGATTGCGAATTTTGGAGATGGCTCTCTCGGAGACTATTTGGCCGTCCGGTGTGAAGGTTTCCATCCGGGGCTTTGTGCGCCCACGACACAGGGCCGAGGAGGCAGCATAGATCTGCCCGACATGCCCGGGCAGGCGGATGGAGCCATCGGCACAGTATCGCCGCATGGGGTCGGCGTAGGAGACGACAGCCAGTATCTCCGGCTTCTCCTGTCTCAGAGCCTTGAAGGCGCGGCGGATGAACCATGTTTCCCCATTGCCGGCGACCTCATCGAGGAGCACCAGCCGTCCTAGATCGGCGCCTTGGCGGAAGTCATCGAGGCCGGTATGCTTCGGGATCGAAGCACAGTTCATCGGGACAGAAAAGGTGCAGACACCGACCAGCCGTGAGGTGCCTGCTGTGCCGTTCCGATATAAGCCGCAGCTCAAGCGGGAGGCGGGGAAGCTACCGCTATAATGCTGGGCGACTACGAAGGGCTTGGCGGTTTTGTAGCAGTCGATGACATCGACTGAGAATTCTCGCGGATCGATGACTGTGCCGGCTGGCACGAATTTGTCCCGCCGGTCGCGCCAGCGTTGGGATCGGTCGGTAATCATGTGGTGTTGATCCTGAGCCTGTTAGACAGCAGTTGGGCTAGGTCGGGCTGCAAGCACCGCCTTGATCCTATCAAGGGCTGCCGCGGCTTCATCCGGGCCAAAACCCTGCACCTGGACGATGACGACTTGGTCTCGTTCGTCCTTGCGGGTGAGCATGTGTCGATTGGAGGTGTTGAAGTAGATGAATGCGTCCTCGGCAAGCCGGAAGTGCTCGAAGGTCTCGTGAGCCGTCTCGAGCACCAGCATCTGCCCCTCGGACGGTTCGACGACGAGGTTCCAAGTGTGCTCCGAGACGTAGGGCAGGTCCGCCCAGGCGATGTGGCGATCATGGTGGAGCGGCTGGGCGCCGCGAACGGAGATGATCTCTACGTCGGGAGTGACAGACAGGAATGTAGCACCTTCGCTCGCATAACGCATCTTCGCCAGCCCATGGTGGGTGGCCCAATCCTTCGCGTCTGGATCAACGCCGTGGGCGAGCATCTCGACGGGGGCCGGACGGCTGGAATCGAATTCTCCATCCTCGAGCTCGTGGAAGAGGTCGGGATTAAGCACCGATTGGTTGAGGGGGCGGGGTGGCGCGAGATCGTTACTCATGCCGGGAGAGTTCCAGTGGTCGCGCCAACGATCGCGCCAAGGATGAGCGCCGGATCTTCTCGGACTTCATCTATCGACCAGTATGCGATCTCGGTGCCGTCGGGCGCGCAAACGCGGATGTGGTCGATGACCTCCACGGCTGGGACGCGGATCTCGCGGCCGTTGGAGTGCGTGATGATGTTTTCAGGCCCTCGGTCAGGGTGGCTGGATGGCGCGGCGCCCATAACTTTTCCTTCCAAATGCTGGCTTCACGCAAGCATCTCGGAAAGGCAGAAACCGTGCTTCGAAATCTGCCGATCAGCTATCGGCAGATTTCTGTCGCAGGTCGACGTAATCGATAAGGGCGCCGCCGGCGATGAACACCATGATGGTGCATGCGCCGAGCATCATCCATCCGATTCCGCCAGGGAACTGCTCGTGGTAGGCATGGCCACGCTCGAGGGCACCAAGCGCAATCGCGTAGATCACAAGCCCGGCGTCAAACTTCGTGCTGATACGCATTAGGTTTTTCAGGCGTTTCAGCACTTTCTTCTCCCTTAGAGGTCACTCACTACGCCTGCAGGCACTGCAATGTCCTCGAAGAGGGGGTCGGAGATGGCGAGCGTCTCGATGGCCCGGGTCAGGGTGACGTACACCAGGTTCACCTCCTGCTGGTATTCCCTGGCCGTGATCTTCTTTTTTGCGAGCATAGCCATGAGCTGGGTGGGGGATACGAAGTCGTCCATCACAACCACATGGGCCCACTCGCGCCCTTTGGCCTTGTGGGCCGTCGACACGACGAGCTTGGCGTCTCTCTCATTGGGCGTATGGAGCTTGCGCATGCCCGCGAGGATCTCAGGGATGCTGTCGGTGTATTGCTCGATGATCTTGACCAGCCGAGGAAGCTCGGGCTCGTCATCGAACTCAGCTGCATCGACGCAGTCTTGCCATGTGCGGAAGCGCGATACGAGCGGGTCAATGACACGCGGCCGCTGGCGCTTGTAGAGCGCATAGCCAGCCTCGACCTGGTTGGACATCTCCTCGATCCCGCCTACGACGTGGAAGGGGACCGTGATCGACACGAGGCCTTCGAAAAGACGGAAGTTCGTGCGGGCAAGAACCGTGGTGCGGCGATCGATCTTCCCCGAATACGCTTCGACGACGCTGTCCTTCTCATCATTGCCGCGAAGAGGCCTGGGCGGCTTCTCTAGGCTGCGCTTGAGGACCTCGTTGGCGACCTTGGCGATGTCCGGGCCGAAGCGGAAGGACTTGGATAACGGAAGGACTTCCCCGGGCATGCGAGCCATGGCCTGTTCGGCGCCGCGAAAGGCATAGATGCTCTGCCATGGGTCGCCAATGATCATGGCGGGGCGCCCCGAACGCCGAACGATGTCGATGAGGACCGGGTTGAGGTCCTGTGCCTCGTCGACGATCAGGTAGTCGAACTCCTTCGAGATCTGCCGATGCAGAGAGAAGAACTTGAGGTACATGTCGTGGGTGATCGGAAGTTCGCCCCGCTCGATGTCCATGAAGGCGTCTATGACCGCGCTGAACATCGAGAGGACAGAACCGCGGGTTTGAATGGGAACGCCCATGACGTGGCGCTCCTTCACCTCGTGATCTGCAGAGATCAGGAAGTTGTTCATGGTCTTGATGACGGCGCGGTTGATGGCGTCGGGCTTCATGTTGCCGATGGGCCGGAGGAGATGCTGGCAGGCATTGATGTCGTTCGGGCGCAGGCGCGGAACGATACGATCACGAAACCGGCTCATGCTGAGCGCCTGGTATGCATAGCTGTGCGCGGTCTGGGTTTGGACGTGCCGAGGGAATTTCCCCTTCGCCTCGGCGGCGATGGAGGCATTGAAGGCGAGATAGAGGGCGCGGTGGTTCGGCCATGCATGGGTGTATTCCACCGCGGTCGTGGTCTTGGTGCATCCAGCGTATGCTTGCCATTGCCGTGTTTCGGTCGGAGGCTGGCGGATGATCGCGAGCTGTTCATCGGTGAGCGGATAGCCGCCCACGCCGATTGTCCCTGAATTTTCCTGAAGTGCGTGACCCATTCAGGGATTGTGAGGGAAAACACCCAGACCGTCAAAGGCTTTTGGTGTTCGCATGTTAACAGCCAGGAGCCGCCAGCCGGGGGCAATTCTCTTTGAGAATCGGGGATTTGCACTTAGGAAGCGGCAAAGGGGAGAAGGTTTGGAAATGAAGACAGCTCGATCGCCGCAGGAAGTTCGCAACGCCGTGTTCTTGGCGTCATGCCCAGCATCGGATGCGATTGCATGGTTGGCAGATCGAGAGACCAACTACTCGACCGTCATGGGAACGCCCACCACCCGAAGAGAGGATCATCTGCCTGAGTACATCCTTCTCAGGAGGAAGGACGCGGGCATTGATGTTGCGCTGGCCGAACACGGCCGATCGCAGACGGTTCTGAGGCTTCTGTACGAGAGGGCCTCGAGCAGCCTGAAGGTTGTTCTATGCTCGAACGCGTCGCTCTTTGCGGGAGATGGCCTGGGCTCAGGACTTCTTCTGTCGACGAGGCAGGGTGAGCATTTTCTCTGGCATGTTGTGCAGAGGGCGCCGGCGGCCGAGCTCAGGGCGCTGTGTGAAAACCCGCACTTGTCGAGCTATTTCTATTCGGGACTGATATCATCGTGGCCGCCGCAAAACGGCAGGCAATCGATGGGAGAGGATCGCTTTCGGCTGGTTGTCGAGTTTCTCGCCGGCAATCCGAGGTTATCGACCACGCGCGAGGACAGCGCCGAGCGCCATTACATGGATGGCTTGGCGGATTACGAGTACAACAAATTTTTCACGGATGCCTGGCGGCTGGCGGAGAAGGCGCCGGTTACGGCTGAGTGGGCTCATGCTCTTGGGACGCTCTATCAACGTCTCTATGCGCCCTATAAGCCGTTCGACGATGTCGAGAGTGTGCTGGAGAGGTGGAGGCCGAAGGACGAACCCCAGTATGGCCCCTTCGAGTCTCTTCGAAAGGCCATCGCCAAGGGTTTCATCGAACCCAGCATTGAAGAATTGAAGCACTCCGACCCTGCGCGGCGTACGGCGTTCATTGAGAGCTTCGACCCGAGATCGCCGGCATTCAGGGATTTGGACTGGAAGGAATTGGCCGCAGCTGACGAGCACTGGAGTTTCGCAGCCATGATCAACATGAAGATCTGGGCCTCACTAGATGCCCGGTTCAAATTCCGGAGCCAGCTTTGGGCGGATTCCAAGAAGAATTCTGACCTGACCGGTATCGGGCATTTCAACGAAGAGGCCGAGCGCCTGAGCAAGCTTCATCCGGAATGGTTCGAGGACACGCGCGAAGAGGATGAAGAGGCCGGCATCCCGCAGGAGGATGCGGTGGATAGTCTCAGGAGTGAAGTGAGGAGCCTCATCGCGGAGATGAAGGCGTCGCGAGATGCTTTGCTGACCAAGCTCGCCATCTTTGTGGTCGGGATTGTTGTCGGCCAGTGGCTTTTCTGATCTGGCCGGGCGTGCCAAACGAAAAGCCCCGCTCGTGATGAGCGGGGCTTTTCTGAATACAGTGGGGCCGCCGGTTAGAAGGCAGTGTTGAAGCGAAGCGACGCAGCAGCACTGTGTTCACCAGCCGCATTGCCCGAGTTTAGGCCATATGCCGCGTTGAGCGAGATGTAGCCGAGAGCCAGCGGCCGGCTGAAGGCGAGTTCGAAATCGAGCTCGCGAGCAGAAGCTGCAAGGTTCAGAGCGTTGCCCTGATGGACAAGCGAGCGGGTCTCGAGGTCATAACGGCTGGCGGCCGTGTAGGTGACGTTGGCGCGATCGACCTTGATGGGCGAGGTCAGGCCAAGGAGGAGGGTGCCGCCGAGTGCCTTGCGCGCCGCGGTGACGCGGAAGCCGCTGGAAAGAACGGCGTCATCGAAAGCGAGCATCGATCCCGAGGTCTCGACATTCGTTCGCCCGGCCATCGCTTCAGCCGAGAGATTGAAGCCCTTGAGGTTGCCAGACCAGCCGATGGTGACGAAATCTGAAGTGGCGCCGTCGATGGCGAATGCGCCAGTACCGCGCATTCCGAGGGCCGATCCGATTTCGCGGCTGTTGGTGTAGCTGGCGGAGAGGCCGTTGGGCAGCGAGACGGCGACCCTCGTGGTTTTCGAGCGAAGTTCGTCGCCCTCGGTTTCCGCCGACGCGAAGGTGAAGGAGTGACCTTCGTGGACGATCGTTCCAGCCGCACCATAGGTGGCGACATTTGCAGACTGGAGAAGCGAGTTCGTCATCATATCGCTGGGGGAGATATTCGCGTTGGTGGAGGCATACGCGACAGTCTTTGGGCCGAGCCGCGCGGCGTAGTTGCGCGGAGCGGTTCGATCATACGAAGCTTGGCGGCTGGCCGCGAAGCTAACCGCGCCCAGCGTTTCTTCGTAGGGCGTGAGTTCGGGACGTGCCTGTCCAGGCACTAGGTTGCCCGTG
This sequence comes from uncultured Mycobacterium sp., assembly GCA_964562545.1. Lineage (GTDB taxonomy): Bacteria > Actinomycetota > Actinomycetes > Mycobacteriales > Mycobacteriaceae > Mycobacterium. Next base: position 187,492 of record CAZLTV010000001.1, on the reverse strand, counting down.
CGGAAACCACTGGCCTGCTCTGCGTGGACAAGCTGACTGGTGTCGACCTGGTAATCGCGGCCCCAACCGTCGATCGCAACGGTGGGAGCAGCATCAGGCGTGAAAGCATCGCTGGCCGAACCACTGCCGAAGGGAGCAGAGGCAATGAGCGAGGTCGCGCTGACAGAGCTCATTGTGGCCTGACTGGAGCCCATCTGTGCATTGTCGGCCTTGAAGGCGGCTTCGATGTTCAGAAGGCCAGCGCCGTATTCCTGATCGACGCCGGGCTCACCGAGATCGGTAGCCGAGGAAAGCAGGATGCCCGAGATTTCGGCGCCGCCGAGCTGGGGCCAGTACTGCTTGAGGAGAGCTGCGGCGCCCGCGATGGCAGGGGCTGCGAAGCTGTTGCCGGTAATCTCGATTGCAGTGCCGTCGGTATCGAAGACTGTGACGTCCTGAGCGACCACGGCAAGGGTTCGATGGGCGAGAGCGCCAGGATCGCCGTTGCCGGGGATGGCCTGGAGGTTCTGATCGACGCGAATGCCGTAGAGGAACCAGTCCTCGAATTCGAGGTCGCTACCGACCAGATCCTCGGTCATCGTGCCAGCGAAGCTGTCTTCGTCGAAGTTCGAGACCGATTGGATGAGAATGGCGTCTTCGGCAGCCACATTTGCCATGGCGTCGTGAAGTTCGATCGCGACCTGCGGGCCGAAGTTGCCGTTGACGCTGAGGTTGATCGCGAAGGCCTCGTTGTCGAGCGCATAGTTGATGGCCGGAGCAATGTTGAGGCCGTTGAGGCCAAACTCGACAGGCATTTCTCCGTCGGGAAGATCGTCGAGATTGGCGCCCGCGATCTTAAGAGCGAGAATGGTAGAGTCGTAGGCAACGCCGTGGACTTCGTTCCCATTGGCCGCTCCAGCGGCAACCGACGCGACCCAGGTGCCATGCCCCTGGACATCGTCGAGATCGTACGTGATTGTCTCGGGGCCGCAGGTGTTGCAGCGAGCAAAGACATTCTCGAAGGATTGACTGGCTTCCGATATCCGACCTTCGAACTCCTCGTTGTCGACGTCGATGCCGCTGTCGATAATCGCGATGGTGACACCTTCGCCGGTGAAACCTTCATCATAGGCGAATTGGGCCTTCGCCGCGCTAACGCCCAAGGAGTTTTGATACTCGGTGGTCGGTGCAGGCGTCGGAGTAGGCGTAGGAGCCGGTGTGGGAGCGGGCGTTGGGCTAGGAGTGGGTGCCGGCGGAGGCGGGGTCGAAGCGACAGGCCCGCTACCACCGCCACCGCAGGCGGCGAGCGACAATGCAAGAGCGATGCTTGAGAGCGATGCGTAGCGGCGGGTCGTCATAAGAAATTTTCCCATTCACGATTGATTCTGATCTCCCCTAACCTGCTCACTCATCAATCCTTCTTGGGCGGGTCGGCGGTATGCGAACGGGCGCCCTAGTGAATTGCGCTTGGGCAATTGGAGTCTGCGAATCGTCTTTTCCCCGTGGCTTTCAGCGAGCCGGCGGAATTGCTGCGGAGTGTGGGACTTTTGTCGCGACTGACGTCATGAGGCCTAGCAGCTAGGCGTTTCACCGTCCTTCAGACGAGCAGTGATCGCGCGAACTGTGGAAGCGTCGATTTCCTTGGGCTCCGCAGAGGCGTTATTGCGCTCGATCTCGCAGGCGAATGCAGTCTGAAACGCGTCGCGGTGCTTGGGAGGGATGTCTCCCATGGCCTTCTCGATGCTGTCCTGAAATTCCTGCAGCTTTTTTGCTTCCGCAGTTTCCGGCGTCTCCGGAGCTGGGGATGCCTCCGTCGCTTCGGCAACATCCTCGCTGGATCCGCAGGAAGGAAGCGAGAGAGCGGCAACGGCTGCAAGAAGGAAATGACGACGCATATTTCAGTCTCCGGTGAGAGTGGATTCACTGTTGGCAGGAGTTGCCGGCTGTCGGGTTCTGTTTGAGGTACTCTGTGAGAGCGCGAATGTAGGCTGCATCAATTGGACCTGGCTCGGCGCGCTGGTTGTTCTTGCGAACCTCACAGGCAAAGAGAACCTGGAAGTGAGGCCGGAGGTCATCTGGGACTTCTTCCATGGCGGCCTGGATGCTGTTGTGAAACGCCTCGGGGTCGATGTCCCGCTGAGATTGCGGAAGCTCGATGGCGGGCGGCTGCTCAGTGGAAGCCTCTTCAGAAGAGGCAGTGCAAGCGCTGGTGGCTAGGACGGCTGAGGCCGCACATAGCAGCTGACGCAGCATAGGTTATCTCCGATTGGGTGGCCCTCGATATTCGTGCTGGAATAGGAGTCACTGGTCAAGGAGTTTTCCCATATAGTCAGGCAGAATCGAGGATGTTACGAGGGAATTATAGCTTGGCCGCCTTGCCAATCGAATGTAGATTGAGGATAAATCTACGGGAGCATTCAATTGTCTGAATCACAATGGCGCCGCGGCCGAGTAGTCGGGACGCAAGACACTCTTGATCTGGAAAGCTGCGCGCTCGTCGCGGAGGTGCACAGCCGGGCGCTCCGGGCCGATGACGGTGGGCATGTCGCAACCTACGTGCTGGTGGACGGGCTCGACGCAGCGGCTGCGGAAGATGCGATGAACTTCTTCAGCAGCCAGGTCTCGCTGCTTGTCGATCCGTCAGCCCTGGTCGAAGACTGCAAAGCGGAATTTCCGGCGCTCGTCACGGTCCGGATGACGGACCAGTATCGAGATTATGTCGCGCAGTGCTTCGATCTGGAGTTTCTGAGGCCGATCCCGGCTGAAGATGTTATCTCGCAAGACGGCTGGGATGCGTTTTGCGTTCGTCAGGCATTGCTTCGCGGTGACGATGTCGATGAGGCCGAGGATTTGCCGGAGTTCGATGAACGCGCGCTACGTCGGAAAATCTACGCCAACCGCGCGCAGCTGAAGGAGGACCGGTCGCCGTGGCTGGTCGACGAACTCACTCAGCTACGCAAAATCACCGAAGGGAAGCCTGAAGGTAGCGAAGCGCTTGTCGAGATGGCTGACGACATGGAAGCAGCACTGGATGGCCAAGTGCTGGTCGGTGACAGCTTCTCGGTCGTCATCCCGACCAAGGTGGAACGAGCGATCCAGGATGGGGCTATCCGACGGTATATCGCGCAGACCGGTCGAGAGATTGTCGTCGCCCACGGCCTTGATGCCGTACAGGCGGGCAAGGTTCTCCGGCTGGTCGAGCAAGACAAGGAACGGTTCGTGGATGCTCGGCAGCTCATGGTCACGAAGGATTCGAAGGAATCCCTCTATCCCGCATTCATCGTTCCAGACAGCGGACTCAACTGGATCTCGACGGACTTCTGTGGACGGCGCAGTGAAACTGGTTACAGGCATCTTCAGGCTGAGCTGAATTCCACGATGGAAAGCGATGAAGGGAAAGTCGTCCCAATGGTCGCGAGCGCTGCTCAGCGATAAGCGGCCAGCCGCAATGAAAAAGGCCCGCGGCGTGACCGCGGGCCTTTTTGTTTTTGTCAGGCGTCGTCGCCGCCGAAGATGCCGTCCCAGATGCCACCTAGCGCGGCTCCGAAGAGGCCGACTGCGTCGCTGGCCACCTCAGCCGCGACTTCGGTTGAGGATTCGCCGTTCTGCTTGGCTTCGTACATCTGGAAGCCCGTGTAGATCAGCGTGGGCATGACGATGGCCATGACGATCAGTTTGACGATCGTCATTCCGATCCCAAGGATGCCTTCGAATATTCCGCCAACGAGACGGACCGGAAAAGCGAAGAAATTGCCGACGGACCTTCCGAAGGAAATGCCGAGCTCTTCACGCCACGGGCGATAATATTGCCCGTTGTTGTTGACGGTGACCGAAGGCGCCTGAGCTGTGGCTGTGCCGAAGCCATGCTCGGGGGAGGCAGGCGGAAGGATCTCTTGGCTGCCGATGGCGATGGCGCGGGCCTGCTCGGCGCTTTCTGCGCGCGGAGCTGGTGCAAGGTCGCGGTCCGACTGGCGGTAGAGAGTGCGTGCGAATTGCATGTGGGGTATCCTTACTTCTTGAGCTCGAACCGGAGGGCTTCTTCGTTCCGCGCGATGTCGATTCGATTGGTGACCTGGGGGAACTGGACCTGCATCGCCTCGCAGGCTGCGATTGCCTTCACCGCCTTCTTCAGGAGGTGGTTGTGCTGGGGCTTACCTGCTGCGGCTTCTGCCTTGGCGATATTCGCCTGGGCTCGCCAGATGAGGTACAGGTACTGAAGGGGGACGAGGATCCAGCGCATCTTAATTTCAACTTCTCAATGAATTTGCCCCTCACCCATAAACATTTATTGGATTTCCGCCAGCACGCGCCTCAGCCCGGCCAGCGCTCTGCGCGCGGCCGCCAAGGTCCATTGCTGCGTCTAGTTCAGACGGAACTGGGGTTACTGTCCGCCTAGAGCTGCTAGAATTGCATCTCGTCGATGTTGTCCATCATGAAGGCTGCGACGTCGCCTTCATCGAACTCTGGTTCAACGGGCTCCTGCTTCTTCACCCCGAAGGCGGAGCGATGCTCGACAGCATCCTCATCAGGATCGCCTTCCTCGCCTTCGTCATGATCGGATTTGGGCTCATCATCGGACTGACCAGGTGTGCTAGGCCATGATGCTCCAGCCGAAGCTGGCGGATTGTCGATGAGGTCCTTCGTATGCGGCTCCTCTTCGGCATCAGGCGAAGGTTCGGGCTCAGGATCTCCCTGCTTCTCGTAGATCAGTTCCCACATGTCGTGGTAGGATATGCGAGAGGCTTTGTTCAAAGCTACGCAAGCTCGCTCCTCCTCAACGTCTCGCGCCCCTTCGAAGCGGACCGCGGCGAGACGATACTGGCCACCTTTCTCTTGAGGATGTGCGACGAAAACAGGCCCTCCTTTATGGAAGACGAGCGTGAGCGCAGTCGCACCGAGAGCTGCCATCGTATCGATCATCGCCACGCGGAGGTGGCCTGAGCACTGATTTCGGAAGCTCTTCACGAGGCCGATTTCGCGAGGCAGCCGGAGGTCGGCGCCAAAGTCTTCAACGGGAACGGGCGCTTTCACGATCGCTGCAGCGTTATCGTACTTCCCGACTTGGAAATTCCCGGGGGATTTGAGGAGGCCGAGCGAGTCATGGGTGGTGTTCAGCTCTTCGCTGAGCCCCTCGGAAGAGCGGTTCGCGATCACGAACGCCTCGACGTGCGATGCGTCGAGTTTGATGAAGAGATCGGGGTCTCCGTTTCGCGAAAGCGCGTATTTCTGCATTCTAGCTGAGGATCACGTCGTTGAAGGTATTGGACAAGCCGCTTCCGAAACCGCTTCGAACCTGGACCATTGCCGAGTGGCGTGGTCTGATGAACTTCAGTTTGCCGCGCTTGAGGCCGAGTTTGGTTTCGGCTTTCTGGTGATGCATGTCGTGGAGCCCGAGGATCATTGTCATGGCGGAGTTCGCGATGAGGTCCTCGGGAAAGTGGTCGAAGTTTTGGCTGACGAGGATGAGGCCAACGCCGAATTTGCGGACCTCGCGGGCCATCCTGTTGATGATGTGCTCATTGTCAGTCGACATGAATTTGTGAGCTTCATCGATAACGATGAAGGTGTCGGGGGAATCTTTCTGGCCGCGGGATTTCGCCTCAACGAAGAGGCGCTCGAGCAAAACCTCGGCGAACATGGATTGCTCGTCCTCGGAGAGTGCCTTGATGTCGTAGACGCGGAGTGGATCTGAAGAATTGAAGCTGGGAGGTCGATCCTTGAAGATGCCGGCGGCGTCGAGGCCCTTTATGCGCTCGTGGATCGACTTGAGGGTCTCGACGCTGTCGTACTTGATATATTCCTCAAGCTCCCGCCCGCTTTTAATCGAGTGGAGAAAGCTGTCGTAGGTCTCGGTCGCTTTCATGATGGCGGTTTCGAGCTTGGTGTCGTCAGTGTTGCCGCCCTTGATCGACTCCCTGTTGATGCGCTTGGCAAGCTTCTCGATCTCTTCGAGATGGTAGTTTACATCGTTGCCTCCAGCGTTTGTCGCCAGTTCGCGAACCTCTCTCAGAGCGCGCTTGGCGATGTCAGCATCGGCACCGTCTTCCCGGGCAAGCTTGTTCACATAGTGAAGCGCGGCATACGCGTCGGCGCCTCCGCCAGTGACGAGGACATTGAGGCGCCAGGCGCACATTGCAGCGAGGTCAGTGATCGAGGGGTGGCGCTTGGTCTGGAGCGTCTTGCCGCGAGCTTTGGGGTTGGTGCGGGGATCCCATGTCAGAGGGTCCTTCTGGTTATATCCATTCGCCAGATACAGATCGGAGATCAGCGCACGAAGCGTGGCCTCCTGCCGTACCCCTAGTTTGCTGGTGGTTCGGTTGATCATGGCAATGAAGGAGTTGATGCGCCGGCGGACTCCGCCAAACTCGGGATCGGTGACGACCTCAAGAGGGTTCAGCCCGTAGTCGGTCGTTTCAGCGAATTTGACCCTATTGCGGGCATCGGGCGCGATATCGCCGTGAACGTCGAGAATGTGGATGTTCACGTTGCGATTGGCGCGAGTAAGGTTGTCGATCAGGTAGCGTAGCCGGTGGGTTTTGCCGGTGCCCGACGAGCCGACAAGAAGAGCGTGCCCGGAGATTGCCCGCGAAGGATCCCAGACGATCATCGGGTTTTCGTTCGGATTCTTGCTGGGAAACTTCGCCCGGCCGATTTCTACCATCATGTCCATGCGAGGGAGAATAGGAAGAACTGAGAAAGCCGTCGACCGCTTTTTGCGTGTTCGCGTGATAACATCCAGAATAATCCAGCCGAGATCCCGAAAATCCTTAACAGCCGGCTGCGGATCAGGAAAATACCACTTGCTTGTCCTCAAAAATCCCCCCATCAAGGGAATGCAAAGTTCCACACTCGGGGGTTACGAGATGTATATTGGTTCGCCCAAGGCCATTGCGATGGCTGGAGTTGCTCTTTTCGCGGCCGCTCAGCCGTTGACAGTGCAGGCCAATCCTTTCCTGCCGGCTTCTGGAGCCTCGAAGGCTGAGGTCGAGAAGATCGTCGAGGCAAAGGTCAAGGCGATGGCGGCAGAAGGCGCGATCGGCGGTGGCGCCTCAGGCGCGGCTCCGCCGGTCATTGGTGCCCCCGGTGTGCCTGGTGCGCCGGGCGCGAGAGGTCCGGGGGTGCCCGGACCGGGCGAGCCGGTCGGCGTAATGACGGGCGCTGGCGTCCCAGGCGGCATGATGCCTCCGGGGGCCTTCGGCGAAGATGGCTTTCAGGTTCCGCTCGGCGCAGTGGCGGAGAAGCTGGAAAAGGGCGCGCGGTTCATTGGCTGCATCAATGGGGTGCCGAAGTTCGCTCTCCAGAACGGCACGCGCCTGACTTTCACCAAGGATGAACTTTCGAAGGGCGTGGAGGCTGGAGTCATTCCGGCCTGCCGCTGATCTTCACGGAAATACAGGGGGTACAGATGACCTTTTTTCGAGGGCGCGGGAAACAGGCGCTTCTTCTATCGGTTGCCGCGCTGAGTGTCGCAGGGTGTTCGGCGCGTGGTGGGGTTCCGCATGTCGACAGAATGACGCCGATGGAATCCTCCACCATTCAGGAATCTGTCGGCCGCGGGCTGAGCAGTTCGCGTCCGGCGGTTCGCCGAGTGAAGCTTACGGGAGACTTCTTCGCGCTGAAGCCTATCGGCGGGGACATCCCGAAGTCGATCAGTGATGCACGCGTTCGTATCGACTTCGGGGGTCAGACACCGACGTTCGACGACCTGACGATGCTTCTGGAAGATCGCGGGCTTTCCGTGGTTCTCGGCTGGGACGATGGCACGCTCGGTGCTGGTTCAGGCGCGTCCACATCGTCGGTCGAAGTGAGCAGCACCAGCAACGAGGGCAATCCGGAAGCGGCTTCTGAGACGAATGCTTCTCAGAATGTTCGCGTGGGCGGCTCTGCCTACAACATCCGTTCGCGCTCGCTTCCGTTCCGCCGATACGAAGGAACGCTCGGCGGCTTATTCCGCCAGCTGCAGCGTTCGATGGGTGTCACGGTGTGGTGGAACGAAGGCATCTATGTTTCGCCCGTCGGCAGGTACTCGGTGATGCTTCCGCAGAATCGCGATCTGATGGGTCAGGTCGTCTCTGAACTGGAGGCCAAGGGTGCGACGAATGTGGTCGCTTCGATACAGGCCGGAACGGTGTCGTTCGTCGCGCCGGGTGCGCTCGCGGAGCAAGTCATCCGGCCGTACCTTCTTCGGCTTGGCCGCAATGCTGCGGAAGTAACCATGCAGGTCGCTCTGGTGTCGGTGACGATGAACGAGGAGAGCGCGCGCGGCTTCGATTGGTCTCAGTTCAATCTCACGTTTGGCGATCCGTACAGCACCACTGGCGATGCTGGTAGTGGCGGGGGCGCCAGTGAGGGCGGCGGTGTGAGCGATTGGCTGGCCGGAGATGGCAATGGCAACCCGATGGCGGGTGGAGGGCTTCCTGAGAATGGTCTGTTCTCATTCGGAAGTGAGGCGCTTCGATATTTCAATCCGGCAGTGAAAATGTTTGGCGATCGACGCCCTCTCGATATCACTGGTGCGATCAAGTTCTTGTCGACCTACGGGAACACGGCGGTCGATCAGAACGTGGAGCTGCGGACCCTCGCTGGTACGGCGGTGAACTGGCGCTCTGGAGAGACGATCCCCTATGTTTCTGGTGTGTCGGCGACGACCGGCTTTCAGAATGGCGGCTCGGGCGGCGGCTTTGCGGGCGGCGCGATCGGTGCGGCTCAGACTGAGACGCTAGAAACTGGTCTGACGCTTGATCTGGCCCCCAATTACGAGGCGAACGGGGGCCTGGTCACTGTCGCCTTCGAACTCGAGCTGACCGAGCTCGTCGAAATGGTCGAGCTCAACGCCGGGAATCAGCTGGGGACGTTTACCCAGCCGCGAACGCGCGAGCAGAAGTTGGACGACATCGTCCGTATCCCAGTCGGCGAAACGGTCGTGCTGGGCGGCTTGCGTCGTCAGGTTTCAGCGACAAACCGCAATGGCCCGTTCTCGATCTATAGTGTCGGGTCGAAGGACAAGCGCAGCGAGACGCAAACGGTGTTCATCATTTTGCGCCCCTCTGTGACGGTCTACGAGGTCGAAGGGCTCACTCACAGTCTGCCCAGTCAGATCGGCGACATCAACGTGAACGCTGACGGTTCGGCGTGGGAGCCGCAGCCGGGTGAATACCGGGGCACGAATATGTTTGGCGCGTCGGTCGACACGCCAGGCCCTGAACGCCGTCGATCGATGGCGCAGCCGGAGAAGCCGAATGATGACTGATGCCAGTGCGGGTTCGGTTTCATTCGCATCGCAGGATGACGACGTCGTCGATGATGAGGTTGATGATGTGGAAGCGGACACTGAGGAGTTGGCCGAGCCGGTGAAGGCCGAACGCAAGCCGAAGCGTCGCCGGCTTGGGGCGAGAAAGCCTAAGGCGGGCAAGCCAAAAAAGACGCAACGGGCCAAGGCCTCGGCGGCGAGGGAAGCTGAAGAGCTTCCGCTCCCGACGCAGGTCAACATCGACTTTCTTCGCGGGATCACGAAGGAGAGCGAAGCTGAGCTCTTGGGCCGGGCCTTCATCGAAAAGAACTTCGAAGCCCCGAATGCTTCCTATGTCTATGTCCAGAAGTGGCGGGACGGCTGTGTCGTGGAGATGCAGGAAGGTGGGGGCTATGCTTATCTTCCTGAGGTTCTGGCGAAGCTCGATGAGGATGAGGACGCTGTTGTCGCGTTGCCGATGTCGGGCCGCATGCTGCAAGTGCGGATCGATAAGGAAACCGGCACGCTGGAAGCAGTTCTGCTCGCAACTGCGCAAGAACCGCCGGAGGATGCCTTCATCGCTCTTCCAACGGCGAAGATGTCTGCTTTCGACCGGCGTGGGACGAAAGTTTTCGCGGCGGGCGTGGGTCTCCTGGCGGCCAGCACGATCGCTCTAGGTTTCGCGGTGGCGGGCCTTTTCATCGACACTGAAGCGTGGGCGCTGCCTTATCTGGAGCAGACCGCGGTGAAGGATCTGCCCAGTGCGCAGATGGAGAATATTTCTCAAGCGCTCGTCGGGGCCGATTGCATTGCGAAGATGGAATTCGCGCAAGGACAATGGCGTGTGGTTCGAGGCTGGGACAGCGGGGCTGGATACTGCTCATCGAGCGCCCAACCGGCTGTTTCTGAGGAGACGAATGCCGGGGCCAATGAGCTGCCGTTGTCTGGACCGCAAGAAGCTGGAGTGGCCGCTGAGCCCGGGCAGCCGGCAGCTTTTGGACCGCCAATTCCCGGCGGGATGTGATTGATCGACCAGGTCGCAGATGCGACTGGCTGTGAAAGGATAGAGTATGTTGGATCCGGTCCAGCGCCGACGTTTCGGCATGACTGCATTGGCGCTTAGCGCTGTCTTTATCGGCCTCTCGGCCATGAGTGGGGCGGCAACCGCGATGCGTCGCGATGCCGCTGTGGATCAGGCAAGCGCATCGAAGCAAGAGTGTGAAGCCAACATCACGGCTCTTGGTGCATCATCTGTCCAGATGAGTGGCGACGGTCTCGTCGCTGAATGGGCAGGCCTCGAGGGAGGGTACAGCGCGATGGGGAATGCTTCGGCTGCGGCGATGGTGTGTCCTGGGTGGAAGATGAAGGCATTCTGCATGGGGCAGGAGTGCACGAACGCTGGAGTTCGTCTCGAGATGAGCAGGGTATATTCCGCCGAATAGGTGAGCTTCGCAGGGAGTTTGCGGCAGGAAAAATATTCTGCCAGGGCAAAAAAATCCAGCTCGTGTATTGCGTTCGAGTGCGAATAGGGAATATTTGTGAAAACATCCACGGAATGACGCTCTCGTTCCATCAGCGGTGTTGGTTTCGGGTGTGGGACGCTCGGATCCGTGTAGGTCAGTTGAGTTGGTCGCATGACCTTGGGCTGGCAAAAATCTGAATGTCCCAATTTATCTTAGGAGCCCTGCATAGCGGGGGGCAAAATAGAGGTAGTTATGTCTCAAGTACTTATCGGTATCATCGGGGTCATCCTGTTCATTGGCCTGGCTCTCGCCGGCGCGATGTTCCTTGGTCCGCGTTTCCAGGAATCTGCGAACAACAGCCGTGCGTCGGCTTCGCTGCAGGCTGTTGCGCAGGTCGCGCAGGCAGCGAACATGTACCAGTTGCAGGAGGGCTTCCCCTCGGCGAACGTGTCGGCTCTGACCGGCGGCGGTTATCTGAAGGCGGTTCCGGTCAATCCTGTCAACAACGGCGTCGAGCCGATACTGGCAGATTATCTCGGAAGTTCGGATGGTGTGATGGACCATGTGACCATGAACATCGGCCTGACTTCGGAGCCGGGCACGATGCAGATCTGCGAAGCTATCAACAAGCAGGCGGTCGGCAGCGCTGGCACCCCGCCGACCGCGGCGCCAACCGCGTCGTCGACCGGCGTTTCCGGCTGTTTCACGTCGGGCACCGACGTGCTGACTTGGGCTCGCATCTAAGTCGGGACAGTCAATCGGCTCGCCGATTTTGGGGAGGGTGGGTTTTCCTGCCCTCCCCATTTTTATGAGCCAACCCAGTTGGATTGTGTAGGAATTTGGCATGGCGCAGATTTTACTCGGCATATTAGGCGTATCGATCTTCATCATGTCGGCGCTGGCGGGGGTGACTTATCTCGGCCCCGTATTCATGCGGTCTACTGTCGATAGTGAGGCCGGCGTTGCGTTGCAGGACTTGGCTCAGATCTCAATCGCAGTTCAGCTTCGCGATGCTGAGTTGGAGACAACTACTCCAGAAAGCTTCGATCTTGAGGATCTGGCTCCGGATTATCTGCCCGAACTGCCGGAGAACCCTTTGGGATCCTCTCAGCCGCGGTTGCTTCAGATCACAGGCTTTACAGGCACAATCCTGGTCATGCCCGTCGAAGGCGCGAAAGCACGTGCTTTGTGCGATTCTTTGAGCAGACAGGGCGGTGGCCCCGAAGTTGCACCGCATCTTTTTATCTCGCAAATCAAGCACCCGATCGGATGCATCCAGAGCAAGAAAGATTACGCCGGAATTATCTCCGAGGACGGATTCATGGCTTACTCGCGGGTGTAACTCGGGGAAGCGTGATCATCAGATAAAATTCGAACAGCACGGGGAGGACCCGTATTGACGGTCCCAAATGGGTCGGCGAAAATCGGGGAGTTAGTTTTCGGGCGTAGGTCCCGGCAACGGCATGACAATCTGTGAGGAGGAAGGATGTCGAGCGTTCTCGTTGGGATAATCGCGGTTGTTTTGTTCGTGGGAATGGCCCTCATCGCGTCGATTTTCCTGGGAGGCCAGTTCCAAACTGCCAGTGCCAAAAGTCAGGCACTCTCGATGACGCAGAAAGCCCAGCAGCTTGGCCAGGCAACCTCACTGTACTGGACGGAGGAAGGTATTCCTGTGGTTGCTCGTTCGTCGGTTATGACCCTCCTGCGGAAGGGCTATTTGAAGAAGATTCCGGTGAACCCTTATGTCGATAAGGGAGGAAGCCCGTTCAGGATTTTGTTCTCAGGGGACGTCTACAGCTCGAATTATTATGCTGACGTGATCCTGGTGGACATGGGAAGCGACATGGACGCTGAGGCAGTCTGCAGCGCAATCAATCGCCAGACCACGGGATCAGAGAGTATTCCAGAGATCGATGTAGGTGAAGGCGCTCGCGTGTCGGCGATGATTGACGGCTCGATGGGGTGCTTCCGCATGCACGACGTGGGAATCTATGGTGAGGCCGGGCCGCACAGCTTTATGATGTACTCACGCCTTTGATCCAGAAACTTCCTGATTGCTGATATCTCCTTGCTGAGGAAGTTATTCTGGTTTATCCAGAAACCTCCTGATGCAATTAGGGGGCAATCACAGTGGCTAAGGCAAAAGCCCCTGCGCGGAAGACGGCGCAGGAAAAAGTGAAAATGGTAAGCAATGGCGCTCGCATAACCGATGCGGTTCTTGCGCTCGTGTTTCTGGGGCTGGCTCTCCAGTACGGAGCGTGGTTCTGGTGGGCTTCGGCGGCGCTTTGCGTGGTAACCGCTGTCGTGGGGCCGCTCGACTATATCCACGGATGGGTCAGAGACCGGTTCCTGAACATCAAACAAGGGCGCTAAGCGGCCATGTCCAATGTTCTCCTCGGGATCATGGGGTCGATCTTGTTCATCGGCCTAGCGCTTGCGGGCGCCGTCTTTATCGGCCCGAAGGTCGCTGAGACGAAGATCGAAGCCGAGGCGGGACGGTATTTGAACCAGCGCAGTCAGATTGCTCATGCGGTGCAGAACTATGCTTCCGAGAATGGCAAGATGCCAGTCGAGCCGGGCAAGGATCCGATTGAGTTGCTCGTGGAGAGGAAGTTCCTCACCCGAGCACCTGCGGAAGATGGGTCGGGATGGTCGCTCAACACTGCGGACAATTTTCTTGTGAAGCCGGTGGATGCGCCGAGGGACCAGGCGACCAAGATCTGCGTAGCTGCGCGGGCGAAGGCGAAAATGCCTAGTCCTGAGAGTATTTTCCAATGCGATGGTTCGGACGCGCCGAATGGGCGCCTTTCGGCCAACGATCCTTGCTGCCTCCTGTAGGGCGCAAAAAGTAGACAGAGTATTTCATGGGCAAGCCAATTATCTCACTGAAGAGCCGCGAAGAAGAGAGGCAGCGTCATCGCAAGCGGGCGATCGGCGCGACGCCTCGCGCGGCCAATGCGGCGTCTTCGGCCGGAAATATCGCGCAGTATCTGGTCGAGAATGAGCTGCTCGACCGGTCCCAAGCGCGCGCTGCGCAGCTGGACGCCCGGGCTCGAGGCGTCTCGGTGGCGACAATTCTCTCTGAGCAGGGCGCCGTTCCGCGGGAGAAAATCATCGAGGCGATCGAAAGCATTGATACCGGACTGCTCGCCAGTTCTCTGGAGTTCGACGTTCGCCTTCCAAAGCGTGATTTGCGCGAACTGAAAATCATCTGCCACGCGCAATCTGACGAGAAGCTATTCGTCTCGAGCATCACGAATATGTCTCTGGTGCGTCAGAGGCTCGCGCCATATCTGAACGGGCGCGAGCTCGTGGAAGTCGACTTTTCGTGGGCTAAATGGAACGAGTTCGAGCCCGGGATCGAGCGGATCATTGAGCCTGACGTCGCTCGTCCGAGGCTCGATGACGACACGAACCCTCGCTCGGTTATTTCTGATACGGCATCCGATGCTGAGGTGCTCGAGCTTCTGATCGATTTTGCGGCGCTCAATAACGTGTCGGATATTCATATCGAGCCAGTGAAGACGACGTATCGAGTGTACTTCCGGCACCTCGGCAAGCGACAGCTAGGCCATGCTGGAAGCATTGAACAGTACAACCGGCTCACGGCTATGATCAAAGATCGCGCACAGGTCGATCCGATGGAAACGCGAATTCCGCTGGACGGCTCTTTTCCGATCCAGATCAGGGGGCGAGGCTTCGATGTGCGCGTTGCAACGGTTCCGACTGACGGGCGTGAGAAGCTGACGCTTCGTCTGCTTGATCCGCAGCGTGCGCAGATGCCTCTGGCACAACTGGGGATTAGTCAGGTCGATTTGTGGCGCGCGATCTGCGGCTACCGGAACGGGCTCGTCCTCATCGTTGGCGCTACGGGCTCAGGGAAAACGACGACGCTCAATGCGACTGTGCGAGAGATGCCGCGGGTCGAGAAGGCGGTCTATACCGCCGAAGACCCGGTTGAATACCGGATCCCTGGTGTCACCCATGTGCAGATGAACGACATGGTCGGACTGGATTTTGCGAAGGCGACCAGGGCGTTCATGCGTAATGACCCGGACGTCATCGTGCTGGGCGAAATTCGTGACAATGAGACCGCGGCAAAGGCGATCCAGGCGGCGGAAACGGGCCACTTGGTCATCGCTACCATTCACGCTGAATCGGTGTCGATGGCTCTGCAGCGTTTGGCTGGCCTCGATGTGAAGCTCGAAGACTTTGAGATGCTGCTGCGTGGGGTCATGGTTCAGTTTCTAGTGCGCACGCTCTGCACCGAATGCCATGGGGAAGGCTGCGAGGATTGCTTCCAGCAGGGATACGGCGGCCGAACCGTTGTGTCGGAAATTGCGCGTGTTCGAACGCCGGCAGACGTCCGAAAGATGGTTTCTCCGGACGAGAGTGATCACTACTGGCGCCCGCTCTGGAAGGATCTGGAGTCGAAGCTCCTGGCCGGCGTTACAGACGGCGCGGAGATCTATCGGACCTTTGCCTCCGAATTGGACGAGATGGCAAAGCATTCCGAGCCGCTGGCGAAGGTGCTCGCAGAAGAGAAGGTGAAACGCGATGTCGTTTCCTCGAATGTCGAGCTGGCCATGGTGTCTGGAATGTCGAAGGAAGAGAAGAAGAAGGCGCGGCGTCTAGCGTCCGCCGCTCTCCGGCGACAGGCTCTCAGTGCTGATGTCGTCGAAGCTGACATGGCTTCGAGCGATGGCGAACCCTTGGGCCGGAAGAAACCGGCGAAAGACAAGGACTGATCGCGAGCCGTGAGCCAGGTTCTCATCGCCATAGCTACGTTGACCGTGGGGTTTATCCTCGCGAGTTATGGCGCGTACACAGGATATTACTCGCTGAAGCGTGCGGAGTATTTTACGCGGGTTTCAAGTGGGTTCGAGCAGGCGCTAGTTTATGTGGTTCAGCGCAGAGAAGAACTCGGTCGAGTTCCGACAGTAGCTGATCTTGATCAAGGCTTCTTCGATAGGCTCGAAGGGCATGGTATAATCTATCGAGTTGGTGAGCCTTTAAACAAAGAATATCTTTGGGTTTGCGCGAGGGCTGTAGCGACGCAGCCGTATATGGAAGAAGCATTCAGAAAGATTCGAGACCAGCGCTCAGGGACGCTTTTAGGCGGGAATTGTCAGAATAATGCGGGGCCTACGCATACCGTTTCTGTGACTTTTAGAGTGAAATAGAAATAGACCTCTCATTTATTTGAGAAGACGCGGCCTGACGTATTGAGAATTTGAAGGTGAATTGATGCCTGAATTTGCTGTTGTAATCCGCAGTGGCGGTGAAGTTAGCACGGTCGTGCAGGTTGCTGACACGATTGATGGCGCGCGAATTGCTGCGCAGCGGATGGGTACGGTACTCGGTGCTCCGAAACTGCTGAAGGGCCGAAGGGCCGGAGGTATGAACGCAGCAGAGCGGTATGTTTTCCTCCATCAGTTGGCGACGATGCTGATAGCTAAGGTTCAGCTCAGTCGCGGCCTGCAAATCCTCCGGGAAAGCCACGGTGGGCGAATTGGCCGTGCTGCTGCAGGACTAGAGGCCGGTGTTGCAGCTGGCCATTCGATCGCGGACCTCATGTATCAGGACAAGCGCAACTTTCCTGGGGCGGTGGGCCTGCTTGTGAAAGCGGGCTCCAGTGGCACAGGTGGCACTGCCGAGGCGCTGAAGAAGGCGGCCGAGTTCGAGCGTCAGATCCTCGGTGCCGCAACGAAGGGGGCAAAAGGCCTCTACAGTGCAGGTTTCTGGGTGGTCGTTGCGACGATCAGCATCTTCGCATGTCCGTTGTGGCTAACGCCCTATTTGCAGGAGTCCCAGCTCTTCCAGCTCACAGAAGAGCCAATTCAATGGGAGTGGCTCGATATGCTCTCGTATGGTCTGGGAGCGATTACGCTCAGCATGATGCTGTTGGGCATGTTTTTGTTTTTCGTGGTTGGAGTCGGGCAGCGACTTTTCCCGCAAGCGTCCGACGCGATCGTGATGAGGATCCCGTTCATGAAGGATATCGTCTTCACTCGTGACAACTTCATCTCCCTGTATCGCTTCAGTCTGATGGTGAAGGCAGGTGTTTCGCTCGAGGAGTCGATCGGGACAACCTACAGCGACACCCGGCAAGGCGCCCTGAAGGAGGATCTCGGTCGTGCGCTCCACAACGTGAAGACCGGCGAACCTTGGGCGAAGGGGTTTCGCACGGTCCACCCCACGGACAAAGCTGCGCTGTCAATGGCGACTGATAAGGAGGCTCTCGGAGGGATTCTCGAGGAGGTCGCGGACCAGAACCGGGCGATTTACATTCGCAGGCTGGAGGTCATTCAGCCAGTTATGGCGATGGTCGGCGGGGTGTCCATGGTGTTGGTCTACGCGATTACCGGACTGTACTCGATTGTGCCTTTCTCCGAGCTCTTCGGAAAGCTGATGAGCGACGCGAGCGGTTTCTAGCCTGAAGCGAGGCTCCTAAGGAGGAGGGAAACGATATGGTCGCTTGGTTTCTGATTGCGATTGCAACGCTGATCATTTTCGCGTTCATTGCGGTGAACAGCGTGCAGTCGCTCGCGATGGCGTCGGATGCCGGCGGCCGGATCGAGACCGTGAAACGGCTCGACACGGTTGCGAGCGCGCTTGTTGCCAGGGCGACATCCCCGAACAACGATGGAATGATCTATTTGCCGGTGGGCGAGAACAACCCGTCGGGAGGGGGCTACGGCCTGCCTTCCTATCTCGGGTTCCAGACGCAGACGCCTTTTGGTCAGAGGTTCGTATATTGCCCCTTCGGTGACGCATCTGGCAGCGGGACCACTGTCTCGATCCCGAACGCTGATGGCAGCTCCTATGCGGTCGCTACGGCGACGTTCGAGGGCCGGGACTACGTGGTCGGTGGCCGTCCGGCGTATCCCGGCCTGTCGGGCCAGCCCAATCTCATGGGATTTGTGATGGCGCCGAGATCGAAGCTGGCTGCCAGTCCCAGTTGCTCTGACGTAATCTATAATTCGTCGACCCGAAAATTCGAAGCGCCAGACGCGATCGTGCGGCCTTTGACCCGTGAGAGCGGCGTTGATGAGTCGCGTGCGACTGATTCCAGGCAGATCACCTTCTACGTTGCGCCTTCAGGTTCGGGATCTGGTGCAAGCGCCTCGGACCCGGCGAGCCTGGCGACTGCGACGAATTTCTTCGCCTCGAGAATTCCGGCTTTCATGACGATCAATATGGCAGCTGGGAACTATGAGATGGGGATTTCAGACCTCTATCTCCCAACGATCAACGAGCTTTCTGGTTCGACGCTTAAGATCAGAGGGGTTCAGAACGCTACGTTTGTGGATATGCCAGCGGATGCTCAGATTGAGTTGCCGGGCGATCTGAGCATCGATGGAGTGACGTTCGATGCCGACTCCCAGATTACAGTCGAGGCGAACACGAGGTTCACGATGGTGAACTCGAGCGTTGGACGCATACATTCGAAAGGCGACACAGTTCTAGCAGGGACTAACAGTATCACTGAAGCCAGAGACATCTATGCACTGCCTATCGGGACGGGAGGGACTGTGCACGTGGAGGGCACGCTCAGCTTCATCACGGCTGCCGGGAAGGGGTTCCACATTCCTGATGGTGGGAAGCTGACCCTGAATTATGCGAGGGTGATTTTCAGCCGAGGGAATGGGGTGCAGTATCACCGGGGACTCTACTCTAACGGGGGTAAGATAGCAGCCAGGTTCAGCAACCTGGAGTATCCGGAAGGTACCGATTTTGGGATTCATGCCCGCGGTGGAGATATTCATTTCACTCAGATGCTGATGCTCTTTTCGGGCCCTAGATCCTTGAATGGAATTTTCGCCTATCAAGGCACGAGGCTTGTTTTGCATGGGAGCGAAATCGGCAGCGGGGTGGCGCCTGATTATCCAATCAAAGCGGTGGGCACCGGGGTCATTGCGGGGAATGGGACGACGATTCGCGGTGTGACATCGTGCTGGCAGGGCGCGCAGTTTAGCCATTCTGAGCCAGGCGCAGTTGGGGATGAGAGTGCGGTTCTGCCTGATGTGCCGGTCCCTGGCCTTTCGCCATCGCCAACAGCGGCTGAAATCAGGGCGCACGGAGAGGCGCTGAAAACAAACTCAGAGCGAGCTGCATTGAGAGTCAGCAATACGACGAATTGGCTTTGCAGTGCATGATGGAACACTCGGTGCTGAGCGAGGGCATCATCTTGTGCGCTTGTTGCCGGGAACGCTGGTAGGACAGTACGATGGTAGCTTGGTTTCTCATTGCGATCGCGACGCTGATCATTTTCGCGTTCATCGCGGTGAACAGCGTTCAGTCGCTCGCGATGGCGTCGGATGCCGGAGCCCGAATAGAGACGGGGAAGCGTCTTGATGCGGCGGCTAGTGCGCTCATTTCGAGGGCAGCATCACCGGACAATGATGGTGTGATTTACCTCCCATTGGGGGGTATTAATCCAGGAGGCAACGGATACGGATTGCCCGCCTACCTCGCGCTTAAGGGCCAAACTCCATTCGGGCAGCGGTTTGTCTATTGCCCATTTGGTGATGCTGGCGGCTTTGGAACGACGGTGCCAATCCCTAGTGCGGATGGCACTTCTTACAACGTAGCGGCTGTTCCATTCGAGGGCCAAGACTATGTGACAGGGGGACGCCCTTCATATCCAAGTTTGGCTGGTCAGCCGAATGTGATTGGATTCGTCATGGCGCCGAGGTCTAGGCGATCTGCCACTCCCAGCTGTGGTGACGTAGCCTACAATTCGACAACAAGTAAATTCGAGGCGCCTGACGCGCTTGTGCGGCCGCTCACAAGAGAGCATGGTGTGGATGCTGATCGCACGATCGATGCTCGGAAGGTCGCCTTCTACGTTTCCCCTTCGGGCGCGGGGACCGGAATGAGCGCCTCGGATCCGACCAGCCTAAAGGAAGCCACGGATTTTTATGAAGCCAAAACTCCGGCGTTCATGACGATCAACATGGCGGCGGGGAATTATGGAATGCTCGCTCGGGACCTTTATGTCCCGACTAACAATGCTCTTGCCGGATCGACCCTAAAAATCAGAGGGGTGCAAAACGCCACTTTCGTCGACATGGAGCCCAACGCCATGATCCAAATCGCGGGAGATTTGAGCATTGATGGGGTGACCTTCGATAGCGACACCACTGTCAAGGTTGAGGCGAACACGAAGTTTACGATGGTCAACTCGAGCGTCGGTCGCATCCATACGACCGGGGATACAGTGCTCGTTGGGACTAACAGCATCACTTGGCCGATCGACACATATTCGTTCGTGATCGTGGCGGGAGGCACGGCAACGGTCGAAGGCACGCTCAGGTTCATCACCCCTTGGGGTTTGGGTTTCCAGACCACCGATGGATCAAGCCTGACCCTCAACTATGCCAGGGTCGTTTTTAGCCGTGGGAACGGCGGTCTATATGATCGCGGCATTCTGTTAAGCGGGGGTGATTTGACAGCGAGATACACTAATTTGGAGTATCCTGAGGGCACTGCCTTTGGGATCTTGGCGCGAGCCGCGGATGTCCAAATGACTCAGGTATCCATGCTTTTCTCTGGCCCGCAGTCCGTAAAGGGTATTCGAGCTAATCAGGGGACCAACCTCATCGTGCATGCGAGCGAAATCGGTAGTGGGGTTGCCCCAAAGTATGGAATCGATGCGGCTCAAGCGGCGGTCGTTTCTGGGAAAAATACGACGGTCTTCGGCGCAAACTCCTGTTGGCGAGGTTCGCAGTTCACCCATTCAGCCCCTGGCTCGGCGGGAAATATGAGTGGTGTGTTGCCTGATGTTCCGGTGCCAGGAATCTCGGCAATGCCCACGGCAGCCGAGGTTCAGGCCCAAGGCGAAGCACTAGCGATCAACTCCCGTCGGGCATTACTAAGGGTCAGCAACACTTCGGAATGGGCTTGCAGTTAGCAAGTCGGCAATTCCTGCGACAGATGTATGCCCGTGAAAAAGTCCGGGGCTGGCGGCAATGGGCGCTGGGGAATCCTCTATAAGAGAAGCTGGCGGTAGATGCGACTTGTGGCTGCGGCTGGCAAAGGTTTGAGATGCTATGGTAGCTTGGTTTCTGATTGCGATTGCGACGCTGATCATTTTCGCATTCGTTGCGGTGAACAGCGTGCAGTCGCTCGCGATGGCGTCTGATGCTGGCGGCCGGATCGAGACAGTCAAGAGGCTCGACACGGTAGCGAGTGCTTTAGTTGCCAGGGCGGCGTCCCCGAACAACGATGGGATGATCTATCTTCCGGTGGGCGAGAATAACCCCTCGGGAGGCGGCTATGGCCTGCCTTCCTACCTCGGGTTCCAGACGCAGACGCCTTTTGGGCAAAGGTTCGTATATTGCCCCTTCGGCGATGCTTCGGGGAGTGGAACGACGCTCTCGATTCCGAATGCAGATGGCAGTTCCTACGCGGTTGCAACGGCGACGTTCGAGGACCGAGATTATGTGGTAGGCGGACGTCCGTCGTATCCTGGACTGTCGGGCCAGCCCAATCTCATGGGATTTGTGATGGCGCCGAGATCGAAGCTGGCTGCCAGTCCCAGTTGCTCTGACGTAATCTATAATTCGTCGACCCGAAAATTCGAAGCGCCAGACGCGATCGTGCGGCCTTTGACGCGGGAAAATGGTGTGGATGAGAGCCGTACTATCGATGCTCGGCAGATCACCTATTACGTTTCGCCGACTGGCACCGGAACGGGCGCGTCGTCAGCCGATCCTGCAAGCTTCGCAACTGCCATGAATTTCTACAAGTCGCGCCACCCGGCGTTCATGACGATCAACATGGCCGCAGGGAATTATGGGATGGGCGCGGCGGACCTGAACACCTCGGGCAATAAGACCTACAAGGGGTCGACATTGCAGATCAAAGGGGTCGCGGGCGGGACGTTCATTGATGCGGCCCCAAGTACACAGATCCACTTATCCGGCGACCTCAGCTTGGAGGGCGTCTACTTCGATAGCGATGTTCTACTTGCGATTGCGAGTGAAAATCGATTGCGAATGATTGATTCCAGCGTAGGGCGGATGGTGGTCAGCGGCCAGGCGGTATTATCGGGGACGAACTCGATAACCTATTCCGACACTGGCTTTGCCTTGGTTCTGAATACGGGCGGTCACTTCATAACGAAGAACACCCTGAGCTTTTACACGCCTGATGGGGCGGGAGTGTTCCTCCACCCGGGCAGCAAGTTCTCGGCGGAAGCGGGACGCGTCGTATTTTCGACGGGAACGGGCGCAGCTTACCGCCGCGGCATTTACACAGCTGAATCAGAAGTTCTTCTGCGTAGCGTGAGCTTGGAGTTCCCTGAAGGGGTCGACTACGGGATGTATATCCGAGGCGGTAGCGCCCGGTTGTTCAACACCCTAATGCAATTCGGCGGTGCGACATCGAACAACGCGATTTTTGCGCGAGAGTCGGCGCTGATAAGCGTCCAGTCGAGCACGATTGGGGCGGGGACACCGCCAAGTAGAGCTCTGAACCTTCCGGGCGCTGCTTTAGTCGGAGGAGAGAATACGACGGTCTATGCTGCTCTGGCATGCTGGAACGGCGACCAATTTAGAGAATCTGCGCTGGGGACGACGGGGAACGTCAGCACGGTTTTGGGCGATGTTGCGGTGCCCGGCCTGCCACCGTCACCTACCAACAGCGAGATCCAGGCGCATGTTGAGGCGCAAGCTACGAATGCGCGTCGCCAGTCAGCGCGCCTCACAAATGATACTGTTTGGGCTTGTAATCCGTAGGTTGGCTGTCCGTTGGGCTGTATTTCTGATTGGGAATAGGCTCCTGGGCACACAAAAAAGGGGGCGCCGAATGGCGCCCCCTTTTCGTTTGGCCGTGCCTGAAAAGGATGGTCAGGAGCTGGGAATCCCCATGAGCTGCTTCAGCGGCTCCCAGGGAATCGCGCCCGGGATCGCCTGGCCATTGGCATAGACCATCGGAGTGCCAGAAACTCCGGCTTTCTGAGCGAGGGCAGAATTGTGCTCGACCTCGGCCGTGGCGGATCCGTCAGCGAGGGCTTTCTCGAACTTGCCCTTGTTAAGGCCGGCTGCGGCGATGAGCTCGGGAAGGAAAGCGTTGGCTTCGGCCGCATCCTTGGCGCTCTTTTCCATGAGGAAGTCATGCGCTTCCTCGAACTTGCCCTGCAGGTGCGCTGCCGCAGCGAACTCGGCCATTCGGACCGAGCCCTCGCCAAGGATCGGCGTGTGGACGAGGATCAGCTTGGCGTGGCCGCTTTCGAGCAACGGCTTAGCGGTCTCGGCCGAGAAGCGTTTGCAGAAGCCGCAGTTGTAGTCGAAGAATTCGATCACGGGCTTGCCGTTGGGGTTGCCGATCGCTGCGATCTGGTCATCGCCAGCGAGGATTTCGGCGGCGATCGGCGCGACGCTGGCCGCGAGAGCCTGCGTCTCCTGGTCGCGCTGCTTCTGCTGGGCGAGCTGCATGGCTTCCATCACGATTTCGGGATTCTCGCGGAGGACAGCGGCGACTTCCTCGGCAGTCACACCCGCGTCGTGGGCTTTGGCCGGCGATGCCGCCACTGCGAAAGTAGCGCTTGCGCATGCGACAGCGGCCGTAGCGCAAAATAGGCGATTGATCGTATTCATGAGGTGCTCCTTGGGGCCAAGCAACGTGCTTGGGCTTGGTGGTGAGGATCTTTCTGGATCAGAGTGCGCACAGACCAGCGAACTCTGGAAATCTTGTCTGGTTTAGCATTTTCCCTGAGAACATCCAGAAGAATGCTTCAGGAAAATCAGAACATTCTCGTTTCAATGACGTCGGGGTGGCCCGATAGGGCGTCCTTCATTTCTGGGGTGATGTTGAAGCATGCCGGGAGGACCTTACGGGCCTTCTTTTCGCCGAGGTCGACGAGGATGTCGATCCGGTCGCTTCCGCGCCCGGATTTCGTGAGTAGTTCACGAATGGCGTCCCAGTTGTGGCTGGCCTTGATGTCCATGCGCATGCGCTGGGGCGTCTGGGCCTTGTCGTAGAGACGGTAGGAGACCAGCCGCCACTTGGGCTCCTTTTCTTTCTTCGCGATCTCGGCGACGATGAGATCGCCGGCGGAGACCGTCTCTTCGAGCTCGACCTCCATCTCAGCGCTGGCGTCGGATATCTTTGCGAAGGTCTTCGCGCCGCGCGCCGATTTTGAGGTGCTTTCGACGCGAACGAGGACGGTGATGGCACCGCAGCCGACGTAGTCGTCGGCTTTGCTGACCTGGATCGCAGAGAGCC
Organism: uncultured Mycobacterium sp.; assembly: GCA_964562545.1. Lineage (GTDB taxonomy): Bacteria > Actinomycetota > Actinomycetes > Mycobacteriales > Mycobacteriaceae > Mycobacterium. Next base: position 163,588 of record CAZLTV010000001.1, on the reverse strand, counting down.
TCCGCATTTCCGAAAAGGCGCCAGCGAGGGGGTGGTTGTCGAAGGATATCCCGATCGCTTCGATTTCCGCCGCTCGCTTCTCGTCTCGGGGCAAATCGGGAATGTCCGGACACGTCGGGGCGGTAAGGTCGAACAGGAGCGACTGGCCGGATTGGCCGCACTCGAATTTGAGGCAAGCAATCAGGTGCTCAGCTGCGGCTTGCCGATTGCGATTGAGCGGGTCGAGGATGCCGGCTGCAGCGAGAGCTCGAGCTTGCTGCGAGGCGTTGCCACGCGATGCGAGGGCGGCGGCGAGGGCCTCCATGGTCTTGATGCCCCTGCCACGAACAGCGGCGACAAGTGGAGCTGCGTAGCTACCCAGACCCTTTACCGAGCCGAGGCCCCAGCGGACAGCGACGGTGCCGTCCTCGGCAATCTCCGGTTCGAAGGCAACGCCGGATTTTTCCAGTGAAGGCGGGAGCATCTCGATGCCGCGGTCACGGGCTTCGCGGATGATCTTGCGCATCTTGTCGAAGTCTTCGGAGTTGTATGTGAGCGCGGCCGCGTAGAACGAAGCAGGGTGGTGGTATTTCAGCCAGGCCGACTGCCAGCAGAGAAGTGCATAGGCAGCAGCGTGCGACTTGTTGAAGCCGTAGCCGGCAAACTTGTCGATGGTGTCGAAGTGCTGGTTCGCGCGCTTGCGGTCGATGCCCAGCGACTTGTGCTGCTTGATGTCGACGACCTTCACGGGGTCGATCGAGATGATGACCTTCACGCTGGCGTCTTTGGCTTCGGCGGCAGTGAGAGGTTCTCCGCCGTCCTCGCGTTTCAGCTTCTTGTTCGAAGGGATGCGCAGTTCGACGCCGGTATCGGTCGTCACGGTTACGTGCGGCACGATGCAGCCTTCGATGAAGGTTTCACGCTGGGCGTCCATCTCGGCCTGGATCTTCTTGCCCATGGCGCGGCGAAGCATGTCTGCACCGCCAAGGGTGTAGCCAGCGAGGATTTGCGCCATTTGCATGATCTGCTCCTGGTATACAGGAATGCCCTGTGTTTCGGTCAGGAGGTCTTTCAGGGCAGGGTGAGGCAACTGCAGTGGTTCGAGGCCGGCCTTGCGGTTGGCGAAGGTCGGGATGTTGTCCATGGGGCCTGGGCGATAGAGCGAGATGATGGCCACAAGGTCTTCGAAGCTGGTCGGACGTACCTGCTTCAGCGATTTGACCATGCCTTCCGATTCCAGCTGAAAGATGCCGTGACAGGCGCCGGAATTGAGCATGTCGATCACACCCTCGTCTTCGAAGGGGATCTGGAGGATGTCGAGATCAGCATGTTCTTCGCCTGAGGCGCGGACATGGTCGACGGCGGCCTTGATGATGGTCGTGGTCTTGAGGCCAAGGAAGTCGAATTTCACGAGGCCGGACGCTTCGACGCCTTTCATCTCGAACTGGGTCACCAGGTCGGAGCCGCCGCCCGGATCGCGCATCACGGGAACGACGTCGCCAACATCGGGGTCGGCGATGATGATGCCAGCCGCATGCCGTCCGTGCTGACGGACAAAGCCCTGGAGCGCTTCGCCCATGATGAGGGCGCGCTCGAGTGTTGCATCCTTCCGGAAGTGTGAGCGCACCTCTGGGGCGAGATAGCTGGGCGATTCCGGATCGGTTTCGCTCAGGGAATAGGGCGCAGCGGCCGGCAGCAGCTGCGATGCGGCGTGCGCCTGTCCGTTGGGGATGCCGAGGCTGCGCGCGGCGTCGCCGAAGGCAGAGCGCGATTTCCACGAGCCGTGGGTGCCGATGGCGACGACCTTGTCATCGCCATACTTGCGGCGGACATACTCGATCGTTTCATCGCGACGGGTCTGGCAGAAGTCGACGTCGAAGTCGGGAAGGCTGACGCGTTCGGGGTTGATGAAGCGTTCGAAGAGCAGGCCCCAGCGGATCGGATCGAGGTCGGTAATCCCCATCGCCCAAGCGACGGCCGAGCCTGCACCGGAGCCGCGTCCAGGACCGACAGGGATGCCCTGTTCCTTTGACCAGCCGATGAAGTCGGCGACGATTAGGAAGTAGCCGGAAAAGCCCTGCTTGCAGATGATATCGAGTTCGGTGGCGAGACGGGCACGATATTCGGGCTTCTTGCTCTCGGGGATGTCAGCGATGCGCTCCTCGAAGCCTTTAGTGGCCAACTCCCGCAGCATGCCCTCCTCGTTGCCGTTGGCATCGGGGAAAGCAGGGAGCATCGGCTTGGTCGCCTTGGGCGCTGAGTCAGGACTGCATCGAAGTGCGAGGCGCGCAGTGTTTTCGAGGAGGTGCTGCGCGTCCGCAAAGAGTGTGGCGAACTCCTGAGTGCTCTTGAAGTGCTGCCCTTTGGCCGGACGCGGCAGTTCTGGATCGTCAACGAGGCGCTTATGGTGGATTGCGCTGAGCAGCTCGAGCAGCTCATAGTCCTTTGGCTCGTTGTAGGCCGCGAACGAGGTCGCGACCATCGGGAGTTTGTAGGCACGAGAGATGCGGTCGAGTACTGCCTCTGTAGGCCGGCGACCGGTGGAGCGTTCGATTTCCAGATAGAACCGGTCACCGAAGGCGGCCATCATGGCCTTGAGCCAGTCATTGGCATCGTACTTGTTCGTGGCGAGTAGGTTGTTGAGCGCGGACTCGGGGGCTCCGGCAAGAAGGATCAGGCCTTCAGCCCGATCGATGACAGCGTCGGTATCGATAAGGCGTTCTGGAGTGAGCGCCTGCTCACGGCTCAACGCCAGGAGGTTTGACCAGCCGGTCGCGTTTTCCGCGATTACGGTGACGCGGCCATTCTTCGTGAGGAAGTCACAGCCGACGATTGGCTGGATCCCTTCCTTCCGCGCGGCATCGGAGAACTCTAGCGCACCTGCCAGGCTGCCGCGGTCGATTAGACCGATGGCCGGCTGGTCTGCTTTGACGGCAAGGGCGGGCATCTTCTTCGCGATCAGGGCGGAGTCCATGATCGAGTAAGAGGATCGCGCGCGCAGATTGATTGCCGGAAAAGCCATTTCTTACCTTCTGTTCTTGATCTCATCAGAGAGATCAGACCTTCAATCAGGAGTAGGGCGCGAGAGCGCTGGCCCTTGTTCGAGGACTGACGGCATATTGTGGGTTCATGCGGAAGAGGCTGCAAGCAACATCCAGTCCCGAGATGGGAATTCCCAAAAGTGTTGCTCAAATCTTCCTGCAAGGCAGGAGACTAGAAAAGCGAGCCCTGATCAGGGGGAGGTGGTGGAGGGACATGTCTGTAATCGGGCACCGACAACCCCCACTTGGGCGGGAAGAGCGGCTGGGGCATTGGCTTGGCCAACTGCTTGTATGTCTGCTTGATCCGCGTGCGCCCGGCGACGCCCGGAATATCGGGGTGGGCGACACGGCAGTATTTGGAAATCTCGCAGAAGAGGTTCTGACAATCGATAGGCTGAAGACGTCGGCCGAAGAGCCCGTTGAATTTGAGACCCAGCCGATCGAACTCAAGTTCCTGCCGCCTGACCATCTCGAAGATGATGTCTGTGGGTGTCATCTCCCCGGTGGAGGAGAAGCATTTCGAGATGCCGTCGAGCGCGCCAGGCCCGGGTACGACAAAGTCGTCTTCTCCATGGGGAATGGCGCTCGAGTAGGCGAGGTCGATCGCATACTGGCATGCAAGAAAGTTGCCGATCCCTGGATACGGCGCGATGAGATCGTAGACCTCCTTCAGGGATTGGGTCTGTACGATCTTCTGCGGGAAACCATCGCGCATCATCTGGTCGAGCAGGGCTATGTGGTTTGAGTGCTTGCGTACCTTCCCGAAGGGCGGGGCGGGCATGATATACGCGGCTGAGTAGATCGTGACGCCGCGAGCCATCGCGCGATTGAAGACCTCGTCGAGCGCTTTGAGGTTGATGCTCTGCCAGGTCACCGGGCCGAGCTCGCGCTCGATCAGCTCCCAGGTCTCGATCTTGTTGAAGATCTTGAACAGGAGGGTCCGGAAGATGATTTCAATCGGGCTATCCGGGCGGCTGGGTTCGTATTGGATCTCCCGAATGAGATATTGGCTGACGCGGTCCGATGCACGAAACGCATTCGTGAAGCGGTAGGTCTGTAGGATGGGGTCGTCTGTCCAGGGCCCCACTGGGTCGGTGAGGCGGCGCTCATAGAGCGCCTGACGCTTCGCCGCGAAGCGCCAGTAGGTGTCGTATGCCTCTGTCGGGCTGAACACAGTGCTCATGCGGCTGGCTTAGCGAAGAATTTGCCCCACGATTCCGCGGGCGGGTTCGCGATCGCCGCTGCCTGATCGAGGGGGACCTGAAGGGTGTTCATTGCGCCTAGCGTGACCTTCTCGGCTTCCTGTGCGTCTCTATCGGAAACCTGGAGCTCGAAGCCCTTCTGCCCGAACCATGCGAGATAGACTGCGGCAAGCAATTCGGTATCGACTTGGGCGCCGTGCTTGGTGCGCTTCGTGCGATCGATGTTGAAGCGGGTGCAGAGGGCGTCGAGGCTGTGTCGTGACCCGGGGAATGCCTTGATCGCTTCCTTCAGGGTGTCGATGATCTTGTACTTCTTCGGGAAGGGCGTTCCAGCTTCTTCGCATTCGACCTCGATGAAGCCCATGTCGAATGGCGCGTTATGGATGACGAGGGAGATTTCGTCGTCACCGGTTTCGTCGAGGAATTCGAGGATTGCGGGGATGGTCTCGGCGAAGCTTGGCTTGTCAGCGAGGAACTCGTTGCTGAGCCCGTGAACCTCGAAGGCCTCCGGGTTCACCTGCTGGTCGCCGGGATTGAAGTACGAGTGGAACACGCGTGGATTTGGATCGCGGGTGATCTCGGTGATCGAGATTTCGATGATCCTATCGCCTTCGGTGACCTCGAGGCCCGTTGTTTCGGTGTCGACTGCGTATTCGATTGCCATGTGAGGTTCCGGTTGAGGATGTTTCTGGAAGTGTAGATGTCGGCCGGCTCAGGACCAACCGGTGATTAGGCGGCGGTGAGGTATTCGTCGGGCAATGCCCAGCGGCCTTTCCCGAGCGAACGGAAACCCCGCTGAAGGGTCTGGCGGATCTTCGGCTGCCAATGCTCCGTGCGCGTGCGCTCAGGAGCGATAGCTTCGTAGATCGACTGGACTGATGCCTGACCTCCAAGGGAGTGGAGGGCCACAGCAACTGCTTCGCGCCACGTGCCGGGCCGAGCGAGCGCTTCGCGGATTGCCGGACGCATGTTCTCGATCTGACGGGTCTCTGCAAACAGCATCAGGCCAGAGAAGCGGCGCTGCGACTGCTTGATGTATTTCGCCCAGACCAGAGGCTTTGACAGGCCGGGAAAGAGCGTGCGCGGGATCATGTTCACGTCGATCGAGAATCGCTCCATCCAGTTCGAGACGCGGCTGGGCGTCTGGAAGGCGTAGGCGGGGAGAACCATGGCGACGAGGCCGTCCTCGGGGAGGATAGCGTGTGCGCGGTCGAGGAAGCCGTCGACCACATCCATCTCGAAGGGAGGGTTGCCCAGGATGACCTCTGCCTGCCGGCCCTGGAGGTCGATGGTCCGGAAATCGCCGACAAGGACTTCGCGGCCGCTGTTAGCGATCGCGGCTGGAACGACAGAGGAGTCGATGTCGATGCCGAGCGCGCCGCAGGACTTCGGGATAGCCGTAAGGAAGGCGCCCGTGCCGCACGACGGCTCGATGACACTGCAGGAGTGTCCAATGCCGCGTAGGGCATCGTCGACAAGCTCCTCGGCTACCCAGAAGGGAGTGAACCACTGCGAGAGCGCGGCGTCGCCAGACCGGTCGCCGGTGGCCTTCGGCTTCATGGGAGCAGGGGCATCGAACAGATCGGGGTGCATCAACTTTCCTTCCTCGGCTGGCTACGCTCAGCCTGACCAGTCACAGGTTGCGGCTGGTCCTACTTCTCGCTTTCTATCCAGGTGGTCGCGCGCTCTTGTGTGGAGTGTGCGTGATCGATCTCGTCCTGGGTGTAGTCGCGGTACGCTTCCTGCTTTGCGTCGAATTCGTCGCGCTCGGCCATGAGGCCCGATTTTATGGCATTCTTGATGTCGGCAGGCACGCCTTCGACGATGCGGGCGGCATCGAAGGTCCGTTCGCATCGCTGGACGAAGATTTCGTAGGCGTCGTCTGGGAAGTGGCGGATGACGAGTTCTTCGGTTGCGGCCGCGTCTGTTACGCCCGACTTGCGACGAACGACATAGTGGGCGATCGAGCCTTGCTCGACGGGGAATCGATGCTGCTCGAGAAGGCTATAGCCCCGCTGGTCGAGGTCATTGGCGAAATCGGCAAATTTGGGAGCGGGTCGGTCGGTCAAAGCGGATCCTTCAGGAAACGAGCTGGGCGCGGAGAGAGTGGCCCAGGTCGGTTAGGCGGTAGAAGTCGCCGTCCTCGTCCTCGTGATGCTCAAGCGCGCCGAGTTCTACGAGGGACTGGAGGAGGGCGATGTTCGGATTGACGAACTGTTCCCAGCCGCAGTCGCCGAGGAATACCTCGTTGAGCATGTGCTTCTGCTCGGCGGAGAGGTCGGAAACCTTCGTCATGCTGCAGCCGGTAAAGCGGTGCGCAGGACGGCGTCGGCAGCCTGGGAGAGGTCCTGGATAGCCTCTTCGAGGCGGGTCAGGGCGTCTGTGGCGTCGGTCGCGCTTGCCAGCTCCTTCATGAGGAACACGGGCATGACATCGTCATACTCGTTCTCAAGGCGCTGGATCAGGTCTTCCTGTCCGGCCGCCTCGTCAAGGATGTGCTGCAGGTCTCCATCCGCGTAGGCAGCAAGGGCTGCACGCTGATAGGCGTTGATGGGGGTGGCCATTGGAATTTCTTCTCACTTCAGCTTCTTGAAGCACCAACTGCAAGCCATTCGAGGCTTGCTGAACTTCCCTGAAGGTCAAAGACAATGAGGGCTGGCTGGCGCTGTCATGCGGCCAGCCGAACCTCCTCCTTCTGCTGTTCATTCACAACGTGAAAGAGATCGCGCGTGACCGGCTGGCTGATAGGGCGTTGCGGAGCTTTCGTTGCGCCCTTGGCCTTGGCAGGAAGAATGCTGTTTTTCTTGGTCGCGGCTTTCTTGGTCGCGGCCTTTTTGGTTCGCGTGCCGTGGGCTGCTTCCGCGGCATGTTCGGCCAGCATAGCGAAGCGAGAATCTCCGCGTGCGAGCGTCGCCATCTTCTTCGAGGCCTTGCGAGCGATGTGACGCACGCGGTCCTTGGTAAGGCTCTCATCGACCTGCATGGCGTGGCTTACGTTGCTGTGAAAGAGACAGCGACGGATGATCTCTCGGTCGAGCTCGAGGCGTTGATTGAGAGTTTCGACCTCCCCAGCGTCGACGCTGGGCATATGTGCCCGGTAGGCAGCCGGAAGGTCTGGCCGGTCACCTCGTATGTCCTCGACGGGGGTTTCAGCCTGAGCCTTCTTGCGCAGAAGGGCGATGCCGGCGGCGCGTTCCTGGCCAATGTAGGCGTCGAGGAGAGCTTCGGCGGTGCCTTCGATTAGGTGGGCAGTAGCGCCCTCTTCGGTCTGGGCAATGGCGCTCTCGTCTTCGATGAGAGCCTCGAGAGTAGTTGGTTCGCCGTCTGCACCGAATGTGGCTTCATGGAGGGAGACCGTACGGCCGTTGACCTTTTTCGCTGAAGGCCTCTGGTCGGTCATGACGCGGAACCGCAGGCTTTGCAGTTCACCCCTGATCTTCCAGTTCACGAAGGTTGTGAACTTCGCCTTCTCGGGATCGTAGGTCTCGATCGCACGATGAGTGGCGATTGCGCAGACTTGTTCGGCGTCTTCGCGATGCGCTGTGAGGCCATACTGCTTGATGAAGTGGCGGATCCTGGGCGCGCACAAACTCAGGATCTTCGAGAAAGCTTTATCGACGTTGGAACGCTGGCGCGGGGTCGGGCGTTCACCCTCCGCAGGCCGATTTGCGATCACTTCTGCAACTGCGACTTCAAGTGCATCAGTGGTCTTGGACATTAATTACCCCCTAAATTCGGCATTCTGTCACCGGAAGCTGGAACCGGTAGGGGGCGACCATAAAGAGAGTGCAATTATCCTGCACTGTATTTTTCCGGATGGGAAAAGTTCCTCAAAGCTCTTCGCCGTGAGGAAAAATACCCAGAAAACCGCAGGATTCTGGGCCTGCGGCTGTAAAGCGAAAATCTCCGAGGCTAAAACCCTCTTAGACGATTTTTTCGATTATTTTTCCTGCCGAGGAAAAAGTTCCAGAAAAAAGCTCACGCGGACCTGCTCGATTCGGAGAACCGTTCAGGTTGCACATGTGAAGCGACATATGCGTTGAGCCACTTGCGGTGAGCAGTGGCGGCGCAGCCTTCGCTCTGGATGCGATTGATCGCGTTACTGGAACCGATCTGGGCTTTGAGAAGAACCTTCGCGCGGCTCTGACTCAGGCCACCACTTAGGAAGCGCACGGCATCGCCGGGCCCCAAGTGATGGCCCAGATAGGCGGCGCGGGCGAATTCCGAAGGAGTGTCACCGATGCGGATGCCCTTCCGCTTCAGGTGATCGATGTTGCCGCGCGCGTAATCAGCGGTTGTGTTGATAGCGGCATCGGCATCGTATCGAAGCGAAAGAAGAGATCCGCGGCTGTTTTGCTCGACCCGTCCGGCGCTGTTCAGCCAGCCGTTTTCCTGCGCCCGCTCGTTAAGCCAGGTACCGGGACGCTCGGCCATTTCGATCCAGGTGCCTGAGAGGAACTGGCCGAGGCCAGCCGCGCTGGAGCGGGGATTGCGAGAATGGAGATTCCAGGTGCCGTCGGGCCGCTTGGCGGCTTCTGCATCGACGATGGCCGCGAGAGCGGGAGACGGAATTCCACTTCGCTGGGCCGCCTTGTCGAGCGCGCTACTGAAGACCGAGTTCGGACCCAATCCGACTACCGCATCGGCTTTCGGCTCTGTTGGAATGACAGGAGATGGATCTGGGAGACGGCTGGCCGCAGGTGTGGGCTGCTCACATTTGCCAGGGATCGGCATGTGAGGCCCATGAAGCGGGTTTGCGTTGAGACCGGGCCTCTTCATGGAGGAGAGAAGGGCCTCGAAGGACGAGCTCTTGTCGAGGGAATGAAATCCGCCGGTGTCTTTGTCGTCGCTTTTGGCTCCGCCGATCGCGGCTTCCCAGAGCTTGTCGTTCACATCGGCTTTCGCCTGCGCGTAGATCAGGTTTGCACGCGCGGCGGGGCTGAGGCTTTCGAGGTCGACGCCGGACATTTATCGTACTCCTGCGGAGAGGCGTCGCTCGGCGCCTACCTGGCGCACGAAGCGCACGGCGCCGATTTCGTCGGCTTCGCTTTGCTCGGCGCGCTTTTCCGCCTTGAGAGCGTCAGATCGATATCGCTCGGCAGCAGTTTCGACAGCGCGAAGAGAACCGTATCGTTCGGCAGCGTTGTCTCGGAGTTCTTCGACGCGCTGGATGCTGGCCATCCGTTGATCGGAGATGCTTTTGCGCTCAGCCGCCTTGCGTTGGATATAGGTGTGCCGGGGGAACAGGAGGTCAAAATCAGATGAATCAGCTTGCTGGCTCATCTCGTCACGAAGCTTGCGTTCCGCGTTGTCGAGTTCCGTGAGACGAGCATTCTCGTTGCCGATTTCGATCCGGACCTGGTCAAGTTCGTGCTGCTTCACCCGCAGGACAGGGTCGTAAGGAGTTTTCATTGTGCTGCCTCGGTGAGGGACGCAAGCTGCGCGAAGTCAGCGGCGGAGTTGCCGCGATCGACCTTGGTCTGCTTGAGGAGTTCTTCGATTGCCGGAGCAATTCGCACGGCACGGTCTACGTCTGGGTCGGACCCGTCCTTGTAGGCGCCAAGCCTGACCAGCTCTTCCATGTCTGCGTAGGTGGCTAGGAGCTTGGCGGATGCCGATCGCACGGCGTTTTCAGCCTCAGTGTGGCAATCTGGGAGCATCCGTGAAACGGATTTGAGGATATCGATGGCGGGGAAACGCCCGCGCTCACCGATCCTGCGGGAGAGGACGATGTGTCCGTCGAGAATACCTCGGACGGCATCGGCAATCGGCTCATCATGGTCGTCGCCGTCGACGAGGACGCTGAAGAGACCCGTGATTGAGCCCTTTCCCGGCCCGCCAGGTCCAGCGCGTTCCAGCAGGCGAGGAAGCTCGGCAAAGACGGTGGGGGTGTAGCCCTTGGTCGCGGGCGGCTCTCCATTCGCCAATCCGATCTCGCGCTGTGCCATTGCGAAGCGAGTGACGGAATCCATCATGCAAAGGACGTGCTTGCCCTCGTCACGGAAATGCTCGGAGATGGCCATGGTGGTCCAGGCGGCCTGGCGACGCATGAGAGCGGGGGAGTCTGAGGTGGCGACTACAACGACACTCCGGGCAAGCCCTTCAGCGCCTAGGTTGTCCTCGATGAACTCCTGAACCTCTCGGCCGCGCTCACCGATCAAACCGATGACCGCCACGTCGCAATCTGTCCATCGGGTCAGCATCGACATGAGGGTGGATTTGCCAACGCCAGAGCCAGCGAACAGCCCGAGCCGCTGCCCTTGGCAAAGCGGGGCAAAAATATCGAGGGCACGAACACCGGTGGAGACCTTCGGTCCGACGCGGTTGCGAGTGACAGCAGCAGGAGGATCACCCTTGATGGGTTGCGCGTCCTGCCCGATTGCGAGCGGCCCTTTTCCATCAATGGGTCGGCCTAATCCGTCGACGACCCTTCCAAGCCAGCCGTTCGACGGCCGCAAGACCGATTGTCCCATAGCCAATGTGGCTTGGGCCCCTGATGCGACGCCGCGAGGATCGCTGAATGGCAGACAGTGCGCGACATCACGGTCAATGCCGGTAACTTCAGCTTCGACTGGGCCATCGCTGGAAGAGATGGTGACCTGAGAACCTATTCGAGCCGATCCGAGCAGGCCCTCGACCTCAATCAGCGCGCCGCGCACTGCAGCGACTTTACCGAAGTGCTGGTCTGGGCTTATTGCCCTGATAGCGGTCGCAGCTGAGGACAAGGTCTGCATCGGTTGCTCAGCCTTCGGCAGTAGTCTCGGTAAGGGCCATCGCAGCGGCTTCATATTCGAAGAGGCCGCGACATTCGGTGAGGGCTCGATAGAAGTCGGAGACCTGAAGGGCCTTGCCGATTTCGATCATGCTGATGTGCGCCTGGCCCGTCTGGAAAATGCCCATGAGCGGCTGGTAAAGCTCGAGGATGTTCTCCTGGTGCTGGGCGCGATTTTCTGAGTCGAGATAGGCCATCATGCACGCGAAATAGAGGCGCTTGGCAGGAGTGTCGGCCTCGTCGGGCGCCATGATATCCTTGCCGCGCAGGATCGTGGCACGGTTTTCGAGCACGATTGAAGCGTTGCCCGCAGCGCGCATGACCGCGCCATTGATGATGATCTTTTCCTGATCGCGAAGAGTGATGCGAAGCATTTGGTGATCCCTGGTTGTTGTGTGGTCTCTTTATAGGCGACCGAAGGGTGCCTCAGACAAAATCAGGAAAAAAATTTCCCAATATGAGAATCCTGACCCTGCAACCCTCTACAATTGATGTTTTGGGAACGGCGTGTGCCGCCCGCGTAGCAGGAGAAAAACGACGTGAGCCTCAATTCAGCTCTCTTTGCCGGTGTTTCCGGCCTCAACGCGCAATCGAGCGCGATGGCAACCGTTGCTGACAACATCACCAACATCAACACGGTGGGATACAAAGGCGCAGAAGCAGATTTCGGATCGATGGTCACCGACGGCGGAGCCGACGGAAGCTATGCGGCCGGCGGCGTGCGGGCTGCTCCGCGTATGACCATCTCGAAGCAGGGAATGCTGCAGGTGGGCAGCAGTCAGACAGACCTCGGCATCAACGGGAACGGCTTCTTCGTCACTCGCTCGGATACCGACCAGGACACAACGGTCAGCTTCACCCGCGCCGGCGCTTTCCGTCCGGACGAGAATGGCGATCTCCGCAACACCGGCGGCTACTACCTCCAGGGATGGAAGCTCGATCAGAACGGTGAATTCATCAACACCGGCGGCGACAGCAGCCTCGAAACGGTCAACATCAACGGCCTCTCGGGAACAGCCAGCCCTTCGACCTTCCTCAACGCGAAAATCAACCTTCAGTCGACCACTCCCGACGTGGCCGGTCCTCCCTATGCGGTCGGCGACATGTCGACCGGCGTGAAAGACCCTCAGTTCTCCCGAACTTTCGAAGTCTACGACGCACAGGGTGGCGCGCACCAGCTGACGATGGGCTTCGTGAAGACGAACGCCAACCAGTGGCAGGCCGAGATCTATGGCGACCCGGCTGAAATGACGGGCGCTCCGAATGGCATGCTGGTGAGCGGCACCGTCGAGTTCAATCCGGATGGCAGCCTCGATGTGGCGAATTCGTCGCCGGCATTGTTCGGGGCCATCAATGTGAACTGGGCGAACGGCGCAGGGGCTCAGCCGATTGCCCTCGGGCTCGGCAGCCAGGATGGCGTCGATGGTCTGACGTCGTTCGGCAGCGCATCGGGTCTGATCTCGGCTGATGTCGATGGCGGTCTTCTCGGCAACCTCGCATCCGTCGAAGTGAGCAAGGATGGGACCGTGAGTGCAATCTTCGAAGATGGCACTGCGAAGGCAATTTATCAGCTGCCAATCGCGACCTTCACGAACCCCGATGGGCTCGAGCGACTGTCGGGCAACGCTTACGGCGTGTCACAGGAATCGGGTTACGCTGCGATCAATCGCCCTGGCGAGCTCGGCGGCGGCGCTATCGAGGCTGGCACGCTGGAAGCATCCAATGTCGATCTAGGAACGGAATTCACGAACATGATCCGCTTCCAGCGCGCCTACAGCGCATCTTCGAAGATCGTCACGACGGTCGACGAAATGCTTCAGGAACTCGGCAACATGAAGCGCTAAGCGCTCATTCGATAGGACTGCGATCGCATGTCACTGAGTGAAATACTGAATACCGCGAAGTCCGGTCTGAGTGCAGCTCAGGCCGGACTGCGGACCAATGCGAACAACATCGCGAACGTTGGGACGGAGGGCTACGCGCGTGAGCGTGTTGCCCAGTCTCCAAGCGTGACCGCAGGACGTGGGACCGGTGTTTCGGTAGGCGAGTCCTCGCGGGTGGCTGATCGTTTTCTCGAGCAGTCGGTCTATCTGCGGTCGGGCGATATGGGCCGGGCTGAAGTGACCGCCTCCTATCTCGACCGAATGCAAGGTCTATTGGGGGAGCCGGGTGCTGCAACCGGTTTGCCGGGGCGGTTAGACGCCATCCAATCGGCCGCGATTGAGATGACCGGGGCTCAGAGGTCGCCGCAGCTTGCCGCCAATTTCACAGCGAATGTGGATGATGCGATCCGGACGATGAACCAGATCGGCAGCGATCTCGATATCCTGCGCGGCAATGTCGAAGCTGAGGTCGGGGAAACCGTCGAGCAGGTGAATGGCTTGCTGAAGCGAATTCATACCCTCAACGATGAGGTGGCTCGGCAGAAAGCTTTGGGGCGTAGCTCGGCTGGGGCTGAAGGCCAGCGCATGTCCGCAGTGGAAGAGTTAAGCGGGCTGGTGAAAATCAGCACTCGTGAACAGCCAAGTGGCAAGATCAATATCGACGCCGCGAATGGGACTGCGCTGGTAGACGGCCGCTTGCGGCAGCTGTCTTACCCCGCGAGCGGAGATGCTGCCGCGCTGCCTACCTATCCGCCGATTGAGATTCGGTTTGCAGGTGAGGGCGGAGAACTCGGCGCAGCGACGGGTGAGCGGCTCGATACAGCGAATGTCGGCGGAAAGCTTGGAGGCCTGCTCGAGCTGCGTGACGGGACGATTCCCGAATACAAGGACACCCTTGGAAGCATGTTTGCTGGTCTCGCTGAGACGGTGAACGCGGTTTCAAATTCGGGCTCTTCCTTCCCTCCGCCGAACACATTGGAAGGGCGTCCGACGGGGTTGGTCGGGGCTGATCGCCTTGGCTTTACCGGAAACGCTTCGGTCGCTGTTCTGCAGAAAGACGGCTCTTTGGTCGCAAGGGCAGATATCGATTTTGATGCCCTTGGGCCGGCGGCGACGGTTAATGATGCGATCGCTGCGATCAATGCGGGATTGGGAGGCAGCGGTACGGCCAGCCTGGTGGACGGAAGCCTCGTGATCTCTGCTGCCAACGGAATTGACGGTGTTGCGATTGGCCAGGGCGATCCTGCGAGCAGCCGAGCCGGCGCTGGGTTCTCGCAGTTCTTCGGCATGAACGACGTAATCCGGAGTGATACGTCGGCGTTGGTGCCCTCGGGTTTCATCGCGGCAGATGCGCACGGTTTCGGGGTGGGCGAGACTGCTAGTCTCGAGCTCCGAGACACTTCAGGGCGCCTGCTTGGAAAGGCGATTGTCGATGCATCTGCGGGACCCACGTTCGGAGATTTGATCAATGACCTGAACTCGGGGCCGCTCGGTGATTTCGGGAGCTTCGCGCTCGATGATCGCGGCCGCGTCCGTTTCTCAGGCAATCCCGGGTTCGCAGGTGCGAGCGTTTCGATCCCGACTGATGCTACCAGCCGCTATGGGACCGGTGTGACATTCTCGGCTCTTTCGGGACTGAATGGCCACGCAAGCGGCCTGTCGGATGCGTCAGTACGGGATGATCTGACTGCCGATGCGAGGAGGCTGCCGTTAGCGCAGCTCTGGGATACGTCGACCGTCGGCGAGCGAGCGCTTGGCAGCGGGGATACCACCGTTGCGAACTTGTTCGTGGACAAGCTGTCAGGCGACATCGATTTCGGAAAGGATGGGATCTCACAGCTCGATCGGTTTTCGAGCCTTGCGATGGGAGCAGCCGGCGCCGATGCGGCTCAGGCGAAAGAGATGCTGGCTGAAGCAACGGCGCGACGAAGTGATGCTGCCAATCGACGTGACAGCTTTGCTGGCGTCAATCTTGATGAAGAGCTTTCACAGATGGTTGTTCTTCAGAACAGCTACTCAGCTTCGGCGCGGGTCATGACGACTGCGACGAAGATGTTCGACACCCTCCTCGATATGGTCCGCTGAAAGGTAACGAAATGGACAGGATAGCAACGATTCCCCTGCAGCGGATCATGACAGACGGGATCCAGCGGTCTCAGGCTCGCCTGGGCGAAGCGCAGGAAGATCTCGCGACGGGGCGGCGTGTACACACCTATTCCGATCTTGGAGCGGATGCGGTGCGCTCGATCTCCGCTCATTCGATGCTATCGCGCCATAAGGCGGAGATGCAAGTTTCCAAGCATGTCGAGACGACCCTTGGCCTCTATGACACCCATTTGACGAATATGGACAATCAGCTGACCGAAATGCGGACTCAGATGATGACCGCTATCGGGAACGAGGACGGAACTGGTCTGCAGGAGGCCTTTGAAGGCGCGTTTGATCGGTTCCGGGATAGCCTGAATGCGGATGAAGGCGGCAACTATCTCTTTGGCGGCTCGAGCACTGAAGTGAAGCCATTCACGGTCGCCGATTTTGCGGATGCTCAGGCCAATCCAGCCGCGAATGCCTTCCGTAATGACGGGAATAAGGCGAAGGCTTCGATCGGTGAAAATCAGACGATGACGTTCGGCATCACAGCAATTGAAGCCGGCGAACAGATCTATGATGCATTTCGTGCGCTGTCGGCTGCTGGGCCGTTCACCGATGGCCAGTTGCCTCCAGCGCAGAAGACCGCGATCCAGAATGCACTGCAGCAGCTGGACGACGGCCTCGGCACCCTGCGGAATGTGAACGGTGAAAACGGCCGTAAGCAGGCGAAGCTGGAAGTCGTCAATGAGGCGGCTGAAAGACGGTCTTTGGTTTTCGAGAGGATCATCTCCGAGAGCGAAGACGCTGACCTGGGAAAGGTCGCGATGAATCTCTCGAAGCACCAGGCTTCGCTTCAGGCAAGCTATTCGGTGTTCTCGAGGCTGAGCTCGCTGAACCTGACGAACTATCTGTGATTGGCCGGGGCCGAGGGATTTTATCCCTCGGCCCCAGTGCTTTTGGAGGCTGCTTCTGCGCCTCAGCTGCTTTTCGCGCGAGCCTGAACTGGATCGACAGCGATTAGGTCGGCGAGATCACCAGCCGGACTTGCGGTAGGAATCGCAGCCATCGCGTCGGCCACCGCATTGGGTTTGAGTTCCGCGAACGGGCTCGTCAGCAGATTAAATGCGGGCGAAGTCGAGGCTTTTGAGAAGCTGGCATCATAGCGAGAGCGAAGTTTCGCGAGGTCTTCCTCGCGGCCCAGCATAGCGAGAGACACTGCATGGCGTAGGACGATGGTTTGGTCCACGTCGCTGAGGCTTTTGGGCTTCGGCAGCGGGAAGGTGTCGGCATCAGCGAGAGCTTTCCAGTTACGGCGACGCCACTCAATTTCAGAGCGGATCCCGGCGCTGAATGGGACATCCTCAAGGGTGGCGAGCGCTTCTTCTGTTCGCCCGAGGTGGTTGAGCGCAACAGATTCGACGCGTCTGCGGGCCCAGCGCATCTCGTTGGGATAGACGTTGCCGTCAGTTTTTCGGATCGCGTCGAGAGCGTCTTCGGGTTGTCCCGCGAGAATGTAGAGGCGAGCAACCCGGACGGACATTGGCCCCTGAGAAACATCCTTCAGGCGAGTCGTAAGCTGATAGTCCAGCAATTCCGCGGCACGTTTGTAGAGGCGTGCTGATTGGAGGCGATCGGCGAGTTGGTTGACCATGAGGTCGCCGGTAGCGCCGGTTGGAGCGAGGTCCCTGTAATCCCAGAAAAGACCGGCTGCGTCCGGGAGGGGCGTTTTGCTCTCGGGTTCTAGCGCTTCAGACAAGCGACCTTGAAGCGCGATCAGGATCTCGTTGGTTTCGCTGGCCTCTGGGAAATAGCGCAGGATGGTCGCTCCTGCTTGCAGAGCATTTCGATTGTCGTCGATTTTCCCGGCTAGCAGGTATCGCAGTCGGAGGGATCTTTCTTCAAGCTCGCCGCCGCGCCAGCCGTAGCTCACCTGGTCGAGCTGGCGGAGGAGATCATCCGGATTCTCTCGCTGCTGAGAAGAGACCCACTCGAGCATCGCTATTTCGGCTTCCGCGGTCTGGAGAGGATTGCCGTTGTCGATGACGCGGTCCAAGCGCAGGCGGGCTTCCTGCTCTTTGCCTAGAGCGAGGTAGGCTTGGCCCCGAAGAAGATTTGCTCGAGGATCGACGTCAGGCAGGGATTTGAGGAGCTTCAAGGCTTTCTCGGGCTTATCCGAGTGAAGGGCGGCCGTGCCGATCGCGAAGAGGAAAGGCGTGCGCTGAACGGTCGGGCGATCGCTCACTGCCGTTTTTGCGCAACCCCACTGGATGAGTGCATCGCCATGGAAGCTTGCTTCGGCGAGGGCGCGCATTCGCCATGCACATGCCTCGGGATTGTTCACAAGGCTTTCGCTGGAGAGTGTATTGAGGGCCTCGGAGGTTCGACGGAGGCCGGTGAGCGCGGCCCCTTTGGCGAGTTGGAATGCGGGGACGAGCTCTAGATCAGGATCATCTTGTTCCATGACGGTGAGCACGCCTAGGGCTTCAGAGAATTCGTCGCGGCCGACGAGGCTGAGGGCATAGTTCCACCTAGCGGCCTGGCGCGAGGTTTCGTCGCTTTGTGCGATGTCTCGGAGGGCATCGTAGTAATCGACCTGGTGCCATGCAGAGCTGTCTTTGATCATGGGCGAGTTTGCAAGTGAGGCACTGAAGCCTGGCAGGGAGACGGGAGGCGCCGGCTGAACTTCTACAGCTTGGGCGGCAGTAGCGAGGAAAAGTCCTGACAGGGCTGCGAGATGTGATTTTTGCATCGTGTCTAACCAATCATGTTGAAGCCAAGGGCGATGCCACTTCCGCCGATGGCGCAGCCTGTCAGGAATAGGAGGGTGAGGAACATGGAAGGCCGGGCATCCTGACTGATGCTCGACTGATCTGGAGATGACGGGTTCTGGTCTCCAGTCTCTTCGTCGAACCTTTCGGGATGTGCGGGATGTCCTGCATGCGCGCCGGATGTACTGACCAGCTTGATCTTTCCCGGTTTTTGGTCGCGGCTCATGCTGAATCCTTTTCGAAATATCCTCTATTATAGGATGGTCGAGGGCCGTGTTTGCGGTTCAGGACAGTTTTTCGCGAAGACAAGGAATGGTGGCCGATATGCGAATGCGTTTTCTAACTGGCGTTGCACTCTTGGCCACGTTTCCTCTGGGCGGCGTTCAGGCGAGTGAAGAGGGCTATGAATCCAGTTTGGCCTTCGTCCCGATGGATCTGATCTCCATTCCGATTGTGGATGCCGGGAATGTGCGAGGTGCTCTTCGGTTCAAGCTCGTGATTGAGACCACCGATGAGGAGTCGGCCCAGGAGGTTTCTGATCGGCTACCGCTATTTCGAGCGGCGGCTCTTGCCACTGGGGCGGAGTTTTCGAAATTATCTGCAGC
Source organism: uncultured Mycobacterium sp. (assembly GCA_964562545.1). Lineage (GTDB taxonomy): Bacteria > Actinomycetota > Actinomycetes > Mycobacteriales > Mycobacteriaceae > Mycobacterium. The sequence continues at coordinate 145,247 of CAZLTV010000001.1, read as the reverse complement.
GCCATTCTTGGCAGTGGATGCAGAGGATCTCGCAAGGAAACTAGACGTGGCCCTCAAGCAGCGCTCGGATAAGGTGGAGAAGGTACTTCTGGTAGAAGTGACGGCGCGGTCTTCGTGACCGCGCCGCCTGTGATCAGGGCTTAGCAGGCACGACTTTGCGCCCTGCGAGGGCCATGCTGAGTTTTGCGGCCGCATTCGGCGACATTTCGGCGAGGATATTGGCGGCGTTGCGCTCACGCATTTTTCGGGCAACAGCGATCTGAAGATCGAGATCCAGTTTCTCGAAAACCGGCGCTGCCTTCTTGGCTTTCATGCTCTGGTAAATGCGAGCCAGATGGTCTGCAGTCTCGTCCGCCACGGAGTTGCCGGCGCGATCCTTCTTGCTATCTTTGGGTTCGTCACCTTGATCCTCGCCTTGGGCTTGCTCCAAGCCGGCATCGAGGCGCTTCTGTGAAGCCTGCAAAGCTTGCTGCTGCAAATCCATTTTGCGCTGTCGCTCGGCGTCGACCTTGTCTCGTTTGGCAAGGTCGCCTTCGATCGCAGAGCCGAGACGTGATGCGGGCGCCTTCTTGGCCGGCGCATCTTCGGCAGCGAGCGCAACCCCTGTTACGGCGCTGGTGGCGACCGATACAGCAGCCACAGCTGCGGTAACGTTCAGGAGAGTGGGCTTCTTGATCATGCTGCTGCTGCCTGAGATTCTGCGGTCTCATCCTTGCCGACGAGGCGAAGCGTGCGATTGCCGTTGGTAGGCTTGGCAGGAACCTTGATGTCCCTGGCGGTTGCGTCGGCTGCCTTGGGGGTAGGCTTGCGCCGGGTCGCGGCAGGCTTCTTGGGCGCGGCCTTGCGGGCTGAAGCCTTCTTGGCATGCGCTTTTTTGCGAGTGGTGGATGATGTAGTGGTTTTCCGTTTCGCGGCCGGCTTCTTCGACTTGGCGGGAGCTTTGCGCTTGGCAGGGGCCTTTGCTTCGACCTCTGCTTTGGCTTTGGGAGCGGATTCTGCGGCTTCGATCAGCCGGTCGGCCATGGAGCTCCCGATCTTCACCATCAAGCTCAGTTCCTGGCTGGCCTCCTTGGCCTCCTCGACGGCCCTGGCGCAGGCGACACCGTCGCTCGACAGTGTACTCTTCATTTCGTTGAGCACCGATTTGGCTCGGTTTGTCGCTGCGTCGAGCGCGCTTACGTTCTTGCCCATGTCGCTACTCGTCACGGCCTTGAGCGCTCGGTCGAGACGAACGCATTGAACCATGACGGCGATGCAGAGCATGCCGAGGCAAATGTTGATGAAGGTGCTGAGCTCGATCTGCATTATTTCTGTCCCCGTTCGATTGCGTCAATCATGCTGATTGCGATGTGATGGCGTTCCCGACCCATGTGCGCGCGGCCGATACTTACGCCGGCACACTGAACATCGATCGGGGTGTCTGGTGAGGTGTCGAATGTCAGGGTCTGCCCGACTTCGAGATTGCGGACGGATCCGAGGCCGAGCTCGAGCTCGCCGAGAATGGCGGTCAATTCGAGTTCGGTCTGGCGAATCTCAGATTCCATGTGATCTTGCCAAGTGGTGTCTCCACCAAGCTTCTCCCCCATGAAGCGCTGGGTAAGCTTCCCCCGGATTGGCTCCAGGAGGGCAGAAGGCAAGAGAAGCGTAAAATTACCTCCACGGCCTTCCATGTCGATGGAGAAGGTGGCCGTGGTAGCGATGTTGGTAGGACCGGCGATCGCGGCAAACCGCGGGCTTGTTTCGATCCGCTCCATTTCGATCTCAACCGGGGCGATGGGCTGAAAAGCCGCGCTAAGATCGCGCAGCATCAGCTCGACCATTTTCGAGATGAGGCCGGTTTCAATACTGGTGAAGTTTCGACCTTCTGCAGGGCTGAACGGACTGCCGCGACGTCCGCCGAGCAGGGCGTCGACTACCGCGTAAATCAAGTTCTTGTCGACAATGACGAGGCCGTAATCCCGCCATGCGGGAACCTTGAAGACCGCGATCATCGTGGGCTGCACGAGGCTGCTCATATACCCGTCGAAGCGAACCGAATCCATGTCTTCGAGAGCGACCTCAATTCCATCGGAAATGAGGCTCCGCATGCTCGTAGAGAATGTGCGGACCATGCGCTCGCAAACGACTTCCAGCATGGGAAGTCGCTCATGGTTTATCACGCGCGAGTCGATAAGGGCGCGGACACCTGATCCAGCTTCTTCGTGCATCACAGGAGCCTCGCTCATTTCTCGATCAGGTCCTGGATGAGAATGTCGCGGACAGCCCCGTCTCCCAGAACCTTCCCGGCCCGAACCATCATCTCTTCCTTGATGCGATAGACTGCGGCCGAACCAGAGAGGTCATCAGGGCGCAGTTCACGCAGGAAGGGCTGGAAGCGATCGATCACAAGAGGAAGCTTCGCTTGGATCTCCTCCTTTTTGGCCTGACTTGCAGGGACAATAAGGAAGTGGACCTTCAGGAAGCGAGGCTGACCGCCAGTGGTCCGAAGATTCACGACCATGGGGGGAACCTCGACAAAGCCGACTTCTGCACTTTCGCTTGCAGCCTCTTCCTCAGCATGCGCTTCGTCTCCGCCCATAAGGAAGAACGCTCCGCTACCGCCACCGACAAGAAGCACTGCGGCTGCGACGATCAGGATCTTTTTCTTGTTCTTGGCGGGAGCAGGACCAGCGAGTGTGTCCTGCTGGGTCGCGCCCTCCGGATTGGGGTCTTCGCTCACTTGAAAACGTCTCCGATGAAAAAACTTGGGTCAGCCGCCGAAAGGGGCGATTTTTTCCTATTATAGGGGAAGCGCCCGGCAAATTTTGCCGAGTGCGAGATTTTTTTTGAGATCATTCCAGTTTTTGAACGGACGTCAGAATGGATAATTCAGGATTTGTCTTGCTGAGTCACGCGCAGGCGCAAAGGCGCCGCATGGATATCGTGGCCAACAACATTGCCAACGTATCGACGGTCGGATTCAAGGGCGAGAAGCCCGTCTTCCATGAATTCGTCGAGCGATCGGACAGCGCTCTGGTGGACGATGCGAAGGAAACCTCGTTCGTCCTCGATTTTCGAGCCATCCACGATATGAGCGATGGCGCATTCCAGCCGACCAATAATCCACTGGATGTGATGATCGAAGGCCCCGGGTATCTCGGGGTTGAGCTGCCGAACGGCGAGACCGCTTATACGCGGGCTGGATTTGTGCATGTCCTCGAGAATGGCGATCTGGCGTCAGCCAGTGGCCAGCCGTTCCTGGATGAAGCCGGACAGCGCATCAATGTGCCGCCTGAGCAGGTCGGGCTTGTCTCGATTGCTGCTGACGGCTCGGTCATGGCAGGAGAAGATGCGATTGGCCGGCTGGCCGTGACTGTCTTCGATGATGAAACGAACCTCACCCCGCGAGGCGACAACACCTATGCGGGTGCGGAAGGGCGGGTGCTCGGCGCGCTGGAAACCAAGCTGCGCTCTGGCGGCGTCGAAGGATCTAACGTTCAGCCCATCCGCGAAACGACAAATATGATCGAGATCCAGCGCGCTTATCAGAGCGGCATGAATATGACGGAAAGCATCAATGAGATGCGAAAGCGCGCGATCGACCGGCTTGGTCGGGTCGGCTGATCACTCATAATCTGAAAGGTTAAATCAATGCGTACTCTTTCGATCGCCGCGACTGGCATGCAGGCGCAGCAAACCAACGTCGATGTTATTTCCAACAACATCGCGAACATGAGCACTACGGGTTTCCGACGCCAGCGGGCGCAGTTCACCGATCTGCTCTATTCCGACCTTTCGCGGCCGGGTTCGGCATCGGCTGGGCCTGAAGCGCGGGTGCCGACTGGGATCCAGATCGGCGCCGGCGTTCGCACCGGTGGTGTCTATCGCATCGCAGAGCAGGGGGCTCTGGTCCAAACCGACAATCAGTTCGACATGGCGATCCAAGGGCTGGGCCATTTTCAGGTCCAGATGCCGTCGGGCGAGATTGCTTACACGCGAGACGGTTCCTTCCAGGTGTCGGATCAGGGGGAACTGGTGACCTCTCAAGGGCTGCTTGTCGAGCCGGGCATAACCGTGCCGCAAGGTGCGGTCGGTGTTTCGATCTCGAAGAGCGGCGAGGTGCAGGTGAAGATGCCTGGCGACGTCGAAATGCAGACGGTCGGTCAGATCGAGCTCGCGAGTTTCGTGAACGAGGCCGGCCTGTCGGCCATCGGCGACAATATGTTCTTGGCGACCTCGGCTTCGGGCGAGCCGATCATCTCGGCGCCGGGCGAGCCGGGCTTCGGCACGGTGGCGCAAGGCTACGTTGAAGCCTCGAACGTCAATCCGGTTGCCGAGATCACGGCGCTCATCCAAGCTCAGCGGGCCTATGAGATGAACAGCCGTGTTGTGAAGACGGCTGATGAAATGCTGGGCACGACGAGCCAGCTGCGATGATCCCCGCCAAGAGAGTTCGGCTTGCGGCAGGGGTGGTTTTCGCTCTTGGCGCGGCACCGGCCGCAGCAGAGATGGTCGCCGCAGATGTTCTCGCACGCACGGTACAGCGCGGCGAAATTCTTTCGGCTGGAGATTTCCAAAGCGAGGAAATCTCCGCAAGCCGGGCTCGCTCTGCATTGGCGGCCGAAGAGGCAGCAGGGATGGAAGCGGCGCGCACGTTGCGAGCCGGAATGCCGGTTCGGGCAAGTTTTCTGAGCGAGCCGAATTTGGTTCGCCGCGGAGATCCGGTGACGGTGAGCATCCGGAATGGATCGCTCATAATCACTGCGGGGGGCAAAGCCCTCGGCGACGGGGCGAAGAACGAAACCATTCGGGTATTCTCGGATGTGACCAACCATACTTTCGACGCGATCGTGGAAGGGTCGGGCGCTGTCCGGGTGATCGCGCGCTAATTTCAGGGGACCATAGAATGAAAAAGTTGCTCTCGGCGGTCGCGATGGCCGCAACACTTTCGGCTTGCGCATCGGTCGACCAGCTGGGCCGGATCGGAAAGGCGCCGGACATGTCGAGCGCTGGTGAGGTGCGGGCGCCGGCCTTCGAGCCCTCGATCTCGAGAGGCGACCTTGATCGCAAGCGGGGCGCAGTGCCGACCAATGCTCCGACCGCATCGGCTGGCACGAACAGTGCCTCGCTATTTCGGGCGGGTGCGGGCGCGTTGTTCCATGATCAGCGTGCTGGCCGTATCGGCGATATTCTGACTGTTCGGATCAACATCGAGGACGAGGCGGACTTCGGGAACTCGACTTCGCGGTCGCGGGACGGATCGGAAAGCTTCGGCATTGCGGCATTGCTCGGCCTCGCAATTCCTGGCGGCGATGAGGGCGTGGATGCGTCTTCGTCATCTGCGTCCGGTGGCCGGGGACGAACAAGTCGGAGTGAGACGATCAAGATGACGATGGCAGCGATCGTCACCGACGTTCTTCCCAATGGGAATCTGATGATCAAGGGCCGGCAAGAAATGCGGGTCAACTTCGAGCTGCGGGAATTGATCGTCACCGGCATCGTTCGCCCGGAGGATATCTCGCGAGACAACAGCATTGCTCATAGCCAGATCGCTGAAGCGCGTATCAGCTATGGAGGGCGCGGGCAGCTCACCGATGTGCAGCAGGCTCGGTGGGGCCAGCAGATCTATGAGGCTCTTTTCCCCTTCTGATTGGGTTTCCGAGAGAAAAAAGCATTCCGCGAAAAAAATTCTGCATATCGCGCCAAAAGTCTGATTTTCTTCCCACAATGAAATGCGGGCTGCGAAAATTGCACCCCGTCGGCGGGTCAGCGTCTCTGGCCTGAGCCACAGAAAGTGGCTCTATTCCAAGAAGGAAATGACTATGCTTTCGGTCAACACCAATGTCGGTGCCATGGCGGCCCTCCAGAGCCTGAACTCGACCAACAACGGTCTGGAACAGGTTCAGGGTCGCATCAACACCGGCCTCGAAGTCGCATCGACCAAGGACGATTCGGCTTCGTTCGTGATTGCTCAGAACCTCCGCGGCGACGTGGGTGGCCTGGGCGCAGTCGCATCGTCGCTCGGCCGGGCGAAGAGCACCGTCGATGTCGCGGTTGCGGGTACGGAGCAGATCTCCGACATCCTCAACCAGATGAAGTCCAAGGCCATCCAGGCTGCGGATGACGGTCTCGACGCCGACAGCCGCGCAGCAATCGACTCCGACTACACGGCTCTGAAGGAACAGATCGGTACGATCATCGAATCTTCGGAGTTCAACGGCACGAACCTGCTGAAGGATGACGCTACTGCCACCGGCCGCGTTGCTGCGCTCCAGTCGCTCGATACCACGAGCACCCTGAGCGTCGCCAACCAGGCTTTCGACACGAACGTCACCACCGCCCTGGGCACCGGTCTCGGTACCAAGGCTGATGCAGACACCGCGCTCAACGAAATCGACACCGTGGCTGCCACGCTGACGACGACGCTGAGCACGCTCGGTTCGGCTTCGCGCAAGATCGACGGCCAGCTGTCGTTCAACAGCAAGCTGACCGACGTGATGGAAAGCGGCATCGGCAACCTCGTCGACGCTGACCTGGCCAAGGAATCTGCCAAGCTGCAGGCTCTGCAGGTCAAGCAGCAGCTCGGCGTTCAGGCCCTGTCGATCGCCAACCGTGCGCCGCAGACGATCACTTCGCTGTTCCGTTAATCGGCGCCTAGTGCTCACCCGCTTGTTGGGCGGGCACACGGGGGCCGGACCGAAGTCCGGCCCCCATTTTTCTGAAAGCAGAGATATTATGAGACGGCGAGAGACGTTGGGGTTTCGAGCCCCAAGCGCGGTTATCAAGCCTGGGCGAGACGGAGTAACTGGCTTGTTCCCGAGGATTCGCGAAATTTCGGATGCCTTCGGGTCCACTTTGCAGGTCAGTGTCGAACCAGATCCGCACGGTGCGCTGGTGATGCTGGAATGGATGGACCGGCCGGAAGCCGGAAAGGTTCTCCTTGATGGCTATGGGGCCGATATTCTTCTGGGCTTCATCATGTCGGCCAGATTGGCTGTGCCCGGGCAGATGCCAGAGGAGGAGATCGAGGGTCGCTATCCTACGCAGTTTCAACTCGATGGAGAGCTCGAAGCTTCGATCATTGTGGATCAGCTCCATGGCGCGGGTCCGTTCAAGATTCCTGCTTCGCATTGGGATCGGACCTATGCTGAGCTTTGTCTCGTATGCGCGCATGCGCGCGAGATGGCGCGCCGGCGAGAAGAAAAAATGCATTAAGCGAATGCCGCGGTGAGCGGCGCCGAGAAGTGCACAGTTCAGGAGACGAAAATGGTACGCCTGTCCCGGTTGCTATCCGCAGCCCTCGTAGTTGCGTCGTGTGCAGCTAGCCCTATCCACGCCCGAGATATTGCGGGCGTGACCATCGGCATGGATGGTGAAGCGGCCGCCAATATCATGGGGCGGCTAGGTAAGGTGAAGCGGGAGAGCAAAGCTCAGGGAGACAGCTTTGATCTCTCGCAAAAGAGGTTCCTGGTGAAGGTCTGCCAAGGCCGAGTGATCTATGCCCAGCGGGAGCTACGTGGCGATTTTCATACCTTCGGCAGTGTGATCGAGGCAGAACGAAGGCTTGGCGGCGAGCCTTCTCGGCATTCATTCTCGAGCACAGAGCGCAGGGGCCGTCCGGCGACGTCTTTTGGCTACTTCTGGGAAGGGGCTGGCGAGGAAATCTACAGCGTTCATTTCAGTCAGAACAAGGGCGATTTCGCGATCTATGAGATCCTTGATCCTGCCTCTGGCGAGTTGACGCAGATCAGCGAATCCTGCAGCCCAAAATAAAGGCGGGCTGAGCCCGCCTTTCTAATGCAAATTGTAGAGTGGCTCAGCCGTCGTCGGATACCATCCGAACGAGGACAGTTGCGGGCATTGTCGCTCCATTGACACCGAGCTGGATGGTGCCATCCGCCAGAGTGACGTCGTCGACTGTGCCGCTGCTGCGAACGCCGACCGGAACCTTGGTTCCATTTGCATCAGCGCCCTCGAGCTCGAGCATGTAGACACCGGGGCCGGCGGTCCCGCCGTTCGAGAGAGTTCCGTCCCACGCGAATTCACCGGCGTTTCCTGCTGGGATTGACCGGGTTTCGATGACCCGGCCGGACGTGTCCTTGATTGTGGCAGTGAGGCTGGAGACAGATCGGTCTGCTTCCCAGCTCCATTGGGCGGGCTCGTCAGACGTGAGGCCTGCGACGGGAGTCGAGAATTCTGCGCGCGTCCCGAGGAAGCTGGCGGCCTTGGCCATGTCCTGAGTAGAGAGCGTCGACAAAATTTGCTGCAGCGTGGCGTTCTGTTGGATCTGCTGCTCGACCGATGAGAACTGGACCATCTGCTGGGTGTATTCCGACGTATCCATCGGATCGAGCGGGTCCTGGTTCTGCATCTGAGTGGTCAGCATATTCAGGAACATGTCCATGTCGGCGCTGAGGGCGCCGATGGCCCCGGTCGGAGACATGGGGTTCTGAGGCTGGGATAGGGCGGTGACGTCGGTCATGTGTAGTCCTTAGGCAAAGAGATCGACGGCGCCATTGCTACGGACCTGTCGATATTCGAGATCTTCGGGAAGGGCTTCGCCCTCGCTGCCGAAGTGATCGGCATGATGATTCTGGGAGTGCTGTCGCTGCCCCTGCTGACCACCTTCCTGTCCGCGACTGTCGAAGCGGAAGGACTGAGCGTCGTTTCGCACACCGGCGTCATTGAGAGCGCGGGCGAGATCGAAGCTCTCGCGTCGAAGCATATCGAGGGCGACGTTGCTTTCCGCGGTGATGTGAGCGCGAAGGCTCCCCTGCTCGTCAAACTGCATGCGGATATGGATGCGACCGAGTTCGGCAGGGTCCAGGCGGATGGTAAGGGCGTCTTGCCCATCATTCGAATGCCGAGCAATGTGGACGGCGATATCCTTGCCCATATGGCCTGCTCGCGCTGCGACTTGAGCATCTGGCGCCATCGTTTGGGCAGGCGCGCGTGCAGCCTCTGTCTGTGGAGCAGTGGACTGAGATGAGGCAATGACAGGTTCGCCCGTCGGGATTGTCGCCTGGCTATGAGCAGCCTGGGATAGGCGTTGCGAGAAGTCTGGCTTTCCTGGCTCCGCAGCTGGCTGCTGAAAAGCGCGGGCGGGGTCGACCTTCGCTTCGCGCGCCTGTGCCTCGATAGGCTGGTCCGGCAGTTTGGATAGCCGTAGGCCGGGCTCCCGCTCGGTCCGATGAGTAAGTTCCCCGTCGGCCCGGCTTGCTTTCGGAGTTTCGAGCGCAGCGGCGTTTGATGGCTGAAGCGGAACGGCGGATACAAGTTGGGGCTCGAGGCTGGAGGCCATGGGGTTAGCTCCACCAGCATCCATCGAGGCTTTCTCGCGAGCGGGAAGGTTTCCGGCGACAGTCAATTCAGGATCAGCGGGGCCTGCTGCGTCGCCCGGGATCGGAATCTGAAGGGCCTCCGGCATAGGCTTGATTCCGCCAGGCGCGAGATTTGTATCGATGGTGCGAGGCATCGGCCGAGGGTGTCGCAGCCCAGCGCGGACAATTTCGTCAGAAGTTTGCTTAGGGAGGCCTTTGGCCTCAGCTTCTGTCGGAATTGAGGCCTGAACAGGAGCAGCCGGCGGGTCGACCTCGAGCTGTGTGGACTGGGCTACTGCAGGACCCGTCTCTGAAGTGAGAGCCACGGGCGGCTTCTCTCCAGTCGTGAGACCGGAGGAGTTTGCGCTGCGCTCAGAGAGGCGCACGGCCCGCGCGGCTTTGCTCGGCGCTGTTGCGATCTCAGCCTCGGGAGACATCGCCGGGAGACCGCGAACGCGATCTGGGCTTTGGTCCGTTCCGCCGCTGGCTGAGGCGGAGGGAACTGCATTTGTGGTTCCGTGAGCTGGATCAACCGATGCCGCAACAGGGCGGGGCTGACCATTGATGGATACCGAAGCTCGATCGTGACCAGAGGTGCCAGCCTGAACCGCGGCGGATTTGGCTTTCAGCACCGCCTCCTCAGCGTTCGATTGAGGGCGTCGAATGCCTTGGGCGAGCATTTCTGCTTCAGATTGCGAATGTCCTGCTGCGGACAAAAGGCTGCTCCCCAAGGTGTTCGGAAGGGCTAGATCGACCTCATTGGCGACGAGGGTTGTTAAACCCTGCGGCCGTGTTTTTTGGGGCGTCGCAATCACGGGCTCGCCAACCGAAGCTCGGATTTTGCCGAGGAGGTCGGAGAAGCCTGCCTTCTCTTCTGAAAGGTTGGCGCCCCCAGACAACATAGTCGGGGAGAAATCGCTGCCAGAGATGAACGAGAGGAGAAGTGTCATGCGGTCCTTTCGCCCAAAGGGGGCGCCTACTTCGTATTATAGAGGGATCTTGGAGGTTTAGGCGGCCTGCAGGGAATTTTGATATTCGATAGATCCAAGCGTGCGGATTCGGGTGCGCGGGTGCACCTCGTTTTGGGAAAGAACGACGGTTGCCGGACGAACCCGCTCGATGATGGACCGGACGAAGGGGCGGATCATCGGATTGACCAGAATGCAGGGTATCTGGCCCTGTTCTGCGAGAGCATCGAATGTGTTGCGGACCTGGCCGATGAAGGTCTGAAGATCCGACGGCGCCATGGCGAGGTGTCGATCATCTCCTTCGCCGGCAATGCTCTCGGTAAATGCCTGATCCCAGCCGTGCGATAGGGTCACGATAGGAAGGAACCCGTCGTGGGTTTGCTGCGCGCTGATCTGGCGAGCAAGCCGCGCGCGGACGTGTTCCGTCATCTGGCTCAAATTCTGAGTGTGCGGAGCAGCTTCTGCGATGCCCTCGAGAATGGTCGCCATGTCGCGAATGGATACGCCTTCCGACAACAGGTTCTGAAGGATCCGCTGGACGCCTGAAATGCTGATCTTGCTGGGGATGAGGTCAGCGACGAGTTTGGCCGCGTCCTTGTGAACCTCATTCAGCAGCTTCTGCGTTTCGGTGTATGAGAGCAGGTCCGAGATATTGTCCTTCACCAACTCGGTGAGGTGGGTGGTGATGATGGTCCCGCAATCGACGACCGTCATCCCGCGAATGCCAGCTTCATCGCGAAGCTCGCGATCGATCCAAAGGGCGGGAAGTCCGAAGACCGGCTCCTTGGTGGCCTCTCCAGGCATGCCGATGTCGCCGCCAGAGGGATTGATGACCATAAGGCTGTCGAGGCGAATTTCGCCCTTACCGGCCTCGGTTTCGCGGACATAAACGCGATACTCGTTTGAGCCGAGGCTCATATTGTCGAGGATGCGAACCGCCGGCAGTACGAAGCCATATTCCGTTGCCATCTGGCGCCGGAGGGCGCGGATCTGATCATCGAGGCGAGGCTCAGCATTTGAGCCGTTGATGATTGGCAGAAGTCCGTAGCCGATCTCGACGCGGACGGCATCGATTGCGATCGTATTCGAGATCGGTTCCTCTGCTTCTTCTGCGCTGGCCTCTGCCTCGGCTTGCTCAGCTTTCTCACGAGCCTCGAGTTGCTCTGCTCGGCGGCTCAGAGACCAGGCTGTATAGCCGCAGGCGCATCCGAGCAAAGCGAAGGGAACGAAGGGAAGGCCGGGCATGAACGCAAGCGCTCCAAGAAGCACTGCCGCCATGCCGAATGTCTTGGGGAAGCGGCCGAGCTGGTCCCCAAGCGCGACACCTGCCTTGCCTGCCATGCCGCCTTTGGAAACGAGGAGGCCGGCAGCGACGGAAACGATGAGAGCAGGGATCTGGCTGACAAGGCCATCGCCTACGGTGAGGAGGGTATAGGTCTGGAATGCTTGTCCGAAATCGACGCCGTGGATTGCAACGCCGACGATAAGTCCGACGATGACATTGATGCCGGTGATGAGGAGCCCGGCGATCGCATCACCCTTTACGAATTTGGAGGCACCATCCATCGCGCCGAAGAAGCCGCTTTCAGCTTCGAGCTCGGCCCGGCGGGAGCGAGCTTGCTCCTCGCTAATCATGCCAGCGCCGAGATCGGCATCGATGGCCATCTGCTTGCCTGGCATTGCATCGAGACTGAAGCGCGCAGCGACTTCTGCGATGCGGCCTGCGCCTTTCGTAATCACGACGAAATTGATCACGACGAGGATGATAAAAATGGTGAGGCCTACGACGACTTCGCCACCGATGAGAAAGTCGCCGAAGGCCGCGATGACCCCGCCGGCCGCTTGGGGGCCTTCATGACCATTGCCAAGGATGAGACGGGTCGAAGCGAGGTTCAGACCCAGACGGAGCATCGTTGCAATGAGTAGGATAGTCGGAAAGGCCGAGAGCTGCAGGGGCTTCTCGATAAACAGCGCGGTCATGAGGATCATCACCGAAAAGGTGATGGAAAGCGCCAGACCAAAATCGAGCATCCAGCCGGGCATCGGGAGAATGAGCATCGAGATGATCGCGATAACGCCGATCGCGAGCACAAGATCTCGATTGGCCCCGATGCGGTCGAGGAATGCGTAAAACTGCTGAGACATCGTGATGTTTTCCGGTCAGCTTATTTTGCGGGAATGACGTCGATGCCTTCGTCGACGTAGGCCTTGATCTTGTTGCGCATGGTTCGGACAGAGATGCCGAGGATATCCGACGCCGAGGTGCGGTTCCCCTTCTGCCTCTCAAGTGTCCGAAGGATGAGCGCACGCTCCACGTCTTCCATTTTTCGCCCGACCAGGCCACTCACTTCCACGTCGTCATTCGGACGGCTGGTCTCAGCCAGATCTTGGAGCAGGCTCCCATCGGAATGAACGAGGTTTGGGGCCGCTATGGGACCGGAGCGGGAGAGAAGAACCGCACGGTGTACCGTTTCTTGGAGCTCTCGAATGTTGCCGGGCCAAGGGTATGCGCGGATGATGGCGATGGCTTCATCGGAAAATTCGCGGATAGGAATGTCGTTGGTGTGGGCGAGTTGCTCTGCAAAGTGCTGAGCCAAGTCGACGACATCATCCCCTCGCTCTCGAAGAGCGGGCAGCTTCACTTCCGCGAGGGATAGGCGCGCTAGAAGGTCGGCGCGGAATTGCCCCTTGGAAACCGCTTGGGGAAGATCGCGCGATGTGCTTGCGATCAGGCGCGCGTTGAACGGGATGTTGGTGTTGCCACCGAGACGCCTGACTTGGCCGTCGCGGATCGCGGTCATGATCTCGGCCTGAAGGTTCGGGGACAGGGATCCGATGCCCCGAAGGAAGATTGTTCCGCCCTGCGCCTCCTCGAGGCGCCCGGCACGGGTAGCAACTGCACCTTCGAAGGCCCCGGCTTCATGACCGAAAATCTCCGACGCGAGAACCTCCGGCTCGATGCCTTGGCACTCTACACTAACGAAGAAGCCATTTCGACCAGAGGCGGCGTGGATGGTGCGAGCCATGACCTCTTTCCCAACTCCCAGTTCGCCTCGGATGAGGATGGGCGCAGGAGAAGAGGCAACGGACAAAGCAAACTTGGTTGCGCTCACGAGAGCCTGATCCTCGCCGACCATGTGCAGTCTGCGATGGGCGACCGACATGATCGCGGCAGCGATTAGCTCCTGTTGGGGAGGAAGCGGAAGATAGTCCCTTGCGCCAGCCCGAACTGCTGCAACAGCTTGGGCGGCTGGGGCGTCAACGCCGCAGGCAATTACAGGGGTGGCCATACGTTCGTCATTGAGGCGATGGATAAATGCGCCGACGTCGAGGCCGACATCCATAAGAACGAGATCGCCGCCCGCCTCGCGCAGCCGGGAGAGGCCGGCTTGTGCATCGTCTGCCATGGTGACGATGGCGCCCGATGTTCTGGCCATTTCGGCAGCCTGACGGAAGGTTCCGTTCGGCGGGCCGACCATGAGCATGCGGACTGGAGCGGTGAGCGATCCGTTCATCAGTCTTCCAGCTTCACGATTTCCGTGAGCGTCACGCCAAGACGCTGGTCGACCATTACGACCTCGCCGCGGGCGATGAGGCGATTGTTCACGAAGATGTCGACCGGCTCACCGACTTTGCGATCGAGTTCGACCACGTCATTCTTGGCGAGGTTGACCAGTTCGGCGACAGTCATTCGCGATCGGCCGAGCGCAGCTTGGACACGGACAGGAATGTCATGAACCGGGTCGAGCTTGCCCGAGGGGAGCTTGGGCGTCACGACCTGGGGCAGATTGCCGATAGGTGTTTCGGCGGTATCTGCTCCGTTCGCCTCCGCGGGGAGCGAGGCAGCTTCCGCGCCGTTTTGTGCGTCCATGGTACGGGTGGTCTCCATTATGCGTTTATCCAGTTGCGGATCACCGAGGCAGACTCGGCTGGGTTCTGGCTGATTGCCATTCCGAGGCGGGCGAGCTTCGAAGCTTTCTCGCCCCCTTCGCCTTCGGCCTTGGCGAGAGCGGTGTCGTTAAACTTAGGCGGCTCGAGTGGAGTGAGCTCCTCGCCTTCGATCTGCGCATTGTCTTCAGCTTCACGGTTCGGCGTGATGTCGATCGGCTCATCGGTGGGCGCGGCCAGCAGGTTCGCGCCCTCAGCTTCTTCGACCTTGGGTTTGAGCATGCGGAGAGCGAACAATCCGACAGCGGCAATCAGCAAGAGCTTGCCGATGTTCCAGATCTGGTCGGCCGGCAGAGCAGACAGCAGGCTATCTTCCGGTGCCGCGAGTTCGGCTGGCTGAGCGAATGCCATGCTTTCGACTATGACGTTATCGCCGCGCTCCTCGTTGTAGCCGACAGCGTTTTCGACAAGGCGGGTGAGGCTCTGGATCTGCTCCTGCGGCAGGCCTGCTTCACCGCCATCAACCATGACAGCGACTGTCAGACGGTTGATTTGGCCCGGGGTGCGAACTGTTACGGTGTGGCGGCTGCTGTTCTGGTAGGTGGTATCTTCCGAAGTCTCGTTCCGGGCGCTCTCGCGGGTGTCGCCACCTTCGGCATTGACGTTTTGACCATCCGGCAGCTGCCCAGCGACAGTGGCGCCTTGGGCGCCCGGGGAGTTTTCCCGGCTTTGATCACCTGATTCCACGGAGACCTGCCGTGCAATTACCTGAGTATCCGGATCGTAGACCTGAGCCTCCTCTCGAACTTGATCACGGTTGATCTCCGCGGCGACCTCCGCGCGGACCTTGCCGACGCCGACGATGGGCTCCAGCAGAGATTCAATCTGGGTGCGCATGCGAGCTTCCGCAGAAGCCTTGCGCTCATCAGCCTGACTGGTGCCCATGCTCCCGATCTCGCCAGCGCGGGCGAGAAGGGCGCCGGTCTGATCGACGATGGAAATGGATTCAGGCGCTAGTTCGGGAACCGCCGCTGCGACGAGATGGCGGATGGCCTCGACATTCTCGCCGGAGATGCGACCGCGAGTTTTCACGGTGACCGAAGCAGTCGCCTTGCGCGCTTCGGTGGCGAAAAGCGCCCGCTCGGGCATGACAATATGGACCCGGGCGTTCGCGATGCTCTGAAGGGTGGAGATCGACCGCGCGAGCTCGCCTTCGATGGCTCGTGTTTCATTTAGTCGCTCGCGCGAGGATGAAACACCGAAGGGCTGCTGCTCATCGAGCACCTCGTACCCTATTTTCCCGCCGAGCTGTTCCCCAGCCATGCTCATGCGTAGTTCGGGGAGCTGATCTTCAGGGGCAAGGATCGCCGTGCCATCGCCAGAGATCGAAAACGGCACATTCTGAGCCCGAAGCTTTTCGGTGATCGTTTGCGCCGAAGCGGGATCGAGATCTGTGAAGAGGTAGCCCATCCGGCTGGATGAGCCGCTGCTCATTGCAACAGCAGCCAAGGCGGCCAAGAGCGCTAGCGCAACGCCGCCCATAAGGAGCAGGCGGCGCGGCCCGAGGTTTTCGGCGAAGGTCAGAAGACTTTGTTTCAAGAGTGATCCCGTTCTGATTTTCTGGGCGAAGAGCCCTCAGTCTCGAGATCATTATAGGCGGATGGAGAGGTAGAATTTCACGAAGTAGGAAAAATTTGCCGGGTGCGCTAAAATTTCCAGAGTTTAAGCCTTCGGACCGGCCAGCAAAGGCTCCAATTCAGCGAGAATTGCCGCGCGCCGAGCTTCTGCATTGATCGAG
The DNA here is from genome assembly GCA_964562545.1 of uncultured Mycobacterium sp. Taxonomy (GTDB): domain Bacteria; phylum Actinomycetota; class Actinomycetes; order Mycobacteriales; family Mycobacteriaceae; genus Mycobacterium. The sequence continues at coordinate 129,294 of CAZLTV010000001.1, read as the reverse complement.
ACGCCTCCACGGTCCCAGGTGAGCACGGCGTCTCCCGGCAATACACCTTCGTCCGAGGTAATGATCAGGGAGATGCGTTTGCGGTTGTCGCTCTGCCGGCTGGATATCTTGGCCTGGATGTCATCAGCAATCTCTGGATGAACGGAAACCTGAACCTCTTCTCCGCGGCCTAGCTGCGCGAGCACGCGGCCGATGACTTCGTCGACCGCCTTGTTCGGGGCGGTCGCTGCCGAGTGGCCGGCAATCGCATCTGCCGCGGCAAGGGCCAGTTCGGCAGCATCCTGCGAATATTCAGCGTGAAGCGTGTCGCGATCTTGTGCGATTTCCTCGAGAGAGGCCTGCAAAGCGTCGATCGAAGACAGCACCGCAGCATCGCGCTCTGTTCTGGCATGATCGATCCCGGCCTGAAACGCCTCTTGCCGGGTCTGAGCAAGCTCGTCCTGCTGCTGTTGGCGAAGCATCTCAAGCTCAGCGCGCAAAGCTTCTGCGTCGAGAGCGTGATCTGTCTGGTCTGACTTTCGCCGGCCGCCGAAGGTTCCGCTTTGCCGACGGTCTTCGGGCGCGAACGTCCGGTCGAAGTTGAATGGTGTAACTGTCCCGGCCATCAGCGCCTCAGTAGATCATCGTGTCGTCGGATTTGGGATCGATGAGAAGTATCTCCCCATCATCTGCCATGGTCTTGGCCAGCCGGACGAGGTCCGCCTGAGCATCCTCGCACTCGCGCGCCCGAACCGGTCCCATGGATGCCATCTCCTCGCGAAGCATTTTGCCCGCCCGCTGGGTCATGCCGGCAAGGAATAGATCCTTCACGTCATCGCCCACCCCCTTAAGCGCAAGAGCGAGCACACGGTTGTCTGCCTTCTTGACGACGGCGGCAATGGAGTCAGGCATCAGCGCAGTAAGGTCTTCGAACGTGAACATGAGTGCACGAATACGTTCAGCAGACGGCTGACTTTTTTGCTCGAGTGCGCCGAGGAGGGCTTCTTCCTTCGACCGATCAAGAGCGTTGAAGACGTCGGCCATCACCTCATGGGAATCGCGCTTTTGATCGCGAGAGAAGTTGGAGACGAACTCAGCGCGGAGGGTTTGCTCGATCTCGGTGACAATTTCGCTCTGAACGGGATCGGCGACCAACATCCGCTGAATGACCTCGACGGTGAAGTCCTCTGGAAGTGCGGCGAGGACCTTTGCGGTGTGCTCTGGCTTCATCTTCGAGAGGATGACCGCAACTGTTTGGGGATACTCGTTGCGCAGATATGCAGCGAGCGTGGCCTCGTTCACATTGGAGAGCTTGTCCCACATTGTACGCCCTTGGGGCCCTCCGATATCCTGCATGATTTCTGCGACCTTGTCGGCGGGCATGAAGCTGGAAAGCAGGCGTTCGGTCGAAGCAACAGATCCATGCATGCTCGACATGCTCGTGACCTCGCCGGTGAATTGCATGAGCAGAAAGTCGACGACCTCCGCCGAAAGACGGCCGAGCTGGGAGATATGTCCGGAGAGTTCCTTGATTTCGTCTGCACTGAGCTGATCCCAGATGGGAGCGCCGTGTTCGGGGCCGAGTGCGAGCATCAGTGCGGCGGCACGCTGCGCACCGGTAAACTTCGAGAGTTCCTGCGGCTCGGGCGCCGCGGTCATGGCATTCATGTGTGATCTCCCCAGATCAAAAAAATATCCTGACCTCGCCCGCATGCGAGACCATTTTGTCCTATTATAGGATCAAGATTGGAAAGTTGGCGGGAAGACCGAAGAAGAATGTCAAATTTTAGCAGCAGCCTCGTTGGATTAAGCATCCTGAGTGGGACGAACGGCTTTGCTGCGTTCGGAGCTGGAAACTTCAACTTCGAGACGCGGGCAGTTCGGGAAGCCAAAGAGGCTTTCGACACTCCTGCCACCATCCCGCCTTGGAAGCAGGCGCAGCCAAGCATGTCTCTCTCAGCGCGGGTTTCAGAGATCCGCGCTTTACCCTCGATAATCGACACCAACGTCGCAGAGGGCCAGAAACTGACTTCGGACGTTGCGGCTACGTTCACCACATACAAGGCTCTCGACCGCCTCCGCGCTTTGGCAGAGTCTGCAGTAGCAGGGCCGACCTCATCGGTCCGGGAGACACTTCAGGGTGTTTTTTCTGAGGGGCTGACAGATCTCCAGGCATTTTTGGGAGGAGCGGCTGGCGACAATCTTTCGGTTTCGTTTGACCAGCCCTCCAGTAGTGCGAAGTCAGTGCCGATCAGCACAACTGGAGCCATTGGGGAAACCCTTGGTGGTGGCGTTGCCGAAGCGCGGGACGGCCCGCTGATAGCGCTGACGGGAACCGAGCAATTCGAGGTCACGATCAAGGGGCTGACGTCGACCGATGTGATCAGCGTCGACCTTGCCGGCGGCCCTCAACCGCCTACGCTGGACTCAGTATCCGATGCTATCAACTCAGCGATCGCTGCGGTGCCCAAGCTGAACGCAGATGGGACAACGCAACTCGATGCCGATGGAAATCCGGTCTCGAAGTGGATGGTCGAGTTCAATCCGGACAAGAGTACCGGCAGCTGGGGCTTCAAGGTATTGAACCCAGGGCTGGAGGAGGTCAGCATCGATCAGGTGGGTGGCGAGGACGCACTGATGATTGCGACCGGGATGACTGGCTTGGACGCGGCTTCCTCGGCGCAGGTTATGAGGATTGTAAATCCGGCAGGGGTCTCTACGCGAGAAACCCTTTCGAATATCTCAGGCCTCGATCCGCTGGAAACCGAACGTGCTGAGCTGAATGCGAAAGACTATTCGGCGATCGAAGGAGTAGAAGCTCCGCCTACAGACCGGTTCGCGACAACGTCTGCGAGCGCAATGGTCACCGATGATGAAGGCTCGAGCTATATCGTCGGCACAACGGAAGGCGATCTTGGATCACATCGACTGACTGGGTCGAAGGATTTGTTCCTGACCAAGGTCGATAGCGAGGGGAATGTGCTGTGGCAGCGCGAGCTCGGGGCGGCTGGATCTTCTGAAGGTGCTGCGATCAGCATAGGGCAGAACGGCGAGATCGTGGTTGCCGGTACCGTGGCCGGCATGTTCGACGGCGACAACGCGGACGGCGATATGCTCGTCGCCAGGTTTAATGCGAGAGGTGAAGAGCTCTCGTCGACGCTCGTCCGCACTCTGGGCACTGATACGGCAACGGCCGTGGCCGTGGGGAATGACGGATCCATCTATGTCGGCGGGAAAACCTCTAGCGGGGGAGGGGACGCTTTCGTCGCTCGGCTGGATTCCGATGGCGCCCTTAGGGAGCGGCGGCGGATCGACAGTGGCGGCAGCGATACTTTGAATGCGCTGGCCATCGGGCAGGGTGGGGAAGTTCTAGCGCTGACGCGCGAGGGCACCACCACGAAGCTCCGCAGCTTGGATGCGGCATCGTTGGCTTCTGATCTCGGAGAGTTCGTGTTGGGAGAAGCTGATGCCCGTGCGATTGCGGTGGCAGACGACGGCACCGTTGCGATCGGGGGCGCAACCCGTACCGCTCTGAACGGCGGGCAGGTCAACGCTATAAGCGGAGGCCGGGACGGCTTTGTAGCACGAGTTTCTTCTGACCTTAGCGGGGCGAACATCTCGTATGTGGGGACCGGTGCGGATGACCAGATCGACAGCGTGAGTTTCATGAATGGATCGCTATACGCGGGCGGCCGCACAACAGGTGACCTGGGTGGAAGCCGGAGCGGCTCTACAGATGGGTTCGTCTCGCGGCTGGATGCAGGTAGTGGCGCTGTCGTGAGCAATCAGCAGTTTGGGCTGGCCCTGCACAAAGCGGAACCGGTCAAGATTTCTGCGGCCACTGGCGGTTCGACGGTGCTGGGTGCCTTGGGTCTCCGCCGCGGGGTGATTACGGATCAGAATTCGCTCAAGCTGACCGCGCAGACGAGCCTAAGAGCAGGAGATCAGTTTTCGATCCGGGTCGATGGCGGGACGGCGAAAAAGATCACAATCGAGGCAGACGAGACGCTGGCAACCTTGTCGGAGAAGGTGAGCAAGATCACGGGCGCTCAGGCGACTGTGACAACACCTACAGACGATGGACTGCGGTCTCTGAGCATAACGGCAAAAGCCGGGAGCAATATCGAGTTGATTCCAGGAGACGCCGGCCGCGACGCACTGGACAAGCTCGGGCTTCCCGCTGCTCAGCTCGTTGCCCCTCCGGCATATGATGAAGACGCCCCGAAGGTAACGCCCGGCGGGAGCTACGGGTTGGCGCTTACGCATGCGTTGGATCTTTCAACGAAGGACGGGGCTGCGCTCGCTTTGAAGCGGGTGAACAGCGCAATTTCGATGATCCAGACGGCTTATCGCTCTCTGTATTGGGATAGCACGAAGGCTGCGACGGTGAATGGTGACTTTGGAGGCGGTGGAGCATCTCCGTACCTGACCTCCCAGATTTCGCGATATCAGGATGCGCTTATGCGCATCGCGCCCCTGGCGTCGTCTTCGGGCGGCGGCGGCGGCATGTTTGGAATGTAGTGGGGTTCGATGAATGAGTAATACACCGGCAATCATGGGCGGTATCAAGGTCCGCATGGATAACCTGGCCAATCGCCAGAACGTTGTCGCGGAGAATATCGCGAATGGCGATACTCCGGGCTATAAGGCTCGCGAGGTAGAGGAGCCCAGCTTCGCTGGAATGGTGGACTCCTCGGGTGGTCCGACTGTGACGCGGCCTCGAGTTCAGATCAGCGGAGCGATGAAGGCTCTGGGCGCGAGTGATATTGGCGGGAGCCACATCATCCTCGATCCGAATGTCACCGAGGTGAAGCCAGACGGGAATAACGTGACGCTGGAAGAGCAGGTGCTGAAGATGGGTCAGATCCAGTCGGACTTCACCGCGATGACGAACCTCTATTCGAAAACCCAGAAGATGATGAAGACAGCGCTCGGCCGAGGCAACTAAGGCGGGGCGGTCCAAACAGAAAAGGGGCGCTGCAACCGGAAGGTGCAGCGCCCCTTTTCTTTACTTGCGCGGCTGGTCAGAGACGAGTGTTGACCGAGATCGGGCTGGATTTGTCGTGAGGTGCGATTGCCCCCGACGACTGGTAGCTGATGCCGCCGTTGCCCGTGACGCGTTTCGCTTCGTACGACACAGCATCGATCAGCTGCGTCGAGAGATCGAGATGGCGTTTCAGAATGACCTGGTTGTTTTCAGCTGTGTCGCGCAAGACTCCCATCGCTTCCGACAAAGTGCTTCGGTCGTTCTCGCCGAGCTTGGAAAGCCATTCTGGCTCTTCGCGATTGAGGCGGGAAACCTCAGTTTCGAGGGTCGCGACCAGACGCATCTTGGCGGCTGCGATCTCGTCGTGGTCTGGATGCTGCCCGGCCGCCTCCAGATCGTGAGTTTCATCGCGCATTAGCGCGACGAGAGAGTTTGCGGTGTCGAGAAACTTGGCGATCATTTCGAGCCTTCCTGCATTCTGATCATCTGGTCGCGAACGGCCTGGGAGATCCCGATGCCGCCTTGATTGGCCATTTCGGTTCCAATCTTCTCGGCAAGGATGCCGCGGAACATCTGCTCACCATGACCACCGGAAAATTCGGAGCCTTGGTCGACGGTTTCCATCATCATCTTGGTGAACTGGCCGAGCATAACTGCTTCGAACTCTCGGGCAGTTTCGTCGATCTTGGCGTTGTTCGGCGAAGGCTGCTGCTGGATTGCCGGAATGCCAACTGGTGTTGGTGGGGTTGTCATTATTGCACCTCGATTTCGGCCTGAAGCGCTCCAGCCGTTTTAAGGGCTTGGAGGATGGTGATCAGGTCGCGGGGGCTAACACCGAGGCTGTTGAGCCCTGCGACCAGGGATTTGAGGGAGGTTCCTTCATCGAGAAGCGCGAGCGAGGCACCGCTACCATCGTCAACGGAGATCGCGGTGCGAGGTAGGACGGCAGTCTGTCCGCCAGCCAAAGGATTTGGCTGGGAGGCAACGGGCGTTTCCATGACGCTGATCGTGAGTCCGCCCTGCGCGATCGCGACAGGACTGACCTTGACGTCGGAGTTCATGACGACCGTTCCCGAGGCTTCATTGACGACGACCCGTGCGGGTTGATCGACATTGATCTGGAGGTTCTCGATCTGAGGGATGAGGCCAACAAGGGAGCCTTCATAGGCACCGCGCGCTGCGATCTCGACTGTCGCGGGGTCCAACATTTGGGCGACGCCTTCATAGCGCGAGTTGATCGTAGCCTCGACCCGTTGAGCGGTCGTGAAATCTGGGTTGCGCAACGCGAGCTTGAGGGTCTTCGAAGATGACAATTCGAATGGAACCTCTCGTTCAACGATAGCGCCGCCGGCGATGCGAGCACTGGTGGAGACACCACGACTGATGTTCGCGCCAGCCCCTTGGGCTTTGAAGCCAGAGACGGCGACGTTGCCTTGTGCGACGGCATAGATTTCGCCATCGAGGCCGCGCAGGGCGGATACAAGGAGGGTTCCTCCTTGCAGGCTTGACGCGTCCCCCATGGCAGAAACTTGCACATCGATGCGTGATCCGGCGCGGGCGAAGGGCGGCATCGTTGCGGTGATGGAAACAGCCGCGACGTTCTTGGTGCGCAGCTGAGTATCGCGAACGCTCACGCCCATCCGCTCGAGCATGGCCTGCATCGATTCTTCGGTGAAGGGCACGTTGCGGATGCGGTCGCCTGTGCCAGCCAGGCCAACCACGAGACCATAGCCGACGAGTTGGTTCGATCGAACATTCTCGATGTCGACAATGTCTTTGATGCGAGAGCCGGCGCTGGCGTCAGGCACGGATACGGTGGTGAACGCCAGCAGTGCAGCGAAGATTGCAAGGATGCGCATCAAAAATCCCCTAGTTGCGCCCGAAAGAGTGTCAGATCTTCTTATAGAGGAATGAGAGACAGAAATTTGTGAGGCGCAGGAGTTTTTGGTGAGAATTGGTCCGATCCTACCGATCCCCCGGATTCTTGCGGAGATGGCTGTGAAACCAGAACCGTTTGCGGGAAAGGATGAACACATCGCCCAGGCCCCGCAGCCTCAAGTCAACCCTCAGCCGGGTCAGCCGCTTGGTTCATTGCAGATGGTCCTGGCGCTGGCCGCTTTCGATCCGGAGAGAGAAAAACGCCGTCAGATGGCTGAGCGAGGGATGCGGGGGTTGGATCAGCTGGAGGATCTTCATCGTGAGCTGATGACGGGCGATCCCAGTCCTCAGCGCCTCTTGGAGTTGACCGAGTGGGTGAGGGATTCCGAGATGCCGAGCGACCCGAAGCTCGCCAGTATTTTTTCCGATATCGAGCTGCGTGTTCAAGTGGAGTTGGCTAAGCTCGACGTCTCACTTTGACCGCCGGTCGTCTTGATCGCGTGGCTATGCTTCATCCCGGTTCGGCAATCGAGATTTGCTGGCTTTGTGACGCCGGCGAAAATATCGTGAATTCGGGGAATACGAGCTTATATTCTCTGGAAGATGGCAGGGACCCCGGTGTTTTGCGACCCTGCGCCGAGGAGCTTTGCTCCGAAGGGCCCCTGCCATCCTGATTTCTAAGCAGCTTCAGGTCGATTTTTTCTTGCGACCGCGCTTCTGGCCGGGTTTGCGGCCGAGCCCTAACTCCTTGGCCAACTCCGAGCGTTTCTTGGAATAGCCCGGTGCGACGATAGGGTAGTCGACTGGAAGACTCCAACGTTCACGATATTCGTCCGGGGTGAGGCCATGCTCGTTGGAAAGGTGGCGCTTTATCGTCTTGAATGTCTGGCCGCACTCCAGGCAGACGAGGTGGTCATTCTTTACCGATGCACGGACTGATACGGCCGGCTCGGGCGTTGCCTCAGAGCCGCTCGAGCGAGCCGTCGAAAGAGCATGATGGACGTTAGATACGAGGGTGGGGACTTCCTCGATCGAAACGTTGTTGTTGGAGACATGCGATGAAACGATGTCGGCGGTGAGCTCGACAATGAGCTTGCTCATATCGGTTTGAAGATGGTTCACTGGATTTGAATCCCTTGAATTCGCCTGGTTCTATTGAGCGATCGACAACCAGTTAATATTGGGAGCTGATCTGGAGCGTTCTGGATATACAGATAGGATCTGATAGCCAGCCGGTCACGAAGAAATTCCAGAAATATCGAGAGTTCTAATCAGAACCATCCGTCCGGAGATGCTTGAAGGTCAGGCTTTCTCGCGAGCAAGGCGCATTACGTATCCGATGATTTCGGCGACAGCCGAGTAATGTTCGGTTGGGATGGGCCTGTCGATATCCGCGCTAGCATAGAGCGCTCGAGCCAAAGGCGGGCTCTCAACGATGGGGATGCCAGCCTCGGTCGCGATCTCACGTATTTTGAACGCGACGTCATCGACGCCCTTCGCAAGCAGGATTGGGGCGGCCATCTCCCCGTGGTCATATTTAAGCGCGATCGAATAGTGGGTCGGGTTTGTAACGATGACCGTGGCCTCTGGGACCTGGGCCATCATGCGTCGTTTTGCCCGTTCCATCCCGATCGCCCGGACCTTTGCCTTGATTTTCGGATCGCCTTCGGCGTTCTTGTGCTCGTCGCGGATCTCCTTCAGCGACATCCGCATCTTTTTGAAGAATGCTTGGCGTTGATAGGCGAAGTCCAAAAGCGCGAGGGCGACGACCAGTAGGGTTGCCGCCTGGATCATCTTGAAAACGAGGTCTGCAACAGAGGATGCCATCGTCTTGGCTGACACCCCGACAAGGGTCTCGATGCCGCGGGCGTAAGGCCAGATGATGAGAACGGCGACACAGGTGACAAGGCCGAATTTCGCGAGTGTCTTGAGAAATTCGACGAGCCCTTGCTTCCCGTAGATGCGCTTCAGTCCGGCCAGTGGCGAAAGCTTGTTCCATTTCAGCTTCAAACGGGCGAGGGCGAGGGTCGGACGGCCCTGCAGGAAGATTGTAGAGAGTGCGAAGATAAGGAGGATCATGAGTAGCGGCATGATCGCAATAGCGAATTGAATGATGAGCGAGGAAGCGAAGACCTGAGCGTCACCTCCTGAACCGAAGGGCACGCTACTAGCGTCGCCCCACAGCTCGACAAACATCGCGATGAGTCGGTCTACGGTCCAGATGCCGGCACCGCCTGTGATGATTACGGCTGCGACGAACATGGTCGCATGACGCATCTCGGGCGAGTTCGCGACCTCGCCCTTCTTCCGGGCGTCCTCGAGCTTCTTTGGAGTTGGGTCGTGGGTTTTTTCGGTGTCGGTCTGGTCAGACATGGATCAGGTCCAGCCGCTCTGCATCCAGCTTGCCATCTCATGTCCGAATGCCATGAGGATCGCGCCGATGATGGTGGCGAATAGGGCCAGGCCGAGGAGGATATTGAGAGGCTGAGCGATAAAAAAGACCTGAATGGTCGGCGCGAGCCGAGCTGACAGGCCCAGGGCAACGTTGAAGACGATGCCGAAGACAATGAGGGGCGCGGCTAGGCTGACGCCCAAGGCCATTGACCGGGTAGCCGTTGCAACGGCGAGCTCTGCGAAGTCCTGCGCGGGAGGGAGGCCCCCGATAGGAAAGGCGTTGTAGCTGTTGACCATCGCGGCGATCCAGAGGTGATGAAGATTGAGCGTCAGGCAAATGACGATGGCAGCTATGCTCACGAACTTCGCCATGATTGGCACTTGCCCGCCAAGCGCGGCATCCGGAGCGACTGCCGCCGTTAGGCCGACCTGAAGGCTCATGATCGAGCCTGCCACAGTGATGGCGAGGAACATGATCTTGATCATCATTCCCAAGGCGAGGCCGGTGAGCATTTCCGAAATGATCACGAGGCCGAGATCCACGCCCGCTCCAACATCGGGGACCTGAGGGCCGAGAATGCCGTACATCGCGATGGAAAAGCCGAACGCGATGAGCAGGCGTATCTGGCCAGGCACCGCGTCATCGGAGAAGGCCGGGAGGAGCATGAGGACGGCTCCCAGCCGGGCAAAGATCACCAGTAAGTTGGTGACGTGTTGAGGAAGATCTTCGAACACGTCAGCCCGTGATGATCTTGTCACTGATCTGGTCCATGAAATGCGACATGGAATCGCCAATCATGGGCAGGCAGAGAAGGAGAACGAACCCCATGACCAAGAGCTTCGGCACGAAGGTCAGGGTCATTTCCTGAATTTGGGTCAGCGCCTGAAAAAGGCCGATGGCGACGCCGATGATCAGCGACGTAACCAGCATGGGGCCGGCAATCGTCAAAAGAAGCAGCAGCGCCGCGTGGGCGATTTCGATGGCATCAGCAGAGGTCATGGGGAGGCTCCGAGCTAGACCTGCATCCGCATTATTTCGCCATAGGCGGAGACGGCCTTGTCTCGGACGGCAACGACGGTGTCGAGTGCCGTCTCGGCAGCACCGATCGCCGTGACCATGTCGATGATGTTCCCTTCACCGGCCACCTGCTTCATGCTCTCCTGCTCTGCCGAGTGCAGCTTGGTCGAGGTGTCTGAAATGAGGTTGGACACCATCCCGCCGAACGACTGCGTTTCGTCGCTCTCGCCTAGCGGAGGCGCGGGGCGGATGGTTTGGGTAGGAGCCGCGGCTCCTGTGCGGCCGTAGGCGGAGAGTGCGTCGAGTGCGCCAATGGACATTGTGTGTTCCTCTATTTGAGCATGTCGATAGTGCGCATGGTCATCCCACGCGCCGCTTCGACGGCATTGATGTTGGCTTCGTAGGATCGCTGGGCAGCCTTCATGTCAGCTGCTTCGATCAGCGAATTCACGTTCGGGGTGAGGATGTATCCTTCCCCGTCGGCGGCTGGATGGCCCGGCTGGTATAGCCGAGTGAAATCTGACTGGTCTTCGCGAATGCCGGTGACCTGAACCTCGGTGCCGCCGGTAGTGCGATCCACTTCCGCGGCGAAGGTGGTGACCTGGCGGCGATATGGGTCACCCCCAGGGGCGTCCGATACGGAATCGGCGTTGGCGATATTTTCCGCGATTACTCGCATGCGCAGCGATTGAGCCCTCAGGCCCGTCGCTGAAACATCTAGGGATGTCCTCAAATCCGCACCCATGAAATCCTCCTTCTATGGAACCGCAAAACGGGGTGTCATTCCCTTCATAGGAAAAAATTGCCTAGTTGTGCTCCGAGTGTGGATTTTTCTTCCTAGGATAGGGGCAAGGAGAAATTGCCGTTATGTCTGCACTCAATGATGTCGATGTCGATTGCACGATCATGCTGGGGTCTACGACCCTGCCGATCCGCGAAGTCCTGAAGATGAGCCGGGGTACGATCATCCCGCTGGACTCTCAGGAGAAAGATCCAAGTATCCTCGTGGTCAACGGCCGGGCGGTGGCCAAGGGACAAATCTGCATCTCTGGAGAGAGCATGTCCCTGAAGATCGAGGAAGTCGTGGGGAAAGGTGCCTGACGATGGCGGGACTTGATCTGATCAAGATGATGGGCGCGCTTGCTTTTGTCCTCGGTGGGATGGTGGGCATGCTTTGGGCTGTTCGCAGAACCAATCTCGTCCCCGGCGGGTCGAAGCGGGCGACGTACAATCGGATGGAAGTCGTGGAGCGCTTGAGCATTGATCAGAAGCGCTCAGCGGTACTCATTCGGCTGGACAATCTGGAGCACCTCGTTGTGCTATCTCCAGAAGGCGCGCTGAATGTGACGGCGGTCTCCACTGAAGGGCGCGAGGAGAAGCCCAGCCGTGCGGAAAGGCGGCCCGAGGAGGGATCGCGAAGCTTTGCTTCGATCATGGGCGATGTTGTAAAGCACGCCGGACTCGTTCGACCGAAAGGCGGCGAGGGGGCGTAACATGAAGACCGTGCATGTATTGCGCGCGGCAACGTTTGCCGCCGCGCTGTTGAGTCCTGCCGTTGCAGTCGCGCAGAGCGCGACATTCGACTTCGGCGGCGATGGTGGGTCAATGTCAGGCCGCATCATTCAATTGGTGCTGATGCTTACGGTCCTCAGTTTGGCGCCGGGCATCTTGATGACGGTGACATCATTCACGCGGATCGTGGTCGCTCTGTCTCTGTTGAGGACCGGGATTGGCGCTCCTGGAGTTCCACCTAATCCGGTGATCATCAGCCTCGCCCTGTTTCTCTCGTTCTTCGTCATGGCGCCTACATTCGAGGAGGCATGGGACAATGGGGTCGCGCCCTATTCAGAAGGGCAGATTGCTGAAGAGGAAGCGTTCGAGCGAACTGCAGCCCCCTTCAAGACCTTCATGCTCGGTCAGGTGAACGAGGCGGACCTCGAGCTGTTCGTGGAGATGTCTGGTGAAACGCCGACAAGCCGCGCGGAGATGCCTCTTGCGACGCTGGTCCCCGCATTCATGATCTCGGAGCTGCGGCGGGCCTTCGAAATCGGGTTCCTGCTGCTGCTGCCTTTCTTGATCATCGACTTGGCGGTCGCAGCTGTTCTGATGGCGATGGGCATGATGATGCTGCCGCCACCGACAATTTCGCTACCGATGAAGATCATATTTTTCGTTCTTGTCGACGGATGGGCGCTCGTCGCCGGTTCTCTTGTCCGAAGTTTTGGAGCCTAGCCATGAATTACATCTCGATGAACATCGAACCCGAGAAGTCAGGCGCAAGGCGCCTAATGGAACTGTCGGCGTGGCCGGGGAAGACGCTCAGCTGCCTGGAATTCCGTTCAAGCCTGTTCGAAGCCTATCCGGGTGAGAAGCGTGGGCGCGCAATGAAGGCGAGCAGGAAACGGGCGCTTAGCTTCATGTCGAGAAAGCTCGAGGAGATGGGATACCTCATTCGCCGTGTCCATAATGAGTCTTGGGGATCGAGGCTTGCATTGGAGAAGGATGGGGTGCGTTTCGCCCTCAGCTTCGGCTCGTATGGGCAATGGAGCGATCGCTTCCTGTGTGTCATCGAGCATCCAGCGCCGCGGATTCGGCGATGGTTTCGGCGCGTGCCGACTGATGGCCTGATGGACACGTTCTTCGAAGATCTTGAAGAGATGTTGTCCAAGAGCGAGGAAATCTCGGGATTTCACTGGCTGGAATGTGATTAGGCCGTCGAAGGGCCCATGCCGAAGCCAGGCTCGTGCCAAAGTCGGTCTGGGTCCGAGCGGCCGCAATGGGCGTCCCGTTTGTACGGGACGCCCTTTTTCTTTGTGACGTTGCGAACTAGCCGGGGGCGGAGTGGTTTAGCACGGCACCAACGGCTGCTTGGAACTTGATCCGCTCAGCCTTCAGGGAGGTGTATGAGCAGCTCTTGGTCCGGGGGTATCCGAGAATATCCCTTCCCCTCATTGCATTCCGAAGGAAGACGCGCTCAGGGTAAACGGTGACGAGCTGATCGATCAGATCGATATATTGCCGGGCTACATTCTCCATCCTGCCGGTATTGCATGCCCACTCGTCATAGAGGAGATATCCCGCGCGCATTGAGAGGGTCGTCATGCTCTCTATGAGGGCGTCGTTCTCGTGGTGAGCCCGCGAAGGCGTTTCCCAAGCATTCGGGTGCTTCAAGACGCTTTCCATTGCCGTGAGGCTGGCAGTCTCGGGAAGCAGCAACTTGTTTGCCAGAGAAGGGTCGCTCGAGCTGGCCAGCTGTCTCATGGCATTGTCGATGACGGTTTGATCCTCACGCCGCCGTCGTTCGATATTCTCTGGCTTCATGGCCTCTTCAGCAGCGGCTTCTGCTTCTCGCGCGATCTCGTCGAGAGCTTGGGTGATGTCGAGAGATTCCTGAGCGGACGTGGGGGCAGAAACGGCAACCGAGACTGTGGCGAGGGCGGCCGCGATAGTTGAGCGGAGGACCTTAGATGACATGAAGTAACCCCGTGATTCGGTGAGGTAAGATGATTGGTCGGTAGAGCGTCAAACGCGTCCGTCAAATAGGCTGCTGGGTGTCCTGCCGTTCTTTCTCAGGGAGGCGTTCATAGAGCGCGATCGACAGGCAGAACCAGTACGCGCCGGCGAGAGAAGAAGTGAGCGCCAGGAGGACGTCGAAGCCGGCTCCTGGTGAGGAGGTGGTGATCGACAGAAGCCAGATGGGAACGAGCATGAGAAAAGGTGGCAGGTGCGCCAGAAGTATCTCGGAGGTGCGGCCGCTGGTCCGCTCCCAACTGGCTGATCCTAGATCGATAACCGGCTTGCCTTCGGCAAGCAGGATCGGAACGTAGAGGCTCAGCCGGACCCAAAGGATGATGCCCGGAATGATCACGAACAGGAAGCCGATGGCGATCGCGAGGCTATAGAGTAGGCCCGCGCCCAAGTAGGCAAGAACGTTCGACTTGTCGGCTGGATGGCCAGCTGCAGCCATGAATCGTGCGGCGATGAAATAATAGAGAGCGCTCGACACGGCGATCGCGGGGAAAAAGAGCAGAAAGTCTCGAGCCGTTGCAAAGCCTTCGTAGGGGAGGACGGCTAATTCGGTGAGAAGGCCGACCACGCACCACGTGGAAGTGATCTTCGGGTTGTCTTGCACGAGCTGGATGGCTCGCGAAATGAGGTCGCCGGCGCTAAGTTTCTTATCCATCGAAGGACCTTCTATTGGCTAATTTTTCGCAGGTTCTGCGACGCAACATCGAGGACCTGGAGCTGGTTGGAGTAACGGGCAAGAACGTCGGGATCTGCGCTGAAGCTATCCGCAAGGGCATCGAGCATGTCGGCTATGCCGGCCAGCTCCTCTGCCCTGACACGACTGGTCTGGAGAGGTAGCTGACTGAGGTTCCTGACTTGAGGAGGGGACGCCCTGAGCTGGTCAACAGTTGCGTCTATCTGCTGCTGGCGCTTCTGGGTTGCCGGCAACCAGTTCTCAGGAACGATGGGTCGCTCGAACTTCATTCCCAGCCGATTTCCCATGCGCCAGACGACAGTGCCCGTCGCAGACAATTCGTTGCGGCGAAGTTTGACCCGATCGCCGACGCTCGGGCCTCCGGTCATTTCGACCATGGCGCCATAGGGCGACACATTGCGCATGCGCACTGAAAGGCACCCATTAGACCAAGACAGTGTCGCAACAACGAAGAGGTGGGTGCGACCTTGAGATCGATTCTCAGTGATAGGCTCGGTCATCTTCTTCATCTCCGAACGGAAGTTCAATGACGCCGGTAACTCCCTTATGCAGGCGTAGCCTTGGCAATGGCGATGGTTCGAACAGCGCCTTCCCCAAACACCAGACCCGCCGCCTCCTCGACGATGCCGCGGAACACTTCGAGCGTAGGCAGGGTGCCATCCGGTCCACTTGCCATCGGCTCTCGATATGTACGCATGTTGATTTCGTGGAGCAGCAGCGGAACTCGCGCGGTGACGTCTTCAGACTCTTCCAATGGGACTTCAAGCGCCAAGCGGAATGAGACGTAGCCGGCCAATCGCTGGCCGTCAGGGAGGACGAGAGGGGCAACAATATCATCCACCTCAACGAAGGCCATTTCTTCGGCCTCCTCCTCAACCGGTTCTCCCTCCGCTGTTGGGCCAGCTAGCTGGATCGTAGCGTATCCGGAGCCCCCGCCGACCACGAGGCCTGCGAGCAATATCAGGAGTGGCTTGAGGCGCTTCTTTGCGGACATGGGCAAGCTTTCAGAATGTGAAGCTGGTGTCAGGCGGGAGAGCCGAACCAGCGGCTTTCAGAACGATGGTGATGCGGCGGTTCTCTGGCCGATCCGGCTGGTCAGGATAGACGGGCCGCGAGCCAGCCATTGCGATAACCTGTTGGAAGCGATCTGCGGGCACGCCCGCGCCCATCATTGCATTGCGAGCTGCTTGGGCGCGTTCACCGGAGAGTCTCCAGTTGGCATCGCTCATTCCGCCAAAGCCATCTGTATGGCCTTCGATGGCGATGCCCACTCCGCTTTTCGCAACCTTGCGAGATATGCGGGTGAGCAGAGACTGGGCGTATGGATTGAGCTGAGCTGTCCCGCTTTTGAACATGGCCCGCTTGGAACTGTCCATGAGGTTGATCCGGATAGTGTCCTCGTCTGGTTGGACTTGAACGTGATCGGATGAATCTTGCTTAGAACGCGAGTTTTCGAGTTCGACGAGAAGCTCTTGGGCGAGAATGCGTAGCGATGCGTCAGGGACCGCAGAAGTGCCACCGCGCGCTGCTCCAGCCGTTGCCGCTTCCATAGCGGGAACACCGGTCGCTGAACTATCGCTCGATTGCGCTCTCCGGCTGTTGCCAGCGCTGGATGCTCCGGCGGACGTCTGCGCCGCTCCGATGGCCTCCTGGGGGCCGGGATCGGCAGGCGAAAAGTAGTCGGCCAGCCCCTGCTTCATCTCTTCATCGGGACTGGAGATGAGCCAGAGCAGCATGAAGAAGGCCATCATTGCGGTCACGAAGTCCGCATATGCGACCTTCCACGCGCCGCCGTGGTGCCCGCCGCCGGAAACCTTCTTCACTCGCCTGATGACGAGTGGACGTTGTTCGTTGCTGCCTTCCATGTCAGGCGGGTTTCACGTTGAATTGATCTCGCGCTTCTTCGAGAGCCCGTTCGAGCTCGGAGAATGAGGGGGCGTGGTCCGACGGAGTCATGCGGCGGGCTAGCTCGATCGCGACCTGAGTGGGAAGCCCCTGAGCGTGTCCGACGATAGCCGTCTTTGCGATGTTGAAAGGCTTTGCGTCGATGTCGACGATCTCAAGCAGCTTCGTCGCGAGGGGGCCGACGACGCAGTAGGAGAGCAGAACGCCGAGGAAGGTGCCGACCAGGGCGCCGCCGATCATGCCGCCGAGAATTTCAACCGGCTGGTCGATCGAGCCCATTGTCTTGATCACGCCCAACACTGCCGCAACGATGCCAAGGGCAGGCAGGCCATCGGCCATGACCTGCAGGGCGTGTTGCGGTTCAAGCTCTTCGTGGTGATGGCGCTCGATGTCGTTTTCCATGGCCTCTGTCATCTGATGAGGGTCTTCGAACTGGACCGTCATCATGCGGAGATAGTCGCACACGAATTCGACGAGGTGGTGGTCTGCGAGGATGCGGGGAAACCTGGAGAAGATTTCGCTTTCTTCAGGGTTGTCGAGATGAGGCTCGATTGCAGTAGGACCATCCTTTTTGAATGTGGTGAGCAGTCCGAAAAGAAGGGTGAGAAGGTCGCGATAGTCGTCGTCCTTCCAGCGCGGACCCTTGAAAGCCCGCTTGACGCCTTTGAGGGCTTTTTTGACCGTGTCCATTGAGTTGCCAACGAGGAAGGCGCCGACGGCCGCGCCCCCGATGGCCATCATTTCGATGGGAAGCGCTTTGGCAATGATGCCCATGTTCCCGCCAGCGATGACATAACTGCCAAAGACGCAGAAGAGGATGATGACTAGGCCTACGGTGTTGAGCATGAGAGTGTCGCTGCGCCCTTCAGGAAAATGTGGTTCCCCCTCTTATAGGATGGTCAAGGGTCATTCGGGGCGGGTCGGCGAGGTTTCTTCTCTCGCGAGGCATTTTTTTGATCTGGATCTCGGAAATCAGGGAATTCCAGCCGACCGAGAAAAAAAGTTCCGAGATCGGCCCGCAATAGTGGTGAAGCGTTCTACAAGGATGAAAGATTACTGAAGGAGTTCATATGTCGGTTGCCGCCTACCAAACCGCTCAGCGCAGATCGGAACAGCCGCGCAATGCGGAATACCGCTTGATGGCGGAGATCACTGGGGAGATGGTTTCGGCGAAAGAAGGTGGGCTAGTCGGAGCTGCCTTGGCTCGAGCTCTCAGTCGAAATCGAGAAATGTGGAACGTGTTTTCGAACGATTGCGCGTCGAACGATAACGGCTTGCCCGAAGCGCTGAGGGCGGGGATCATTTCGCTGGCAATCTGGGTGGACAAACACACGAGTGCAGTGATCGGCGGCCGTGAGGAAATCGATGAGCTGATCGACGTAAATCGCAGCGTCATGGAAGGGCTCGCAGCAGGATAGACTGCGAGCCGGCTGTCAGTCCGGCATAGCTCCTGCGCGAAAAGCGGTCGTGATGACATCGGAGAGGTGGCGCGCTTCGAGTTTCTCCATGACGTTTGCGCGATAAACCTCGATTGTCCGCGGGCTGAGGTCGAAATCCTCTGCAATCGAACGGTTCGACTGCCCATTCACGAGGCCAGTTAGGACATCGCGCTCTCGAGGTGAGAGGCGATCGATCTTTGCCTGGGCGCGCTCGGCTCGTTTCTGGCTGGCCAGATTCTCTTCGAGGTCGGCGAGGCCCGTCTCGATAACGGTCAGAATTTCATCTGAATGGTAGGGCTTCTCGATGAAATTGAGAGCGCCCTCTTGGATGGCCTTCACAGCCTTCTGGATATCGCCTTGGCCGGTCAAAATCACGAAGGAGAGCTTTGGGTTGTCCTTCGATTGAGCAAGCACCTCCATCCCTGGGGTGCCGGGCATATTCAGATCGAGAAGCACCAAGCCTGAATCGAGTTCATCGATAGCGTCGAGAAATTCATCTCCTGAGCGGAAGCTGCGAACGATCGTGTTCGAGAAGCTTCGAACCAGCTCGTACAAGGAGCTTCTGACGGAATCGTCATCGTCGACGATGTAGATGGCCTGCATTACGCTGCCTTCCTGTTGAGATGAGTTGGGAGATTGAAGCGGAAGATCGCGCCGCCGGTGGGGTCGTTCTCGCCTACGAGCATGCTTCCGTGGGCTTCGAGGATCCGGCGAGAAATTGATAGGCCGAGACCCATGCCGGTATCCTTTGAAGTGCTGAACGGCACAAATAGGTTTTGCTGGATATCTGGGCTGATGCCTGGGCCATTGTCGGCAACGGCTATGGAAATATGGCTTGGGTCTGTGAATGTAGCCGAAACTGTAATTTTCGGCGAGGTGACTGGGTGGAGGCGGAGTTGCTCGACCGCATTCTTGATGAGGTTCACCAGGACTTGTTGGATTTGGATTTTATCGACTAGGACGTCGGGGAGAGGGTGGTCGAGATTGATCTGGAGATCGAAGTGGGGCTTTCTCCCACCAAGGGACGTGAGTGAAACTGCCTCTTTGATGAGAGAGACAATCGAGTGCGGTTGAAACTCGGTCTCGCCGCGGGAAAGAAAGTCCCGCATTTTCCGGATAATGTCTCCCGATCGCAGGGCCTGTTTGGAGGCGAGGTCGATCAATCTTTCGAGGTTTTCTGGTTCGGCCTCACCTGATTTGAGCATGTTGCGTGCTGCCGCGAGGTAATTGGTCATCGCGGTGAGTGGCTGGTTTAGCTCATGGGCGATGCCGGCGGAGACTTCGCCCATGGTATTGAGCCGAGCGGCATGTGCGAGCTCTTCACGAAGAGTCTCAAGCCGCTGCTCGGATTCGTATCGCTCAGTCATGTCTCGGATGAAGATCGTATGGAGCGTAGGCCCGTGACCACCGAATTGGTGTGCGGTAACCTCTACCGGTGCCGTCTCACCGTTTTCTTTGAGAGCGGTCAGTTGATGGGCCTGGCCACGCTGATGTTTGGTGGCGATGAGCAGTGCTTTGATCCGCTCACTCGTAAGCCGATTGAAATGCCGGCCGACCACTTGAGAGGCTTTGTAACCAAAGAGCTCTTCTGCGGAGCGGCTATAGGTAAGGACGATTCCGTCTTCGTCGGTGATGATGAGGGCAGTTGGTGAGGTTTCTAGGACCGATTGGAATTGCTCATGGCTTGCACTCAGAGCGCGCCGGACTTCGAACCGATTGGTGACGTCGATTGAAACGCTGATCGTTCGCTCAAGATCTCCATTGTCGTCGTAGACAAAGCGCGAGGCGCCTTCGATCACGCGCTGCTCGCCGTCTCGGTCAAGCATGCGGAAGCAGTATCGGAAACGCTCGGCGTTGGCCTGCGCTGCCTTTTCGAGCGAATCCATCGTTTGCTGAAGATCGCTTGGGTCAATGTTTTTGGACCATTCGTCGTAGGTCGAGGGCGGGTTCATCCCGAGCCGCTCGGCGGATCCTGGGGCCCATTCGATTGCCCCGGTTTTCGCATTCCATTCGAAGATGGCAATTGCATGCGCATCTAAAGCAAACTCGAGGTCGGTTTCGCTGTCGACGAACGAAGGCAGTGCATAGGATGCTGTGGGGTTCATGTGTTTCTCGATCGGCTGGATATGGCTGGCGCGCGGCTCAGCCCATAACGAAATAGATCTGGGTTGAGAGAACAAGGAGAGCGAGGATCAACAGATAGATGCGCTGGTCACGGTCTGCCTGGCGAAAGCGTGCAGGTAGTGATCGAATTGCGGCTTTGAAAGCCGGCCAATGTATATCGCGATCCCTCCAAAGATCGGTGATTTCGGCACCGATGTGGCGTATGCGCGAGAAAACGGTTTTCATTTCAGATGAGCCTTATTCCCGTTGTGAGCTTCACCGTTGCGATAAGAAAGCCGATGCCCAGCCCGAGGGCGTAGGGGGTGGTTTCTGTAGCCTGGATGTATCCCCCAAAAATGAAGATGCCCAGCAATGCGAAGATCGCTGCTGCCCATCGCTGTTTTCCGTTTGGGATCATTCCCGAAAGGATGAGCGGCAGAACCGCGGATACGAGCATGAGTGCACCGGCGAAGAGCCATTCGAAGAGAGGCATTAGGCGGCCTTTCTATGCTCGTTGAGCAAAAGCTCGACTGCACCGGAGAGGTGGGCTGCGACGGGTATGTGAGGATGCTTTGCGCTGAACGTTTTCCGATTGGATCGGCCAATTGGCGCGTCGATCAGGACGACGTTGATCCCAGCCTCCATAAGCGAAGTTGCTTCGTGCGGCTGGTCGTCGACCATATGGGTGACGCCCAGCTTCTTGCAGGCATGCGACTTGCACTGAGCGAAGTACTCTGCCTTGTCGGCGCTGCCGACATGAAAGGTCGGGACATCCGGGGCTTTCTGGCTGACGAGCCAATGATTCGTGAGATGAGCAACGGCCGGCGGGCGGCGAGTGATATAGCAGGCAAGCAGCCCGGCTTCATGGAGCTTGTGGGCTGCATCGAGAGCATCGGGGAGAGCGGGAGCACCGAGTAAGACATCCTCTCGATCCCAGAACGCGAGGTCAGGCTTCAGCTGTTCGGCAATTTGTGGATCGGAGTGGGTGAAGGGCTGCCAATAGACCTGGGTTTCGATGATGTCGGATACGGGAATCGACAGGTCGCGTGCCATCGCCTCTCGAGCAGATTCCATGATGCCGACGATGCAGTTGTCGAGATCAAGACCAACTTTCATGCAATCTTCCTTTGACGGGTGAGGTAGGCAAAGTCACAGGCGGGAGCGGTCTGGTCGCGGTGCACGGTTTCGAGGATCCATGGGTCGCTCAGCATTTCGAAGAAGGTGTCGCCTTCGGTCACGATATCGACGGTTGTGACGTGGGCTTTGGTGAGCCAGTCTAGTTCGAGGGCCTGCTGATAGATGCGCGCGCCGCCGATGAAGGCGATGGCATTTGCTACGGGTTTCGATGCCACTGCCAGCTGGATGGCAGCTTCGAAGCTGGGGGCAGCGATTGCATCCCGGCTTTCGAGAGGACGGCTTGTGACAACGATCGAGATGCGGCCGCGCAGAGGTCCGGGCAGTGAATCCCAGGTGTTGCGCCCCATGATCATTGCAGTGCCCATAGTGAGCATCTTGAACCGCTTCAGGTCATGGGGCGCGTGCCATGGAATGGTGCCATCGCGTCCGATGACGTCGTTCGTCGTCCGGGCGGCAATGAGAAACGAGTTCTCGTGGATGGCGCCGATTTCCATTAGACGGCCACCGGAAGCTTGATGAAGCCCTGCGGCTCGTATCCGACAACCTCGAAGTCATCGAGGCTGAGGTCATCAAGGGAAGTCGGCTTCCGCTTCCAGATGAACTGCGGGTCTGCGCGGCACTCGCGTTCGAGAACTTTGTGCGCGCCCTCGATATGGTTCTGGTAGATGTGGCAATCGTCGATATCGACAATAAGCTTGGAGGCCACCCGATCCGTCAGACTTGCCAAAAGTTGCGCCAAATAACCATATTGCGCAATATTGTAAGGCCAACCGAGCAATAGGTCGCTGGACCTAAGTCTCAGTTTTAACGAGAGTTTTTCGTTATTTATGGACACTGCGCCGCCGAAGTGGCAGGGAGGAAGGCCGGTCCCGCCTTTCACGGTGACGAATTCGGGGCGCCACAGCGACCAAACCAGCCGACGACTTTCCGGATTGACCTTGATCTCGTCGACGAGCTGCTGGAGCTGGTCGATAACGGCACCGCCGTTCGACTGGAACGAGCGCATCTCTGTGCCGTAGCAGGGTGCGATAGTGCCCCATTTCTCAGCGAAGTCTGGATCGGCGAGAACGCGAGCTTCGAATTCATCGCGGCCGATATTTTCGCCGGTCTCGAGGTTGTAGGCCTTGAGCGGCCAGTCGGTCCAGATGTGGATGCCCTGCTCGATGAGCGGCACGAGCGAATTGGAGCCGGAGAGCATCCAGATGAGTTCGGCAATCGCGTCCTGATAGCGGGTCTTCTTGAGCGAGACGACGGGCAGCGTTCCGCCCGAGAGGTCAATCTCGACATTGTGCCCGAACACAGCTCGCGTTCCAGTGCCGGTGCGGTCTCCGCGGTCTTGACCGAGGTCGAGAACGCGGGAGACGGTGTAGTGGTAAGCCTCGTCGGCTGATGTGAATGCCGTCTGGAAATTGTGGATCATCATTTGGATTTGGCCTTCTTGGGAGCGGGTTCGGTGGTGTCGTTGGCGCTTGCGAGTGGAGTGACCTCGAACAGTTCGGGATTGAACCGGTCTCGGACGCGTGCCCATTTGGCGCCGGTGGATGTTTCCGAGCACACGCTTGCGCTCTCGGACGTGAGGTGAAGGTTGATGCGGACGTCGGCTGTTTCATCGTCGATTTCCTGCTTCACGTCCTGAAGCGTTTTGCTTCCTTCGGCGATTTGCATAAGGGGCGCAGCAAGCTCTGCGCTTTCCTCCATGAGGCCGAGGGCGAGGATCGCGAGATTGCCGTGCCTCTGGAAGTTGCGGTCCGCCTGGGCACCTTTGCGGCTGGCAGTTGCAGGTTCAATGGCTGGGCCTTCTTCATCGAGCATGGCTTCCAGCCGGTCGAAGGATGCGTTGATCTTGGCGCGAAGTGCGCGGACTGCGTCGATGGGAATCCGTCCGAGGTCACCGTCGCGCCAGCACTTCTTTGCCATTCCGGCGATTGCGCCAGCCGCTGCCGCGATCTCGAAGGCTGCGCGGGCGTAAGCGGGCAGGATGCCGTGCTCTCTCACAGCATGTGAGCCGGGGCCGGCTACGTTACGGTGGAACTGGAGGGACTGGCCCTTCCATCGGGATATGCACATAGGGTCAGACTCCGAATAGGCTGGGGGAGGGCCGATGGTCGGCAGCCGCGGGGTTGAGCCAAA
This sequence comes from uncultured Mycobacterium sp., assembly GCA_964562545.1. Taxonomy (GTDB): domain Bacteria; phylum Actinomycetota; class Actinomycetes; order Mycobacteriales; family Mycobacteriaceae; genus Mycobacterium. Next base: position 106,102 of record CAZLTV010000001.1, on the reverse strand, counting down.
GGCTCTCGGTTTTCTTGGTCTTGCCGTCAGCCTGCGCTTGCGTGTCGAGCCGCACCCAGTCGCTCAGCATGTCGTCGTAGATCTCGCAGCGGTAGCCAGAGAGCATGACCATGGCAGGCGTCTCTCGAAGAGCGATGAGAAGCTTCTCGTGGCCGCCGGCGTCTAGCTCGTGGCCATACGCGCGATAGGTGTCTCCGACGCTGATCTTATCGTGCCGAGTGCTCGGGTGATATGGCGGATCCACGTAGAGAAGGGTGTCGCTGGTGCGATACTTCTTGATGACTTCCATCGCATCCATGGTGAGCCAGGTGACGCGCTGAAGGCGCTCGTGAATGGCGTCCATGTGGCCGGGCAGGTTCGACCAGTCCGTCGCCGGCGTCGAGCCGGCGCGACTGATAGAAGAACGGAAGCCGGGGACCGTGCTGGAGGTGACGCCGTCCGACCCGTGGCTGAGGAAGCTACGGACGCAAAGGCGGCGGGCCTGCTCGATGGGATCGTCGCAATCTTCGAGCGAAAGGCGAAACTCGCGCTCGTGGAAAGGCGTGAACTGGAGAGCCCGCTTGAGCTGGGCATAGGACGACGGGTCGCGCAGGACCTTGAAGTAGTCATAGATCTTCAGGTTCAGGTCGTTGGCGACTTCGGCATAGGTGCGGGTTTTGCGAAGCAGGACCGAGCAGGCGCCCGCGAAGGGCTCCACATAGGTCCGGTGCGTCGGCATGTTGGAGATGATCCAGCCGGCGAGCATGAACTTGCCGCCATGGTAACGCAGGGCAGGGCGGCGGACAGCCGACATGCCTGGCGCGCGCGGATTGTCGTTGTGCGCTGGTTCGTTGGTCGCGAGGCGAATTGCAGCGCTCATGCGGCGAGCTTCATCATGTCGGACTCGCAACGGAAGTCCGGACGGTCATCGAAGCGGAAGGCCGAGGACGCGGCATACTCGAGAACAGGCTCGGAGCTGATGAAGCGCCGACCGAGCTCGAGAGCGACCTTCCCGGTGGTGTTCGATCCGGCCATGGGGTCGTAGACGATTTGACCAGGCTCGGTGGAGAGCTGGATGACCTTGCGCGGCAGAGCTTCAGGGAAGCGCGCCGGGTGCGGGGTCATTCCTGCTTCGCGGCAGCGCTTGGCATAGGTCCCGCCGCCGCCGACGCCGCCGGAGATGATGATGTTGTGCGGGATGCCGCCTTCGCCATTGGTGGCAAAGGCAGCATCGTTGATGTCGTAGCCGCCGGGTCGGACGGTTTTCTTGCGCGCGGCGGCGCGGCGCTGGTCGCTGGCGCGTTGGGACGCGCTACGCTCGGCATACGGTTCGGGCGGAAGGCGACGGGTATCCCATGCAGGGTTCGGCGTTTTCGAGAGCAGGATGACGTGCTCGACGGTGTTCTTCAGCGCAACGCGGCGCTTCACGGCCCATTCGAGGTTGGCCAGTTTCGTGGGACTATGCCACGGCATGCGGCCGGCGAGGTGAAGCCCGTGCTTGTCGATCGCATCGAGCATATACCGTTCGACGTAAGGCGAGAGCATCGGTGTGCCCGGGACGTGGATGTCCATCAGGTTGATGGCGAGCGTGCCGTCATCACGCAGGAGGTCTTTCCAGAGGCCGGTGAGCTCCGACATCCAGGTCAGCCAGTCTGCGAGACCGAAGCGACCGTATTCGCGGTTCACGACCGGATAGGGCGGGCTGGTCATGATGAGCGAGAGGCTGTCGGGCTCGATAGCGCCAGCCGCTTCTTCTGCATGGCCGAGGAATGCGAGGCCGTTGTCGAGGCTGTAGAGCAGTACGACCTTGCCGCGTTGGACACGGGTGAGTTTCTCACGGCCCTTGTCCGTAAGCTCCCAGATGCCGCGTTCGCCGGCAATGAGGCCTTTGGCCACAGCTGTCTGGCGGGTCCAGCGAACTTGCTGGTCGAAGACGCGGTAGGATTGGTCGCTGCAGGTGCGGGTCTGGTCGCGGACCTCGGGTTCGAGGTTCAGCGTTTCAGCCAGCTCTCCATAGAGGTCGCGCGGACGGGCTTTGCCGCCGCGTGCCTCGATGGCTTCAAGCAAAGGCAGCTCGAGCATGCCCTGGAGAGAAGGGGCTGGGCCTCGACCCTTCACGGCTGCTTCCTGTTGCTCGCCTTTTTCGACGCGCCTTCGGCGTGCGGCGAGGGCAGCCTTGCTGGGGTTGGAATTACGCTCGGTCATGCCGCTACCGGGAGAGCTGCTGCTGGCTTCGGAAGGAGCGAGCGGCGCGGTTTCAAGTTGGCCCCAACGATCGAGGCGGCCAGCCCCGGAGGGACAGCGTTGCCGACGAGCTGGAGCTGCGTGCTCTTCGTAGTCTTGCGGCCGTCGGCGGTTTTCTCGAACTGATAGTCCTTCGGGAACGACGAAGCGGCGTAGGCTTCCTTGGGCGCCAGCATGCGCATCTGGATGGTCCAGAGGATCGCACCTGGGCGACCGATGGCTGAAGGGCGAGGCCCGTCGAGGTGGGCAAGGCGCGGGCTGCGCGGCTCCTTGGTGCCGTACTGCTCGAGGAAGCGAGCAATCCACCATGCTTCGAAGCGTTGCTCTTCGGTCAGACCCAGGTCGGCTTCCGGCACAGCGTGCACATCGCCGAGATGTTCGGCAGCATCGCTGAAGTACTGCACGAAGGATGCGCGGACCTCGCCGTGGTGTGAGCCAGCGGCAGTAAGGGTCGGGATGGGTTCATCCATGCTCTGGCCGAAAGTGTTCTGGCGCAGAGTGAGCAGGTGGCTGGTGACGAGGTTCTGGTGGCAGACCTTGGTCGTCATCGTCGACATCGGGTCATCAACCGAGTGGCCGATATTGCCGGAATTGTGCTGCGCCATGTGCGCTGCAACGATCGGGCGGATGACCGAAGGGCCGGTGATAGCCGGGTCCGGTTTGGAGTTGTCATTGGCTTCGGTCGCGTGGGCGCTTTTCATGGAAGCCTGGACAAGCGCGAGCTTCGCGCCACCGGCGACGAGGGTGGTAATCGGGTCGTCGACGCTGTGTACGCGTGGGGCTTGACCACGGCGCTCACCGTAACCGGTGGTGACCATGAAAGGCTCGATGATGGCGAATTCGTTCGAAGTCGACTGGGTCGGCAGCGGCTCGCAAATGTCGTGGTCGCCGCGACCGCGCTTCTTGCCCTTCTTGCAGACGCTGCCGTGGGCAACGCGAACGATGGTCGGCACCTTGAAATGTGCGCCAGGTGAAGCCGGAGCGGTGACACCTTGCTCACCGGCGATGTCGATGTCGAGTATGGGCGCCGTGATCTGGAAGCCTATGGGAGCGACAGGCACATCGGCGGTGTCGTTGGATGCCGCCTGCACCGTGATGGTGTTTTCGCTGGGCTGGGCCAAGGCGGTGGGGACTGCGGCGCAAACCGGGGACACTAGGGCGAGCTCACCCCTTCGAGCGCATGTTAGCGTGGGCAGCTGGCTGTCCATCAGATAGTAGCGACCGGGCCCGGTATGGGTCAGGGGGGTGATGAGCGGGTTTACCAGCGAGAGGTTCGATGCTGAGTCGGAAAGCGCCGTGCCGGCTGCTGCAGGAGCGACATCGCCGCCAAATGAAACGATGTGAGGCTTTTCGGCTTCGAGAACGTAACGCTCGATGCCAGCCGCAATACGTTTCAGCGTGTTGTCGGCGAGCGGTCGATTGCAGCGGGCCTTCTTCGCATCTCGGGCGTACATGAAGATCGGATTGCACTGTATGGTGAAGTCGATGCAGTCGGAGACTGGCGCGTATGGCAGTAGTTCACCAGCCAGGACGGCAGGTGAGTTGCGCGGACCGTGCGTGGCTTTTGGGAAGCGGATCGGGAGGCCATCGCGTCGGGCGACGATCATCAGGCGGTGGCGCTTCGTCGGCACACCATAGGCAGCTGCGTTGAGCACCTTGTATTCGACCGTGTAGCCGGCATCGATCAGCCGCGAGCGCCATTCTTTGAAGGTCGAGCCGAGCCCGTCCTTGTCAATGTAGCGCTTGTCGATCTTGTTCTCGGAGGTGAGCGGAGCCCAGGTCAGGAACTCGCGGACGTTTTCGACGATGACGACACGCGGGTTGAAGCGCGGGTTAGGGTGCTCGCACCAATTGCAGACAACCCATGCCTGATCGCGGATTTCGCGGTCGAGCGGCTTGCCCCCGCGGGCCGTCGAAAAATGCACGCAAGATGGGCTGGCACTTAACAAACCTATTTGTTTTGAAGGACTTATATAAATTTCCGGATCCGCGGCGAACACGTCGGATTCGAGGTGAACCGTCTCGGGATGGTTGATGTCGTGAACGCCGATTGCATCGGGATTATGGTTCACAGCAAAGGCCGGGCTTTCTAGAAGAGCCTGGCGAATGCCTTCGCTCGTACCGCCCGCGCCGCAGAAGAGATCAACGGAGATTTCGTTCTCTTCGAGGTGATACGGGCTGTCGGGCAGGTCGTAGAGTTCGACCGGGCCATTCGCCATCTGCTCGACTAGGTCGAGACCAGTGGAAGGTTCAGGAAGTTTGGAGGTTGCGAGGTTCGAGCGCACGATTTTCTTTTCTCCATAAGAAGGCCCAACAGGCCTCAAGCCCTCATGGGGAAACAGCGACATGTTCCTGTCGTCTTGATTCATGCTGAATTTGCCCCGCTATCCGGGCGCGAAGGCGCCAGGAGGTCGTAATCCGAAGATTGAATTTGCACTCGTGCCGGTATGGCTGAGGGCAAATTCTAGCGGGACGTATTCAAGCCTGCCAAGGACTTTCTGGATGTTTCAGGATGTTTCAGGATGTTTCAGGATAAGCGATGTGGTTATGGCAAGAATGCCATACCAAGTTGCGAACTTCCTGGGCCGCGCTCTCTGGGAAGCAAAGCTGGCGCGGTGTCCGAGTGCGCCAGGACGACGCAATCGGCAATGTTGTCATTCGCCGGGTATCCAGCAGTAATCCCTTCGGCCAAGGTTCGGTCGATGATGAGCCCGCGGGTGGGGTGTGCCCAATCGCGGCCGCTGGCCAACGTCACGATCCCGCGCCGGCTATTGCATAGTCCGATCAGCGGGCCAGCTGTCCACTCCCCGGGGGCGACGGCCACAGCTTGGGGAGCGAGATGTTTGAGCAGCTGGGAGAATGGCCGTCGCGCGACATCGTCGGCCGACGCAGTTTCTGGCCCGAGGTACCAGTAGAACTGGCCGGAAAGATGCGTTGCGATGTCCGGGCTGATTTCCTTGTGGGGATCTGCAGGATAGAGGACCGTCTTTTGGTCGTCGACCTCGATCACTGCCATGGGTTTCACGCCGATGAGTTCTTGGACGCGTGGATGGAGGTGGATCATGCGAATGACCACGCCATCGGCGCGATTGATCTGTAGGCCGCGGGGGCCGAGCAGATACGAGATGGCTGGCCGGGCATCGCCTCCCTGATGCCCGATCACGAATAGCAGGGCATCAGGAGTTTCAACGACGTCGTAGGCGAACGGTTTTTTACGTTCGGTCATGCAGCCCTCTTCAGCTTCTTCTGAGCGCGCGGGTCGATGGTCTCGAGCAGCGCTTGTGGCAGCTGGCCGATGTCGTTGATGACATGCGAGTTCTGGCACCAGGTGTAGACGGAGTCGCTCTGGATGCCGATTGCAACGACTTCGATTCCGCGGCGGTTGAGCAGAGGAACAACGCATTCTGCGAGCTCGCGGTCGTCTGCGTCGCCGTCGGTGAGGACCAGCAGAACGCGGCGTTGTGCGGTGCTGGCGTCGAGGATGTTGGCAACGGCGGCCATGGCCTCACCCGTAGGAGTGCAGCCCATATCGAGGTCGAGATACGCGCCGATGTTCTGGCGGGTGACGCGGCTGGATTGCTTGCCCTCCTTGAAGGGATAGAGATCGACATGGGGCGAGTAGCCCTTGTAGCCGTAAATCGAGGTCTGGACCTGGGTCCCGCGAGTAGCTTCCTCGATTGCAAGAGCGCCGGTCATGGCTAGCTTTCGCGGCTCGCCGTCACCCGACTGGCTGTAGGTCATCGAGCCGGAGAAGTCGGTGAGGATGACAAGAGCGGTCTCGGGCGCCGGACGGTGCCAATCCTTCTTGTAGCAATTGCCAGTGCCGCGAACGACGGCGGAGATGTTTCGGATGTCGAACTTTCCGTCACGGCGACCTCGAAGGGTGCCCCGCTGTTCTTCAGCCATGAGCAACCGGCGAATGGTCCGCGCAGTGGTGCTGATGACCCCAGCAGCCTCGGAGCGCAGGGCCGCGTACTGACACTCTTCGACTTCGGAAGTGTCGATGGGGAGGAAGCGATCGTCCGAGTAATCGTTCTTCGACGCACCGGCTGACCCGGCTTGATTTGAGGGGTCGCTCTGATCGGGGTCGGCCGAGGTGTAGTTTGGTGCGGCTGCATTGGCCTGTTTGACGTTCTCCATCACCTCATCGGGATTGACCTCACCATCTTCGGCGTCGGGCGCCTCGTCTGGGAGCGGGGTGTTCGCGATTTCCTCGGCAATGTCGTCGATGAAGTCGTCGAAAGCCGCATTGCCGTTGAGAATTCCGTCGAGCGGGTTCGACCGATCGTTGTCTTCGCCGGCAGCTTCGTCCTGCTGGTCGCCTTGCGGGCCGCCGGCGTTTCCTGATGAGCTGGCATTCTGGCCGTCATCGTCTCCGGCGGCATCGCCGTCGTCGTGCTCGTCGAGCATGCCGTCATTCAGGCTGACTTTGCCGGTGTCGTCCTGCTGCGGAGCCGGAGCGCCGGTTCCGTCAGGGCTAGACTTGCCGCCAGGGCTGTCGCCGAAGTCGAGATCATCGACGCCATCGTCGCTGTCTCCGTCTCCGAGGCCTTCGCCATCGCCTTCACCGGTGCCGTCATTACCGGGATTGTCTCCGGCAGCGGGTTCGGACGATTTGGCGTCTAGGTCCGAGGAGATCTGTCCGTCGGCATCTTTCCCGTCTTGGTCAGGCGCATCAGTGGAAATGTCTCCGGCGTCAGAGGTGTCCGAGCCAGTGTTGTTCTGGTCCTGGCTATCGCCGTCACTCGGTTGTTCGGATTGACCGAGGTCGCCATTGTCCGATGGCTGGCCGGTTTCTCCGGGCTCGCCGGCGTCGCCTTCACTGTCGGTTCCGCTGTCGCTTTCACCGTCGGAACCTGTATCGGCATCGCTGCCGGCATCGCCGTCGTTCGAAGGCTCGCCTTCTGCGTCGGCATCTTCGTCGGCTTCGGCGTCGTCAGCATCATCTGCGCTAGCGTCCTCGTCGTCGCTGTCATCGAAGCCTTCGCGCCCTTCGTCGGCGTCATCGCCGCTGGTCTGGTCGTCCTGCTGGTCAGCGTCATTCGAGGTTTCCTCGGTGATCGCGTCGTCCTGCTGGTCGTCCTGATCCTGTTCGTCGCTGTTGTCCTGGTCATCGTTAGATGCAGGCGGCGGAGTATTACGGCTGGCCTGAGCGTAAGCCTCGGCTTCTGCGCTGAATGCGATCGCGAGCTCGACGACCTCGTCCGTCGTTTGGACGTCTTTCATGCGTGCCGTCCAGTTGTCGATGAGCTTCCGGACAGGAGTCGGGAATGCATCGAGGGTGTCGGTCATCGCAGGGTTCGGGAAGCCGTTGATGACACTACCCGTCCAAGTCAGCGCGAGTGGGCCACACGCGCGCGGATCTGCGAACCAGCCGGGCTTCAGTTTCTTGAGGGGCGGATGGATGAGTACACGAAGAGCCGCCAGGTCAGATGCGGTGCCCGGCAATTCCTTCGAGATGATGCGCTCGATGCGATAATCTTCGATCGCGTTCTCGAATTTCTTGATTAGCTTGTCAGGCTCCATTCGGCCTTCTTCGATGGCGCGAATGATCGAGCCGAAGTCGGTGTAGCGAATGTGGGCCACTTCGTGGATCGCGTATCCCATGAGTGCTCGAGCGGTCGAGTAAGGGATCTCGGCGAGGTCGCGGATAGCCGGAAGGTTGATGTTGCGGCCGTCGGTATAGGCGCGCGTGCCGCGGAAGCGCACGCGAATACGATCACCCCGACCGAGGCCGTTGACGAAGCTGATGATCAGCCGGCGCAGATCGATGCCGAGCATCGTCTTTTCCTGCGCAGGCTTCACAGCGTTAGCTGTTGCATGCTGCATGGATTAGATTTCCGTGGTGTTGAGGTCGACAGCGAGGGCCGTCTTGATGAACTCGCGGATGGTCTGGCCATCGTCCGGGTTGGCGCGGCCAACCATCACGGCCTCCATGCCGAGCGCGAGGCCGACATCGTCTCCGCGGCTGGCGAATTTCTTCGCCATTGGTGCGACGTCGAGCATCTGTCGAAGCGAACAGGTCTGCGAGAGCGAGCCTGATTTGTATCCGGTTCGAATCTGCGTGGCGACGTTCACCATCTTTGCGCAGAGTGCGTGGGCAAGCCCCGTCTTGGCATTGATGGTGTCGGCTTCCATGCCGGGCTCCATGAACGTGAAGTTCAGCCAGTAGGGGAAGCGGTCACGCGTCGCTTCGGACATCTCGAAGCGAGTGTGCGTCAGACCATTGTCGGAACCGCGACCTTTGGTGTTGGCCGTTGCCACGATGTAGCAATGCTCGTGGCGCTCGATCGGCGTGCCGCCCTCTTCCTGGATCTCGAGGCCTTCGCCTTCGAGGGCCGAGTGGAGCATGTACATGATGTCCGGGTCCGCCTGGTCGATTTCGTCGAGGACGATGATGCAAGGCTGCTGGATGAGGCGTGGGATCTTGCCGAGGACGAAGGGCGTCGAGGAGCCGTTCTGCGTTGCTACCTGACGGAACGAACCGATGATCTCAGCGCGCGAGAGACTGCCATCCATCGGGATCTTGTGCACGGGCAGGCCGATGCGGGCGCCGAACTGCTTGAAGAACTCGGTCTTGCCGCAGCCTGGGTCGCCGGTGGCGATCACGTTCTTGCGCTCCTCGATAGCGAGAGCCATCACCGAGCATGCGTAGCCATTGAACATGAAGTCCTTGTCGGGACCGTCCATCTTCGGCTTGGCGGTGATCCACTTTGCGGTAGGGATGAGTTCGCTCGCGTATGTGCTGCCGATGCCCTGGAAGAGGGTAGAGGCCGGGCGCGGGATCATCTGGATCTCTGCTTCGGGCGCAACGAAAGCGAAGGAAGCAGGTTCGGCGACCGGCTGGCTGGCGGCCGCCGGCGCTGCGTTCGGTGCGGGGGCAGGGGCGGCAACTGGCCCTGAGGCGGGGGCGGCATCTTCGGCAGCGATTTCGGGGGCTTCGTCGCCAAACACCTTGTCGGTGTAGGCCGCAGGATCGGCCTTGTATTCCTGAGCTGCCTGGATGATTTCCTTGGCAGCGTCCTCGTCGCCTTCCATGGCGTCGCCGAGCTCGGTGAGACCGTGGAGCTTCGACACGTTGGTGACGAGCGAGCGGTTTTCGCCGCTGATGCGGGAGTGGTCTTCCTCCATCTGCTTCATGCTGCTGAAGGGGAGGTCGGCGACCGCGGCCTCGGTCATGAGGTGGGCGGCAAGTGCCGCATCATGCGGCTGGAACTGGGTGACGGACATATCTTCTTTCCTCAGGCGGTAAGGACTAAAAAGTCCCTGCCTGCTCCATCACTTCTACTTGGAAGGGGAGAGCCCCGACCTGTAGGGTCGGGGCTAGGGTTCGCGTCCGCGCAGCTGGTGGATCCTAGGCCGCCAGTTTGTCGTTCAGGCCAATCTGGTTGGCAATTAGCTTGAGCTTCGACTGAGCTGGCCCCTGGTCGATGACGAAGTTGGCGAGATCCCCGATGTGGAGGATCGTTGCCATCACCAGCATGGCATCGGTTGGTTCACTGAGGGTCCAGTTGCGTTGAGCAAAGGGACCGGTGATCGAGATGTGGCTTACTTCGCCATCAGCGGTGAGCTGACCTTTGATGTGGTGAATTGCCGGCGAATTGGCGGCTTCGTCCAAGGCTGCTTCGTAACGAGCCTGGAGGGCGAAGGCGCGGCGACCGGCGGCACCGTTCACTGCCTGGGCGATTGGACCGTTGATGTCGACACCGGAGATGATGGGCTGATTGCCCGCCGCGGTCAGTTCGGAGACCAACTGGTCAACGAAGGGGATCTCCAAGTCAGCGTGATGCACGACAAGGGGCTGGCGGACGATTTCGGCAGCAATGATGTCCCGGATGAGCACGGTCGGCGGTAGCGCAACCGCAGCTTCATCGGGATTGATCCCAGCCGTCCAGAGCCAGTCGTGAACGAGTTGCGAGGAGTAATCGAGATCCGCGTCGACGAGATGATACAGCTCGACTGCACCGGCGATGGCCACGCCAACAGCTTGCTTGCCCGCCGAGGTGTGGGCGGCAAGGATGCCAAGGTAGGAGAGGTTGGGGGAACGCATATCGGCGGTACTCTATACTATTTCACTTCAGAATCTTTAATTCTTCCATCTCTTAGGCATTAGCGCGAGGCCCCGCCTCGCATCTGCTGCGCCATATAAAGCACGGAATTCAGGTGTGCTTCGCTCGCTTCCGCGATGCGGTCATCTGCCAATGAGGCCCGACCCGGACTGGCCGATTTGGTGGCCTCAAGCCTAAGGATTTCCGCCCGCGAAGGAAGTGCGCGGGAATTCTCGATTTCGGCAAGAATGCTGCCTTCTTTGTTGGCCACAGGTCGATTGTTCTCGTCCTTCATGAGGGTCAGCTGGGTGCGACCTTTCTGGCCTTCGGCGGTCTCCATGAGGGTGTAACGCGGCTGGCCGGCGGCATCCTTGCTCTCGACGGCGAAGACGACGCCCTTCTGATCGGTGAAGGATAGGACCGGCGGATCATCCCGGATTACACGCCAAGGGGTGAATTCCCCGTCTTGTGCGCTAGCCTCACGTTTCCCATCGATTAGCTTGGCGGCAGTCATCTGCTCGGAGCGTTCACCGCGCTCGAGCTTCTGGAAATAGTCGATCACGGCAGCGCGGCGCTCGATGGCGCCGTGGATCATGGTTGATGCGCCGCCGTCGATTACGAGCGGCTGTGTGGCGCGGAGCTCGGGGGTGTCGCCGGCTCGGATGGAGCGGCCGACCATCTGGCTGTATTCGATTTCGGATGTGCTCTCGCGGAGGATGAGCGTGCAGCGGGTTGCCGGCACGTCGAGACCCTCGTCGATCATCTTGACCGACACGATCATGTCGAGTTCGCCGCGGGCGTATTTTTCGAGAACCGCATTGTTGTGATCGGCGCCGCGCTCGCTGTCTACGACATCAACCCTGTGTCCGCGCTCAAGCATTTCATCGGCAAACGATTGCGCATCTTTGATGCGCGAAGCGAAGGCGATGGTCTGGAGGCCCTCTGCGTGGCGCTCCCAGGCGTTGGCCATCTCTTCGTTGAAGCTTTCGGTTCGAGCTTCGCGGACTGCCTTCATCAAACCGGCCGAATTGGCGTCTTTTTCCGGGCGATAGTGAGCGCGCGCGACCTGGTTGGTCGTGCCGCCCTTCTTCGCGGAGATGGGGACCTCGATCGTGCGAGGAAGTTTGATCTGGCCCGCGCGCTCAAGCTCCGACCAGCCGATGGTGACGCGTTTCGCCCCCTGCAGCTGTTTGGACATGCCCTTGCCGTCAGGGCGCGCAGGGGTTGCCGTCATCATGACGATCTTGATGTCGGGGTTCTTCTCGATCAGCTTGGGGATGACGGTTGGATAGTGTCCATCTTTGGCGTCAGAGGCGTGGTGAGCTTCGTCGATCCCGGCAGCGTCATAGCGCTCGAGTTCGTCGACTCGCGAGGAAGCGGTCTGGACGAGGGCGAAGACGTTGGATCCAGATTGATCGAGTGTTCCGTCGGTCCCGAAACTGGTGGTGAGATTGCTGTCGGGAGCCCATCGATTGAACTGGCTCTCGCCTTGGCGTGCGAGGAAATCGCGATGGGAGAGGTTGATCGACTTGAAGTCCCTTTCAAAGCGTTTCTCGAGCTCCTCTGTGATGCGCGAGTTGATGCGAGTTTTCCCTCCTCCGGTTGGAACTTCGAGGAGGACGAGATTGTCCTCCGCGAGGATATCCATCGCTTCAGCGACTGCGCGCTCTTGGAGGCGAGTGACTTCTGCGAAGTCGACGGGGGCAGGATCTTTGCTCATGAAGATATTTTATCCTCAAAGTTCCTGCCCCCTCAAGCGGTGACGGCGATTTATTATGCAACCATTGCCTGAGCCGACGCGGTTGCTGGAACGGCGACCTTGCCGGCTGTTCCAGCTGGGTTCTGGCTTGCCTGCCCATTGCCGGCTGCCTGGCTCGAAACGTCATCTTCCTCGACGAAGATGGCCGGGCAACAGGCGAGGATTGCCGAGAGCGCTTGTTGGACTCCCTTGGCGGTGCTGGCAACGGTCAGGATCGCTCCCGGGCCGCGGCCCGCACCTTGTGTCGGCAGGAAGTTGAGAGCATTCGACAGCGACGTGCACGGCGCGGCGCCGAGATCGATCGAAAGTCCAGTCATCACGTCCCCGGTGAATTCGCCGAATATGAAGTGCGGGTGCTTCGTGGGTGTCGCCACGGCGACACGCGCACCAGTCTTCAGCTGCTCAGTGATCTCGGCAACTTCGCTATCCGTGGGGGCTGCCGATTCCTGGAGGCAGCTCATGAAGTGCTCCAATTTGCCGGCGGAGAGCGGGCGGCCAACGATCTGGCGTCCGTCATCGGTCTGGAGGCGGTAGACGGCATTGCGGTATCCCGAGGCCTGCGCAAGGGCGGTCCAGATGGGGAGTAGAGCATCCGCTACGAGGGTCACGTAGGAGGTTGCTTCCTGCGGAGCTGCCTCGACCTGAGCGTTCCAGAGCGATTCCATCAGCTCCATGTCGGTGAACGGGCGCCAGGGCTCCCGTTCGACCAGTCGCGCATATCGGTTGGCGGATCCGGTAGGCGTGATGATGTCCTTGGTCGCGATCTTTCGGCCCAGCATGTCGGAAGCCGCACGTCCCGGGCAGATCAGAGCGACCTGTCCGGTAGTGGCGTGCTTGCAGAACACGGCACGGCCCATGATGCTGTGACGACGAGAAAGGTACGTCTTGTAGGCATCTCCGAAGGAAGTGGTGGTCAGCTCAGACCGCTTGCGAATGCGAAGCAGGCGAGTGGAGGAGTGGTGCACATCGTCCAGCTGCATGATCTTCTCGCCGATGATTTCGAGCGAGGTAGCTTTCAGCGTTTCAGGGCCAGCATTGAACGTGCCTTCGGCGATAGCTTTCTCGATGCGGCCGTCGATGCGTTCGCGCAGGTGATCGAAGATGATGTCCTGGCGACGGTCAGTGAGAGCAGCCACTCGGTTGATCATCTTGTTCACGTTGGTGAGGACATAGGTGTGGGTCGTCTTGTCCCATTTCTTTTCGGTTGCCTCGCCGGTGGCGGTGAGGCCAAGGTCAGACATGAACTGTTCCCAGCTGTATCCCTCGATCTTGCCCTCGGAGATGTCAGCCTGCAGGTCTTCCCATGCGCCTTCGGCGTAAGGACCGTCGAGGCAATCGCGCTCGTCGAACATGCCGTTCGATGTGGCGTGGCGATGGCCCTGCGTAAGTGCGCCGAGACGGAAGAGCGACGATACGATGCGGCTGGCATAGAGCCGGTCCGCCGGCAGATCGCACGAAGTGATAGTGAGGATCGGCGGCTGGACTTGGTCCGAGCGGTGCGTGCGGCCGAAGCCCTGGGTCACCTCGTCAGCGCGATAGCCGAGCTGAATGACGTAGTGAATGCGACGCGCGGTGTTCTTCGTGCCGGTTTTGGCATGGTAGGAGAGGCTCGAGCCGCCCGCACCGGTCGAGAATACGAGAGCCTGCTTGGTGCCGTTATGGAAGGCTTCGATGTCCGAGATGCGCTGCTTCTCGGTGCGATCTTCCAACAGGACTCCTGTTGCACCGTCCCGATCGCCATTCGGCTTGTTCGGGATCAGACGCTTCGTGCGACCGGTAACTTCGGCGAGGCGGGCCGGGCCGAAAGCCAGCATGATTTGGTCGAGCGGGGGTAGCGGGAGCTTTAGGGTGCGGACTTCGGCAATCGCTTGGTTGCGAAGTTGCTCTGCGACGGGATGAAGGACCGGATTGCCGGAAGCATCCTTTTTCGTGACCCAGCGGCTCATCTCTTCGCCCTTCGCGGTTGTGAAGGCTTCGAGAGTCTGAACTTCGTGGGGGATACGCTCCGCGAAAGCCACAAGCTCAGCGGGCTCGAGACGGATGTTCTTCGGATCCTCGAGGCGATCAAGAGCACGGTCGAGCTGAGCCTCGTATGTATTCTGCATCTGGATGACTGGCGAGTAGCCATTCTCGATCTGGATCTTCGCGTCGGCAATGACCGCACGAGCCTTGAAGGCTGCGATGAGTGTGGCCATCGAATTCTTGCGGCTGGATTCGAAGATGCCGTTGAGTTCGGAGAAGGGTGTCTTCCCCGAGATCTTGTGGGTCTTCTTCAGCTTGGCCATTTCCTCGTCGTCATCGACAGGAACGGCGCAGAGCTTCGCGCAGTGCTTCGCCGTCTGCAAGAGCTTGATCCATGCCTCGGCAGCTTCGTTGTAGGTGCGTCGCTCGTCGGCCGTCAGCGTTACCGAAAGGTGCCGAGTTTCGACGCCGTCGAACGAAAGCGAACGAGCCACATAGAGGCCTGCGGCTTTGAGCGAGAGGGTGACCTGTTCGAGATCCGCGATGCCGCCTTCTTCGATGGTCCGGATGAAATCCGAGCGCGAGTTGAAGCAGGTGCTGGGCCCCCAGAGGCCGAGGCGGGTGGCGTAGCCGAGGTTGTGAACGTCGGTTGCGCCCGTTGCCGAGCCCCAGATCACGCGCGCGTCGTAGAGGCGATCTTGGAGTTCGACGCCAGCGAGGCCCTGGCGGCTGGTTTCCGACTTGCCAGAGACGTCCTCGGTGCCGGCTGCATTGCGCATTTCCTGCGCTTCGTCGAATGCCATCACGCCATCCCAGTCGTCGCCAGTCCACCGGGCGATCTGCTCGACGCGCGGGTAGAGCTGCTCGGCATCCGAGTATTCACGGAGCGTCGAGTAGGTCGTGACGAGGATGCCCTTGGCGTGGCGGATGTCAGCGCCGCTTTTCGCCTTCCACTGGAAGGTGAAATCGCGCTTGTCCTGGCCCATCTTTGCCCAAGCTTCGATGAAGCCGTGCATGTGGCGGCGCTTTGCGAGGACAAGAACGGCCTTGTGGCGTCCGTGAAGTTTGTTGTCGAGAATGGCGCCGAGGATCTCGTTGGTCTTACCCGCGCCCGTGCCGTCGGCAAGGTAGATGCCGCAGCGCTGGGGCTTCTGGCCCGGGTTCTCAGGGTCCGTGGGCAGATGGCGACGGTGCGCTTCGCCAGCGGCAACGAGGAATTCGAACTGCGAGTTCGAGATGAAGCCGCTGCTGATCACGCGTCGAGGAAGGCGCGGCCGATAGGTCGCCACTGGCGGGGTCACAGTTGCCAGCGTGGCCGACTGAATCAGTTTTGCAGGATGTGCCTTGAGGTCGGGATGGAATGCGAGCTCGGGATGCCATTCCTCATGGATGGAGTCGGCGTCGACCGAACCTGCGCGGTCGGGCCGCTGATAGTCGAGAGCAACCACAGCATCCGGATCGGCATCGTATGCCTTGCGGCCATAGCTGACTGCGACTTTGTCGATGGCATCGAGCGCGCTAGCCCAGGTGCCCGTGGTCGAAGTGACCGGGCATCCGGGGAAGCGAATGGTGCCGGCCGGCGTTGCAATAACACCGGTCTCGCCATCTGCGGGAAGTTCGGATGTGATGCTGATGGCGTCGTCGTTCGCGCGATCCCCGCGGATGATGTGGGCATCGGTGCTCGTGCGGACGGTACCGAGAGCAACGGCGAGCGCGTCGGACGCTTCGCAGTTCAGTTCCAGCATGATGGCGTCGCCGGCTTCGACACGCAGTGCGCGCATGGTGAGCCAGGTGGCGAACACTTCGTGATCGTGGGGAAGGCCTGCGTAGTCGCAGAGCTTCTGGAACTTCGCCAGCTTCGATTTGCCGTCCGTAGCGGTCGGGTCGATGTGGCGGAATACGTAGGGGATCGTCAATCCCAGCGCCTTGATCCCGGTGTCGAGATCAACGCTGAGAGACTTGCCTGTACGCAGTGCATTGGAGGCCTGAATGGGCGTCATTGTCCACCTTTTCCTTAAAAAATCAGCTTCGAAAAAGCTCAATTCCTTAAGGCGAGGACTTTGGACTTGCCGGTGTGCGCGCTGGCGCCACCCTTGTACTGAGAGGACGTAAGCGTCCTGCTGCAGCTCCTAGCTGCCGATATCTGCGTAGTAACCCGGCGCGGTTACGCGAATTCCTTCAGCCGTAGGCTCGAAGTGCGCTTCGCTGCCGGCGAAGAAAGCTATGGCCGCTCCTACCAGGTCTTGGTCGATGTCTGGCGGCATGACCTTGTCGATCGGATTCTTCCAGTTCTTGGGGTCGCGAACCCGATCGAAGGCGGGGGAGAGCTCATTGCGGCTATACCCGCCGAATACGGGGCGGTCGTCATGATGGACGTTTCCGACAAGCCACTTCTTGGTGGCCATGTCGAAGACGCCGACCACTGTGTTGCCGTCGTCGATCGAAGTTAGCTCGAGGTGCGGCACGGAAGAATATTCATCGCGCACGGAAGGGGCAAAGTCGACGGCGACTGTTTCCATGGCTGCGCGGTTATCCGTGGCATGGAGGAAGCGGTCTATCTTCTCGTACTGGCCAGTTTCGCGATGCACGCCTGATGCTTTGAACTGATACTGTGCCATGAAATCCTCGCGTGGATGAAAGAGAGGGTCGACTTAGTGGACCTGTCGGACCGTGAACTCGAAACCTGTTCCGTCGACGCGATAGTCCTTCCGGGCGCCATCCTCGACTTTGATGCGCGCACGGCCGGGGATGCCTTCAGCTGCCATGATGTCGGAGAGCTTCGCATCAGCAGGGTATTCCCGCTGGAAGACGGAACTGTCGGTATAGAGTTGGTATTGAACGCCCATGTTCGTCCTATGAAATGGAGGAGAAAGGCCCCGCGCGCTGGAGGGAGGGAGTGTCGCGCGCGGGGCTCACCGATTACGCCGCCTGCGCAATCGGATCCGATTTGGCTGCCAGCTTGTCGCGGCGGGCAGCGGCGTTCTGGATAGCCTTGAGAACCTGCGGCGGCGCCCAGGAGGCGTCGTCGTTCATGAAGTTGCCGCTCAAGGCATCACCGTCGACGGCTTCCATGATGGCCTTCTCGACAAGCCCACGGGCAGCGCGCGGGCTTGGCTGGTTCGATGTCTCGACAACCTCGGTCGCAAGAACGCGGATCTGCGCGTTGTTGAGCGTAGCCAGATAGGCTTCGTCGATCTGCCAGCCGGCGAGGACGTCGAGGCCGACAGCATCGAAGATGTCCATGGTGTCTTCATCGACGCCAGCCGCGATCGAGTCGGCAACGGTATAGGCGAACAGCTGTTCGAGAAGACCGTCTTCGAGTTCCATCAGCTTCGCAATTACTGCGGCCGGCGACGTCAGGCCAGCGACGCCCGCTTCGGTTACAATGCGGTCACGCGCAGCGCGCTTGGTCTGCAGCTGGGTGAAGACCTGCGAGCCGTGGTTGCGAGTGTCGATGGGCAGACCGGCGATCTGCATGCTCGAGGCCGGGCCGCGGCGGGTCAGGGTCGAAGCGACGACGAAGGCCATCGAAAGGCGTGCATCGCCGGCCACTGCGATCTTCAGGGCAGCAGCGACCTGTGCGGTCAGAAGCGACGAGGTGTCCTTGGTCGCGTTGTCGAGCGGGTTCACCTGAGCCTTGGCCGGAGTTGGCGCGGCCGTGGCATCTGTGTTGTCGTCATTGCTCGCTTCGTTGGAGGTGCTGTCCTGTTCCTCGAATTCGGTTGCGCCGAGTTCGAGTGCTGAGCCGTAGTGGTCTTCCGCGTCGGCGAGGAAGTCGCCTTCTCCGTCATCTTCTTCGATTGCCGGCGGGATCAGGCCGGTGCGAATTTCGACCGAGCCGTCGTCGTGGGCAATAATGACTGCGGTCGATTCCGATTCCTCGCCGCCAGCCGTCCAGCCTGCGTCATCGAAGCGGGTGCGGTCGATGAACTTCACGTCTGCGTGAGTTTCGCCCAGCGCGTCGATCTTCTTCTGGATTTCCTTGCCCTGGCGCTCCCAGAACTTGTTGACGTCGGTGAAGTGGTCGCCGTCCTGCGAGAACAGGTCGCATGCCAGGCAGTCAGAGAGCTCCTGGGGGTCGAAGAGAGCCGAGCTGACGGGGATCTGGCCGCGGGTGAGCTCAGCCTTTACCGATGCACTGTCGGGGAAGGCCCCTTCGTTCGCGAGGATGGCATTGACGATGCGCTCCTGGCCTTCGGGCGATCCGACTGTCATTGCCTGTGCCCAACCGATGGTGCGCTTGCTGGTCCGGACGAGGTCGCGGGCGCCTTCAACCAGTTCGCCGAGGGCAAGACGCTGCTTCACGGTCTGCATGCCGTAGTTGAACATGTCGGCGATCGCCTGGAGGCCGAGGCCGGTCTTGGCCAGATCGAGGAACGCTTCCATCTCTTCGATGGGGTTCATCTGTTCACGGACCGTGTTGGCGGCGACAGCGATTGCTTTCAGCGTTGCTGCGTCGGTGTCGGCCGGGAGAACCCAGCAGCGGATTTCGGCGTCGGCTTCGATGGCGCTGCGATCGGCGAGGGCGTTCAGCGCGCGGCGGCGCGTCTCGCCTTCGATGACCTGGAAGCCGGCTTCGCCTTCGGGCTGGAAGACGATCAGCGGGGCCTGCTGGCCGAGCTTACCGATGCTTGCGCTCATCTGTTCGACGGCGGCATCGCGGCGCGTCTTGCGGGGGTTGGCCTCCCACTCGGTGAGGAGGTTCAGGGTAATATTCTGTTCGGTTGCGGAGTTCGGCTTCACTGGTGTCACCTTTCATTATGAAACTTGGCTACGCCCACGACAAAACCCCGAAGCCCCATTACTGGGGCCCGGGGTCGAGCAATGCGGTCTTGGCCGCATTCGCTTTTTTGGTGCTTTCGCTTCTTCCTACCGATCACATGATCGGATCATTCCATACTCATCAGGCGCTTGGACAGGTCCAAAGCCGTCATTCCTGAGCGGATTGTTTCTGGATTCTATTCTTCGCCCACGCCGTAATCGGGGATCGCGGTCGAGCCGGTGGCGCTGCCGTTGCCCATTGATGTGATGTAGCTCGGAACTTGCCCGGCGTAATCGCCGACTGCCCCGGCGGCCGATCGTGCAGCATTCGTGACGTCATCCACGCTGAAGGGAGCGCTTATCTGGGGCTGTTGGCGTTCGACCTGAGCAGGAGCCTCGTCCTCGTAAACAGTGACGGGCTCAGGCTCAACGATGATCGGTTCTGCTCGTTGTTCCGGTGTCAGGTAGCGGACCGGAACGAACGCTTCCGGTTCTGGTTCGGCCTGACGCCCGACCGTTGGAGAGTAATCGTACTCGACTTGGATTTCCTGACGAACCTCGACGAAGTCGCGGGGAGTTCCTCCCATTAGGAGGGCAAGTGCGGTCGCGGAAAAAATCATGCAGCTTCGTCCAATTCAGCGTCAGAATCGAGGTTGGGAGAGATGACGAAGAGGTCATCCTTGAGGTATAGGTCCGCGAGCTCCCCGAAGCCGGTGATGATCGGATACTTCACCGTACTGGGATTGAGGGAGAGGATGACTCTCTCGCCTTCGATCCCGTGGATCATGTCCGGGTTCGCGTTCCAGAGAAGTGCGAAAGACTCGACCTCGAACGGGGCATAGGCGGCATGCTCATCGCTGCAATCGCCGTAGTTCAGGCGAGCAACACAGCTCATCTCTTCTGCATCGAGGGAAATCTCGATGGATTTCGGGATGCGGCCGAGACCGAGGAGCGAACCTATCACTCCGTCGAAGTAGAACTTCTCTTCGCGTGCGAATGCCACTGAGATGACCTCGAAGGCGTTGTCAGCCGTAGAGTCAGTGGCAAGCTGGCGCCACTCTGGAAGCTCTTGAGTTTTGATCATTGTGGGAAATTACCTGCCCATACCGCCGGAGTCACGCGACTTTTGCATTGCGCTCTGGATTTCCAAGGATGTTTCCTGGGAAGATTCCTTGCGAAGGGCTTTGGTGAACATCGACAGGCCGCTGCCAAGACCCATGGCTCGAGTGCGCGGCGCGGGGTTGGTCGGACCTTTGGCTTCGACCAATACGTCTGGGCGCTTGAGACCCCGCACTTGTTCCATCATGGGGCTGACGGGCTTTGCTTCAGCGTTTGGACCGTCGAGAGTGCGCTCTTTGGCGCTCACTTGAGGGCCTTGTGGCGCGAGACCCATGGAGCGAAGCCCCTCTTGGGCCTTGGTCATGCGGTCATTGGCGGGAGCTTGGAGAGGGCTGGTTTCCTTGGCCAAGCTGGATGTCGCCTTTTCGGGCTGAGCTGCTGCCTCTGGCTTCAGTTCCTTTTGGCGCTCGTCGAGGTTTTGGGCCTTGGCTTCAGGGGAGAGGCCGTCCTTCTTCTCCGAGCCGGACTTGGCGGTTTCCTTCGCGTCAGCAAGCGGATCGGTTTTCTTGGGCTCATCTGCCTTGCCCGATTGCTCGGGGCTTTCTGGGCGTTCTTCTCCCTTGGCAGTCTTCTTGCTCTCGGCATCGGCCTGTCCACGCTCCCGCTCTGCGCGATCGAGTTCGCGTTCGTTCTTTTCTAGCTGACGAAGCTCCTGGTCGATCTTTGCGTCGGCCTTGGCTTTCTTGGCGGCTTTGGTGCTGAGATGGGCTTGGACAATACCCTTCCAGAACGCCTTGACGACTTCGGTCGAACTGTCGGGGTCTCCCTTTTGCGGAGGCAAACGCGAGATGTCGCCGAGCATGGACGACTTCGGGAGGCGCTTCTTCCGAAGCTGGTCGACGCGCTTGCCGATCGCGGATTTACCGAATTCGCCTTTCTTGGGGTTGGACTCGTCTTTGCGAATTTCCTGCGACGCGGCGGCGGAAGCCTGGGAAACGCTCTTCTGGAGATCGCTTGCCGGCTCGGCAGTTTCCGAAGTCGCTGCGAAGACGCCCGCAGAATGGCGGGTTTCTGCATCTAGCGTCGAGTTGCGATGGAATTCTTGGCCATACGGGGCGAAGTCGTCATTCGCAGCTTTGCCGCCGGGCTTGTCGGTTTCGAGGTGGTCAGGAATGCCGTTGTTGTTGCGATCATTCTGACGCCATTTTTCTCGGGCGGCGTTCTCCTTCTGCTCATCCTCGAGATAGTCTGGCCTCCCGTTGCGGTCAGCGTCCAGCTCCTGATGGAAGCCGTGCGTCCTGCGCTCTTCCTGCTCGCTTGCGGTGTAGTTTTCCTGCTCTTCTGCGCGACGAGGGTTTTGCATGGTACTTCCTCAAAAATGATCCTGAGAATTTTGAGGGAGCTTTAGGGCGAGGTCAATCGATACTTTAGGAACCCTCAGGAAGATTTTCGCCCCTCAACCACCGGTCCCATTCGCATAAATCCAGCATGGAGTTATGCTGCTATACAGCTGAAAGGCTTTTGGTGTTGGAATGACCCTGGCTCTTGGCCACCGCTCTTCCACAGGAGGTTAAAGTGTAGCCGCCATGGATCAAGGGTGATGCAGAGATATAATCTCGAAGTCGGAGGCGTTTGATCGCGGTCCGCACGGGGGATAACAGAAAGCCTTCCCGGAGAAGATCATTCGGGGAAATAGTAGACCTGTCGAGCAATCGGCGCAGGATGTGAGATTCGACCGTGCCGAGGGCGGGATTTTCTGAGATCCAAAGTTGTGCCAGTCGGATCTGGCCGGCTCTCTTGGAAATGGAGCATAGGCCGCGCTCAGTAAGGCCCCAGAGTGCAGTTCGCTTTCCTGCGCTCGATTGACGGGATACCAGCCCATCTTGTGCGAGGGTTTTCACGACAACCGATATGGGCCTCCGAGGAGTGTGGTTGTCTTTGACCCACAACCCGAGCTGGTAGGTGCTCAATGGCGATGGGTGGTAGTCGTTGAGCACGGAAAGGAGAAGGACGGAGGTTGAGAAGCCGTCGCTTTGTGAAAGGTCACTAACCGCGGCGAATTTCCCTCGTCCCATATGTGGTTTGTGAAGCCACTTTGTGGAAGATGAAAGACCTGAGTCGAAAGTTTTTAGGCGGCTTCCGGAATATCCTGAATGACCTCATCCGGTATGATCAACTGCCGAAGGAGGGTGGCAGTGTAGCTTCGATATCCATTTTCGAGTCGTAGCGCGAGGATATCGGCCTGCTTCTGCACGCAAGGATGCTTTAGCATCGTAATGATCTGCTCAGCGGGGACGCCAGCGACCACAACGAGATTGTGGTTTACTGGCATTGTGCCGGCAGGGAGTAGGATGGGGCGCAGTTTCTTCGCTATGCGGGGTATGAGGACGGCGTCGTCTGCGAGGGGAAGCTTCCCGGCAAAAGGCTCCGGGGGCAGCCACCTTGGCTCGCGTTGCCCCCGATTGGGCATGCGACTGAGGTTTTCATCGAGATGAGAGAGGACAGATTCTTCTGGCTTCTCTTTGTCCGTGAGCAAGGCCCACCGGTTCGAGCTGGTGATCGTATCGGTGTCTGGACAGATATTCTCAGGTTCAACGCACGGGATGAGGCGGTCTTGTGGGAGACCCTCCTTGTCGAACACGATGAAGATGCCGTCTGGCCCAAGCCATGGTGCCAACCTCACGGTGGCAATATCGGTGAGGGGGCGACCCTGAACGGCCGGCATCTCTTCGATCATGAAGGGGTCAGCGGTAATTTTGCGGCCCTGGTTGCCAGGAGACAGGATCAGGCTCACCGGATGGACGCGGGCTGGAGATCCTTTGCGCCGGGTCTTCGGCCGGTAGAAAGCACTGGCGGATTCCAGCCGCTTGATGTCGAGAACAGTGAAGCGTTCACCGATCTTTGCTCTCAGCTCTGCAGAGCCTTTGTTGAGCAACCAGCGATCGGCGGTAACGAGACCGATTTGGCCGTCTGGGCGAACGAGATCGACTGACTTGTTTAGATAGGCATAGAGTAGATCGGCCTTAGCGTGCGGTGGGATCTTGGCTTCAAATTCGAAGCGATACGCACTTTCTGGCGGAAGGTTCGCCAGGCGCCAGTAGGGAGGATTGGCAGCGATAACGTCGAATTCGCCGACAGGGACAGGGCTGAGGAGAAAGTCGCGCACTTCGATGATCTGGCTTGCCGCCTGGGCGGAGGCAGTAACCGTCCAGCCTCGGCTGGCCAGATGTTCTGCAATCGCCCGGCGGGCGGCTTCTGCTGCACTCGGGTGGAATTCGTATCCTCGAACCTTGAACGAAGCGGTTTCTACATCGTCGACATCCAGGTCGAGGCGATTCAGTGCAGCCACGAGAAACCCGCCATTTCCTGCTCCCGGGTCAAGAATGCGCTCGCCTTTATGTGGCCAACCGAGGCGATCGAGAAGTGCTTCGACTTCGGGGATAGCGGTATAAATCGCCGTTCCACGATGGATCTTGTCGATGTCCGCAGCGAGGGGATCGCCGCTGAACTCGAATTCGAGGGCGCGAGCAGGTTTCATCGAAATTCCGGCTTTGGTCTGAGGTTAAGGGTGAACCCAGTTGTAAAGAGAATAGGCCAGTGGCTCTTCGAGTGATCCGCGAGCGAACCGGACCTGCGTGCCATCACAGAGAAAGCCGTCCGCGCATGGGAAGTCCCAATGCAAGCGATAGGATGGCCTCTGATCGTTCACTACGACAATGCGCTTGCCGACTTTCTCGACAAGGTAGCGAGAGTCACTCTCTCTGTCGGGATGTGCGTCGTCGAAGAAGTGGCCCGGCTCGAGCTCTCGCTTGAACTTGGCAAGAGAGACGCTGTCGTCGATAACATTCGGACCGACCTTGCGCTGCAGGTTTGCCCAATATCGTTCGGCGACTGATACTTCGACAGTGAAAGAGCGAGTGAACTGGTCGGTTTCGAACTTCGAGTTGTCGAAACCGAAGCGCCATACTTCGTCGGAGATTTGCTGAAACAGTTCCTCACGCGCGGGCTCGGTCTCGGGCTTCTCGAACTCGATCTCAGTGGTTGCATAGACCTCTATGAGCAGCTGGCGGTGGCCCGGAGAATTGCGTCCGGCGACTGTCATGCTGGCGCCATCGATGTGGCTATCGAGATGTGCTTGGACCTGTGTGACGAGATCCTTGAATGGCAGCCCTACCTGGTAGAGGTCACCGGTGAAATCGAGTGATCCGTCTGCGCTGCGCGCAGCTTTGCTGTGAAGCGGGTATGTCATGGCTTCAGCCTATAGCGATTGTTTTATGGAACGGGAGCCTCGCACGATGATCCGAGGTTTTTCGGTCAGCGGTAGACGTCGACACGCCAGTCGATGGGAGCCTCGCCGGACGTGAAGCATTCTTCGATCTGATCGGCTATCTGGTCGAGGTCGGCTTGCTCAGGCGTCACGCCGATCGCGGTGCGAAGGGTCCACTGCGGAACGATGCCGCGGCGCACGCCCTTGCGTAGCAGCTCAGCAATGCGAAGCGTCGTCGGTACGTTGGGCTGTTCGAGAAGGCGCTCGCCTTTCTTGCCGATTTCGAGTTCGGAAACGATGATCTCGGCGGCGGTCTGTGAAACAGCGTTCATCAGCTCGGGCTCCCGAGCTCGATACCATTGCAGTTGATCTGCTCGCAGAGGTCATCGATAGCATTGGGCGTAATCAGGGCCTGGGTGCCGCCGTTTGTGGCGATGTCTTCGATCTCGGGCGGGAGGCGATCGCCGTTTTGCTGGAGAAGCCGGAGGCCTGCGAGGAGGGCGTTGAGAGGTGCGCCCTGAATGGGTTGTTTTGCCATGATGAGAGTCCTTGAGAGTGGTTGAGAGTTATGCTGCTTCGTCGAGCAGATCGCCGACGATGTCCTTCAGCCACCGCTTGACCGGCGGCTGGCCCTTGCCCATCGGTTTGAGGGGCAAAATTGTGTGGTTGTGCTTCTCTTCGAGAGCGATCACGCGGCGCGCATAATTGCGCGCCTTTCCCGAATGAGTGACAGCTGCCCGAACGCAGCTTTCGCTCGAGTAGATGCATACAGTGCAGCTCAACCTCTTTGCGCCAGCCTTGGTGTAGGCCCAATGAGGTTGCTGCCCGCCAGCCGCGATGGTCGCGAAGACTTGGTCTTCCGAGAAGTGGTGGATCGGGTGCCAGTCGAAGAATACGCGCCGTGTCGCTCGCGTTTCAGCCTCGAGAACGTCGGGATAGGGTTTAGGAGGGCAGGACGCTGATTTGACGAACTGGAGTGGTTCGAGCTTGGCGCGAGCGCTGGACTCCTCGCTGCGAAGTCCCATACAGTTGAGCACGTAGGGACTGGTGTGGCCTATCTCTTCACGATAGGCGTTGATGGTCCGACGAATTGGCGAACGTTTCCAATCACTTGTGCAGAATCTCGCCGTGGAGGACATGAACTGGCCCCGCTTGTCGACGTAGTCGAGCAAGTCTTTCGAATTGCCCTTCTTATCTTGCGCTTTGCAAACGAGAAACGGGATGCCGTAGGCTTCCGCGTTGGCGCGGGCATGGTCTGCGGTGCCCTCCCATTCCGCTTCCCCGAGGTCTGCGTGGATGCAGACGATCTGGGATGTCGGGACCTTGAGGCGCTCGACGAGATGCACGAGCATTGCTTGCCCATCTTTGCCGCCAGAGTGGGAGGCAACAACGAGCGCGCCTTTGCGGACGAGATCCATCGGATCGGGAAGGGTGTCGTTTTCGCCAAAGGCAAAGCCAGCCTGCTCTGCGGCTGGATAGAGCTTGGGAAGCTCTACGCCGCGGCGTTCGAATTGAGCTAGGTCAAAGGCCATAAGAAATCTCCGAGGCAATCGGCGGCGCCAGGAAATTTCCTCGCGCACGCTCCTTTCACCGGAGCGAAGCAATCCTTGTCGCCTGCATTGAGAGCGCCGAATCTGCCAATTCGGCCATCTCGATATGCAGGTAATCTCCCCTGCCTTTCCGGGGAGGGTCGAAGACCCGAACCACCATCCGGCAGCTGGGGTCGAAGATGCACGCTGTTGCAGCTTCGAAGCTGCTGAGAGACATGCCGTCGACTTCGTCCTCGTCGTTGTAGATGACGATGCGAGAACCGCTCGGGAGTTTGTTGACGCGGCGAATGAGCTCCATCTCGCTGAGGGCGGAGAGGAGGAAGATGTTGGCTTCTTTCACGGCGCTGACGAAGATGGCGCCCATTTCAGAAGCAGCGGATCGTTGGACACCGAGGGCAGGGGAGACGTAGATGCAATCCCCTTTGCGCAAGCCGATGGCGCTAATCACGAGTGCATGGAGCCGGGCCTGATATCGCTCTCCCTGCGTGATTGCGGGCAGCGGGGTGGCATCTTCTGGGGCTGGCGCAGTAATCTGGCTCACCTGCATGCCTCCGTACGCCCGGTTAGGGGCGAACGGACGCGGAATACGGCAATGGGATTGGTCCCCCGCATTTATTCTTCCCCCAAAGAAGGTCTGCGCCTGCACGGTCTTGCAGGCCTTCTGGGACAATAGCCGCTGAGGGAGAATGGGCCAATGAATTTTTGCCAAAGATCCAGAAAAGTTCCTGATACGTCCCGCGCATGAGGATAAATGCGATCAGGCAGCGGCGGAGAAGAAGTCTGTCTGGCCGGTCGTGTTTTCGATTTCGGCGGCCGCGCGGGCTGCACGAGCTTCACGGAAATCGCAAAGGGCGATTTCAGTGCGAATGCTTGTCCCTCGCCATTCCTTCTCAGCGAAGCTGGTATCGATGCCCATGTTGGGAAGCAGGTCGATATGAGTTTCACGCTTGAATTTCTGATAGGCGTCGGACCCATCGTGAAACTTGTTCTGGCTCGCGCCGCTGATCGTGAAAGGAACGGACTCTTGAGGGATGAGGAAGACGCCGAGGTCCGCAAGGTCTGAGGCGACGTCGATGACGCCGTATTCACATTTCTTGCCGGAGTAGCGCGGCGCGGCGCCGTTGGCGGCGTTGAGATTTCCGTAGGGAGGGTTGGCGATCGCAACGTCATAGTGCTGCTTGCGGAGCATGGCCTGGACGTCCGGATCGAAGATGGATCCGCATATTACGGTCGCTTTGGGCAGCAAGCGCCGGGCGACTTTGCAGTATTCTGGATCGAGTTCCACCAGTGTCAGGTCGTGGCTGGCCGGATTGTGTTGGTGGTATGCGAGTGTGGCGACAGAGAGGGCTCCGATGCCTGCGCATAGGTCCAGAATTCGTCCTCCGTCGGGAACTTCCATGGCGAACGTCAGTGCGAGTTCGACAGGAGTGAAGAAGGCTGACGTGGCAGCGTTCGAATGGGTCGCCCCTTCGTGGTAGCGCTCGAGGACCGCGAATTTCTCGTCTATCGTGAGATCTCGATCGACGTTGAGCATCTGTTGGGCTTGCTTGTGTGCTTGGATCTCTGCGCGAGTGAGCTTGGCCATAAATCTTTCCTGCGATAGGAGGGGTATCCCCGTAATCGTCAGACCATTTCACAAGGAGCCTGGGCAGGCTCCGCTGCCTTCTCGAGGTGATGTTTCACCGCGGCGAGGCAGGCAGCTGCAACTTCATTGGCCGATGGCGTTGCATCGATGTAGACGTGAGGAGACTTGATCAGAGCTCCGGATTCTTTGAACCGGCTAGCCGCGGCTTTATCGAACGTACTTTGGTACTCCTCGAAGCGATCGACAGGTGAACCGGCGCGATGCGCAATGCGGGATTGGCGGATATCGTGAGGAGCGTGGAGATAGACGGTGAAGTTCGGCATCTCGTTGAAGCAATAGCGCGCATGTGCGCCCAGAACGTCACCCACGGGGAGGTCCGGCGTGCCATCGGGTTTCAGGGTCTGGAATACCAAGCTCGAGGATAGGAACCGGTCGCAGAAGACGATGCGACCCTCGGACACGTTTGGGTGGATGATCTCTTGAATGTGGGATCGGCGGGCCGCGTTGAAGATCAGCAGCTGCGTGGTCGTGTCCATTGGATAGGCAGGATCGAGCAGAAGTTCGCGAAGCTTTTCCGCGAGCGGAGTGCCACCAGGTTCCCTGGTGACCAAGACGTCGCGACCCTCTGCCTTGAGGGCATCGGCCACCGCTTGCATGGCGGAGCTTTTCCCGACGCCGTTCGGGCCATCGAAGGCGATGAATGATCCAGTCATGTTCGATCCAATCGTTTCAGGAAACGTGACCGAGAAGCCGAGCGCGCATGTCGATGCGCGCCTCAGTCTTCACCGGGCCGCCAGCGACAGGGATGTTCTGGTTCACCAGCTGTTCGAAGGTAACGTAGGGCGCAATGATGCGCTCATAGTCGGAAGGAGTGGTGAAACTGCCGCTCGCGTCATAGGCGGGCTTGTAGAAGAAGAGGTTCTTCATGGCCCGGCTCACCGCCACGTAGAAGATGCGCATCTCCTCGCCGAAATCCTCAGGTGATTGCGCGTAATTCGATGGCATGTGGCCGCGAATGAATGAGGGGCAATGAACGGTGGGCCATTCGAGGCCTTTTGCGCCGTGCACTGTCGATATGGTGACCGGCTTCTCATCCATCTTCTGGGATGCCTCGGCAGCCTTCTTCTCGAGGGAATGGTCGAGTGTGATGGCTGTGAGGAAATCGTCGAGCGTATGATGTTCCGCCGCGATGAGGAGAACCGCGTCGATGTCTTTGCGACGGTCAGCCCAGTCGTCCTTCCACACAGTTTCCCAGAAGGGGTCCATGATAGTGGCGACGTTGGCGAGGAGTTCCGCCGGCGGTGCGCTCGAGGAGAGGGCGGCAAGCGCGAAGGCAAGCCCATCGAAGGAAGTCTTGCGGAGAGCTTCTTCCTTCGCGAGAATTTTCTTGGCTTCGGATGTACTGGTGACCTTCGAAAGTTGGTCGACGATCTGATCGGCGGACTTCGGCCCAATTTTCGGATATCGCTGGATGAGGCGAAGCCAGGCGGGCTCATGCTCAGGATTCACCGACACTCGAGCTATCGAGAGGAGGTCCTTGATGTGGGCAGCCTCGTCGATCCTTATACCGCCGACGACACGGTAGTTGAGCCCACGGCTGATGAACTCGGCCTCGATGCGTCGGGCGTACGACATGGAGCGCACAAGCACGGCGTGATTGGAAATCTCGCCACCTTCGTTCTTGTCGTCGATGATGGCGTCCGCAATTGCGGCTGCCTCTGCCACGTTGTCTGCGACCTCGCGGACTTCGGGAAGGTCCTTCGACGGCCCATGGTTGGAATGAAGGGTCCGCTGGAAGCCGATGTCCATTCCGGCGTCGATCGCGTTGACGATGTCGACGATCTCTTGCGCTGAGCGGTAGTTCGTTTCGAGCTTGATGACGCGGGTTTGAGGGAAGCGCTTGGTGAAGCCGGTCATCGTCGCAGGCGCGGATCCTCTGAAGCCGTAGATCGACTGCCCGGGATCGCCAACGATGAGCACGTTCTGGGACTGGCCGGCAAGGCCGTAGACGATGTCGAGCTGAAGGGCGTTTGTGTCCTGGTATTCGTCGACCATGATGTGCGACCAGTTCCGACGCACGAGGGGACCGATGGTCGGGTCTTGCAGAAGCGTGGCGAAGTAGATGAGGCAATCATCGTAATCGAGCAGCCCCTTGTCGAGCTTGTATGCTGTGAAGAGGTCGCGCGTGCGGGAGATTTCCTCGGAGAACTCGAGGTAGTCAGCATTCTTGCGCTCGATTGCTTCCTCGATCGGGAGCTTGGTGTTGGCCGCAAAGCTGATGATTTTGGCGATGGTCGAGGCGCGCGGCCAGTTTCGCTTATCGCCTTCCTTGAGCGGGGCGATGATACGCTTGACGATCTCGTTCACGTCCTCGGGATCGAGGATAGTGAAGGGCTTGTCTGCTCCAAAGATGTGGGCGTTCTGGTTGATCACCTTCGTCGCGGTGGCATGGAAAGTGCCGCCGGAGATGAACTGGCAGCGATTATCCAGCGCCTTGGCTCGTGCGAGCATCTCCTTGGCCGAGGCTCGGGAAAAGGTGATCAGAAGGATGCGCTCGGGGGGAATGCCGGATTGGACCAGCCGAGCTGCTCGCTTTGTGAGGGTCTTGGTTTTTCCTGAACCAGGGCCTGCAATAAGGGCGGCTGGGCCATCGGTGTGCATCACCGCGTCCCTCTGGGATGGGTTCAAGTCGGAGAGAAGATCTTCGGTCACTGGCTTTCCAATCAGGATGGCTTGGCGGTGCCGCGATATGAGGCGACTTGTTGAAGAAGGGCGTAGGTGCGGGGCGCCTGGCCACTGCCATCGGCGCATTCTTCAGCGTATGTTTCGAGAAGTTCGTCCCAGCGATCCATGAGCAGGGCCCATTGCGCAGATACTGAACGCATAGCGTTCATGCGCGGCTTCCATTCAGGAACGTGCTCGAGAAGTAGAAGGCATCGGCGCAGGTCGGAGGGATCGTGCGGAATGCTGGGGCTGGCCGTGCTGTAGCCCATGAAATGGTTGAAGATGGTCTTCGCCGAAAGGCCGACCTCACCACGCTGTGACCAGTTCACTGCCCGGGCATGCTCCGATCCGGAGCAGATGAGGTCGCGGTTTTCCTCATCGGTGAGACCGAGCCCGATCGCGATCTTGCTTGAGCCGCAATGAGGGCACCGGAGGCTTTGCGCGAATGCGAAATAGACCTCGACGGTGCAGTTGGAGGGCGTCTCTGCATGAAACGGCGTTTCACAACCGAGGCAGCGGTAACCCGCCCGGTAGGTGGTCATGTTGGACAAATTTTCCTCCGAGGAACTTAGTTCGTCGGATAGACTACCACTTCCTGAAACATCCAGACAAAGGGTTTCTGCAGATGGTTTGGGGGTGGCTCTTTCAGCGCTCGCCAGCGGACTTTAGTCCGCGGTCCTCGAGAAGCATGTCGAGGGCTTCTCCTACGATCGCTTGGATCGAGGTGTCTTCCTGGACAGCCAGCATCCCGATCTGCTTGCTTAGCTCAGGGGAGAAATATCCGACAATGGCTTTTTTGCCCACGCGAGCCTTGGCTCGGGCGGGTTGCTTTGCCCGCGTTCGTTTCGTGGGGGACTTCGCCTTTGATGAAGTGGCCCTGGCAGATGTTGGCTTTCGAGTGCTCATGGTCGCGTGTGAGCATGTTAGCAGCTTGGGGTGTAAGCAGAAAGGCCTCAAGCGACCATGAGCTTGATCGGGCGGATCAGGCGATAGGCTTGGCGCGCTCGTTCCATTCGGCCTCTGTGATGGTCTCGACTCCGAGGTCCTGAGCCTTTTTGAGCTTGGAGCCGGCCCCGGGCCCGTGCACGAGGATGTCGGTCTTGGCCGAAACGCTGCCCGAAACCTTTGCCCCGAGCCCTTCCGCCATTGCCTTCGCCTCATTGCGGGTCATGGTCTCGAGAGTGCCGGTGAAGACGATGATTTTGCCAGTGAGGGCGGATTCGGTCGTTTTGTGAACGACGTCCTCGATGGTCATCTGTTCGGCCAGCCGATCAGCAATTGCGCGGCTGGTTTCATCTTCGAAGAAGTCGAGGAGGCGGCTGAGAATTTCTGGGCCGACGCCTGGCATCTCGAGTGTTGAGGCGAGCTCGGTAAGGACCCGTCGCTCGGACTTGAGATTCCACGAGGAGTCCTTGACGCCTTCCTCGAATAGCTCCGATCGCACTGAAATGAGTTCGTCGACTTTGGCGATGAACGCGTCATAGGACTGGAACTTGCGGGCGAAGTCTCGCGTGGCGCTGCGGCCGACCTGGTGGATGCCGAGGCAGTAGATGAAGCGGTTCAGCGGCGAGGCGCGGCGATCCTCAATCGCGCTGAGGAGTTTGTGGACGCTGGTCGTTCCCCATCCGGGAATGTTGGTGATCTTCGAACGCTTTTCGTGAAGGCGAAAGATGTCAGCAGGCTCGGCGACGATCCCGTATTCGACGAATTCGCTCATGGCTTCAGATCCGAAGCCGTCGATGTTGAGTGCATCGCGCGAGACCATGTGGATCAGGCGTTCGAGACGCTGGGCTGAGCAGCTGAGGCCTTCGGTGCAACGGCGCACTGCTTCGCCCTCAGGGCGATGCGTCTCCCCTCCACAGGCTGCGCATTCGGCCGGGAAGACATATGAGTTGCGGCCGCTGCGATCTTCGTCCGAAGGTGCGACACCAAGGATTTGGGGGATGACGTCCCCCGCGCGCTGGAGGGTAACGAGGTCGCCGACGCGGATGTCTTTTTCGCGAATGTAATCCTCGTTGTGAAGCGTCGCGTTTGAGATGACTGTTCCTCCGACCGTAACCGGTTCGAGGCGGGCGACAGGCGTTTGCGCGCCGGTCCTGCCAACCTGGATGTCGATCGCGTTGAGGCGAGTGACAGCCTGCTCTGCCGGGAACTTGTGGGCGATCGCCCAGCGGGGGGTGCGTGAGACGTTGCCAAGCTTCTGCTGAAGGGCGACCTCATTCACCTTATACACGACCCCGTCGATATCGTATTGAAGCGATGACCGGAGCAGGCCGATCTTGTCGTAATGAGCAAGGAGCTCATCGACGCTCGAGCATTCAGCGAATAGCGGATTGGTTTTGAAGCCAAGCCGGCCGAGCTCGGATACGACGTCGGATTGGAGAATGCCGAGCTGCTCGCTCAGTTCGCCGGTCGCATAGGCGAAGAACCGCAGTTTGCGTTTCGCGGTCTCAGCTGGATCCTTCTGGCGAAGCGCGCCTGCCGCACCATTGCGAGGATTAGCGATGAGTTTCTTGGATTCAGCCGCCCGCATCTCATTGAGTGCGGCGAATTCGGACTTCGGCATGTAGACCTCGCCGCGGATCTC
This sequence comes from uncultured Mycobacterium sp., assembly GCA_964562545.1. Taxonomy (GTDB): domain Bacteria; phylum Actinomycetota; class Actinomycetes; order Mycobacteriales; family Mycobacteriaceae; genus Mycobacterium. Next base: position 73,577 of record CAZLTV010000001.1, on the reverse strand, counting down.
GACGATTTCAGGGACTGGCGAGGGGAGGGTGACTGGGATGTCATCAAGGGTAATGGCATTCGCGGTAACATCCTCACCCACCTCGCCGTCGCCGCGAGTGGATGCGGTTATGAGGGTTCCATTCCGGTAGCGAAGGGAAAGCGACAGTCCGTCGATCTTGGGCTCTGCCGTGAGAGAAAGCTCGTCATTTGATGAAAGACCGAGGTTCGAAAGGACCGATTTGACGAATTCCTCGACATCGTCTCGGTTGAACGCGTTGGTTAGGCTCAGCATCGGCAGGGCATGCGTGACCTTTCCGAAGACAGGCGAGGGTGCGGCTCCGACCTTTCGGGTCGGGGCTTCGGCTGAAGCGAGATTTGGGAAGGCCTCTTCGATCTCGTTGTGCCGGCGAACAAGAGCGTCGTAGTCAGCGTCGCTGATCTCAGGAGCGTCATCGCCATGATAGAGCTGGTTGTGACGAGCGATGTCTGCACGCAAGGCTTCAATCTCGGCCTTCGCCTCGACTTCGTTTGTTTCGGGCTTTTCGAGAGAAGAGAGAAGGTCCACGGGCATTTCCTCATATTGATGCGAACGCCTTCAGTGGGCGCAGCAGTCAGATTGGTATGTGGGCAGATCGAATTCGCTGGGCGAATAGTTTGAAGAGGGTGCCGCCTCTTTATCAAGGTGTTTCCCGGGCGCGGGGTTGAATCGGCCGGGGGAGTTCGAAGCGGTTCTATTTTGCCTTCGCGACAACTGCGTCGATCATGTTGTCGAGGCGCTGATGAGCCTCGACACGGATGGAAGAGGGTGGATCTGTAATCCCACGCGGTGTCACAGCTCTTGCAAATCCGAGCTTGGCAGACTCTTTGAGGCGAAGGCTCATATGCGCGATGGAGCGAATTTCTCCGGACAGGCTGATTTCTCCGAAGGCAATGGTGTCATGATCGACCGGCTGGTCGGCGAGGGCGGATACGAGAGCCATTGCGACGGCGAGGTCGGCTCCGGGATCATTTAGACGGTATCCGCCGGATACGGCGAGATAGACCTCTGCGTTAGAGAATGAGAGGCCATACCGGGATTCCAACACGGCGAGGATCATTGAAAGGCGGTTGTTGTCCCAACCGACGACAGACCGGCGGGGTGTGGCGCCAGACTGGAGGCGGACGACGAGAGCCTGGATCTCGACCAGGACAGGCCGGGTGCCTTCGAGAGCAGGGAAGACCACGGAGCCGGAGACGGGTTCATCCCGCTCGGTCAGGAAGAGGCTGCTTGGGTTTGAAACCTCTTCGAGCCCTTTGTCGCCCATTGAGAATACACCGATCTCGTCGGTGCCACCGAAGCGGTTCTTCACAGCTCGAAGCATGCGGAATTGGTGACTACGGTCGCCTTCGAAGGAAAGCACCGTATCGACCATGTGCTCGAGAACTCGAGGTCCGGCTATGTTGCCATCCTTGGTCACGTGGCCGACGAGGATCAGTGCTGAGCCGGTCTTCTTGGCGAACCCGATGAGTTCGTTCGAACAGGCACGGACCTGGCTGACTGTGCCGGGGGCGCCTTCGATCTGATCGGAATGGACGGTTTGGATCGAGTCGACGATGAGGACTTCAGGACGAAGTTCGGACATCGTGGTGAGAATGTCGCGAACCGATGAGCCGGAGGCGAGTTCAACGGGAGCGTCGGCTAATCCCAGCCGCTGGGCACGCAAGCGCACCTGGTTGTCGGATTCCTCTCCGGACACGTAGGCGACTCTGTGACCCTCGCGTGCGAGTTGCGCGACCGTCTGGATAAGCAGGGTGGATTTGCCAATTCCCGGTTCGCCGCCAAGGAGAGTGGCAGAGCCGTGGACGATGCCGCCACCGAGCACTGTATCCAGTTCTGCGATGCCTGTTCGGAGGCGGTCAGGCATGACGACCTGAGTGTTGAGAGGTGACATGGAGAGTTTCGAGCCACCGCTCGAAAGATCATGCTTGGCTGAGAAAGGCGTTACGTTGGAACCGGTATCCTCGGTCATGCAGTTCCATTCCTGGCAGTCAGCGCATTGCCCGGCCCATTTGGTGGTGGTGGATCCGCATGCCGAGCAAACGTACCGCTTCTTTGGCTTGGCCATTCTTTCCTCACGAATTTCAGTTCACGTACCGATAGGTTCGTAGAACCGTCCGGGGTAATCCGGACGATGAGGACGTCTTTTTTTCGAGATCAGGTCTCGTCGAGTGCGGCTTCGACGAGGCCTGCGTATTCTTCTTCGTCAAGCGTCGGCTGGACGCTGGCGACAGATCGTACTGGTTTCAGTGGATGTGACGACCGGTAGGTTGATCGAGCATCGTTCCGCCGACTTGAGGCAAGTGCGTAGCGGTGAGGTGCCGTTGGATTCTGGATAGGCATGGCATCGGTGCGGTCGATGGCGATCCTGATCGGAGAGTGTCCAAGTGTTCCTACGGTCAATTGTACTGTCTCGTCGGGCTCCCGCTTGGCTATTTCGTCGTACTGTAGAGTGGCCGGCGCTGCTGTGCGGGCAACAAGATAATGCCCCTGAGGGAGCCGGATCGTGGCGCTGTTCTCTGCTCGGACGTGTAGGGTGGCGGCTCGCTGCCAGGGTGAGGATGGCGACCCGGTAGCGCGATAGAAGCGAACAAGCCCGTTCTGCTTGCTTTTGAGATTTTCGATATTGAGCGGGATCGTTGGTTGTCCGGGCCGCACGGATATGGCCCATTGTGCTGCGTTATTGGCAGGAAACCAAGCGGGCTCAGGTTGGACTACCGGGTGGATAGGGGCTGGAGGAGCGGCAGTTTTGCTCGGTTCTTTGACCGATGGAGGCAGCGGGGAGACAGGCTTGGAAGCTTGGTCATCGCGAAAGGTGAGGATGGTTTCAGAAACGCCATCCATGAGCATGCCTGCAGCTGCTCCGCTAAACGTTAGCAAAACAGCGGCCGCCCCCACCTTTATAGAACGGCTGGCTGGTGCCTTCTTGCGTTGTTGTGAACGAACCGAGCTCCGCATGATACCTCAGACAATTCTGCTTCTCCCTGTCTCTCGCTTTCGAGAGAGCTTGTGGATGGGAATGCAGAAGCGGAGGCAGAGTTTCGATCTGGTCGGAGTGGCTCGGCGAAGCGTGCAGAATCGCAGGTCGCGATGCATTTCGCGTCGTTCGATTGGGGGTTAGCTGTGCTGAAGGTACACCTCGAGCCGCGGGGTCTCGCGAAGCAGATGCTTATGCGACCGGCGTGCAAATCTGGCGGCTCCACGGCGCATCGCGGAGTTCAATAGATTTTGCTTGCGGCGCTGTTCCTGCACGGGTCTCTCTCTGGCTTTGATGGCATTCCAAGGGCGAATCCGCCCTTCGCTGTTTGGGGGGCTTTCGTCATAGAGGAGGGCGGAAGGCAAGAGCGCGCAGCGAGATTTGAGATGAAGTGTTAGGTTTCGGGACGAGATGAGTTCGGGCTGCCGATCTCGATGGCGCCGTAGTCGACCTCTAGAGGCTCTTTGGTCGCATCCTCATTGACGCCCGGAACCGGGTCGGCCGCTTCAGATGGTGAAGGAGCAGGATGCGCCGAAGCTTTGGTGATGCGGATCGTTTGGGACTTGCGCGGCCTCAAGGTGCCTCCGTCGCTGATCTCAAGATGCTCTTGTCCGATGATCGACGAGCGCTTTGCCTCGATCTCAAGCTTCATGCGCGGAGATGCGTACTGCTCCTTCGCGATAGACCAGGCCATATCGATGGGAGTTGATACGACATCAAGGCGGTATTCTGCCGGTGGCAACTGGATTGCCGCGCGCCCATTGGCGCGCACGAAGAGGACGGCGGCAAGCTGGGGGTCGCGATCTTCGCTGATAACCTGGAAGAGAACGCGGTGGTTCTCGCGTTCCGCGAGATTGTCGATTTTGACCGGTGTGGTGGAGACGCCGGGCCTTAGGGAGATGGACCAATCGATGCGGTTGGTTTCTGGAAACCATTGAGGCTTCGAATTGATGCCGGGCTCATCGAAGCTGACGAGCTCGAGAGGAGGTGGAGGGGCCTCCGCCTGAATGGAACGGCCTTTGTAGGCATCGATCGCGGCGGCTGAGTCGATTGCGAGAGTTGCAGATCCCCATCCGGCCGCGAAGAAGAGGCCTGAAGAAGCGATCAGCGCAAACCAGCCGGGCCCGGAGCGTGTTTCGTGCTTGCTTGGCGTGGGATGTGCCGCGGCGGTGTTCTGTGTTTTGGTCATGATAGTGCGACGGCGTCCAGAGTGAGACCCAGCACGCCTAGGAGTACGATGATCGTAAGGCCCACAACGGCGGCACCCTTTGCGATCTGGGGGTTGAGGTCGCGCCCAATGATGCCCTCGAGGGCATAGGTGGCAAGGTGTCCGCCATCGAGCGCTGGGATGGGCAGAAGATTGAGAAGCCCGATGCCGATAGACAGGATGGCCATCATGTAGAGAAAGGGCATGATACCCATCGAGATCGTCTGACCTGACATTTTGGCAATGCGTACCGGTCCGGAAAGTTCGGTGACGGGCCTCTGACCGGTGCCGATTTGCTTGAGGGCCATGATCTGGCTGTAGGTAACGAACAGGCCTTGGCTGATGCCTTCGGTGACCGCGGCGCCAATAGTGGGCGATTTCTCAAAGGCGTGGGGAAGGTTGATGCCGAGCTGGCCGATGCGGCTGACGTTGCCGAGTCCATCGTCATGGGTGACGGCATTGAGCTGTGCGGTGACGGTTAGTGGCTCGCCGTTCCGCTCGAGTTCGATGAGAACTTCATCGCCGGGCGCGATCATGATTCGCTGTCGAATGTCGTAAGCGGTGACGATTTCGGCACCGTCGAAGGCAGTGACCTCGTCTCCATCCAGGATGCCAGCTTCAGCTGCCGGTGTATCGGGAATAACTGACTCAACGACTGGCTGTCCGGCTGGATAGCCATAGAAGTAGGCGATGCCCGCAAGGAGGAAGCCAGCAAGTATGAAGTTGATGGCTGGACCGGCAGCGACAACGCAGGCTCGAGGCCAACGAGGAAGGTCGACCAAGCGTTTCTGTCCGGGCCTCAGCGGGGCGTCATCATCATCGCCTGCAAACTTGACGTAGCCGCCCAGGAGGAATGGAGCGATGCGCCATTCCGTCCCCTTCTTGTCGGTTCGTGCGAGGAGGGGGCGGCCAAAGCCAACCGAGAAGTGAGTGGCGACGAGCCCGAAAGATCTGGCGACGATATAGTGCCCGAATTCATGGATGGTCACAATTGTCGAGACCATCAGAATGAATGCGACAAATGCGACGAGAAGGTCGATCATAGTCGACCAGGTGCCATAAGGGTTTGCATTGCGAATTTGCCCATCTGGCGATGACAAGCGCTTTCGATCGTGCCCTCGTCCATGTCAGGAAGTTCGGCGATCTCGAAACGCATGACGCCGATGATGGCGCAGGCGCCAACGTTCCGGATCTCGTGGGCGTCGAGGTGGAGATAGTCTCCCTCGATCTCGAGCGGATAAACGTCTTTCCCCAGGAGCGAATTGTACTCGAATTCGAGGTTCGAGAGCTTGCGCTGCATGATGGTTTCGACGATCCGGCGGGCCTCTCGCTCATTCCGGATGGTGGGGGCGCTTGCCATGTCCATATCAGACTCCGTTAGCTGGAACCGGCTGGCTGGCCTGGCTCAGTCGAGCGATCTCTTGATTTTGCTCGGCGATCAGCCTGTCTCGATCGAAGTTGCCGGATTGGACGTAGGCTTCCATGTCTTTGGCTGCGAGATCGAGCAGGCTCAAAACCTCCGCTTCACTTCCCCCGCCAGGGATAAGTGAGCTAATTTCCCCCTGTCCGTTGGGCTTGTTGTTCGCTGTATCGATGTAAGCGACATGCACTGGGGGCTGGTCGCCGAGGGGGCGCATATAGAATTTTTCGCCGTCCTTGATGAGGAGAACGCGCACGGGAGGGGTATCAGCCATTTTTCTTATCTCCAGTTTTCCGGCCGACAGGGCCGGCCCATTGCTTAGTGTAGAAGGGGTCTATGATTTATGACGACCCTGAATAATCTTTTCCCTGCTGGATGATTCTGGATTTGACAACGCTCACTGGAACCCCCAATCCATAAACTTCCACAGGGGTACTGACAATGATCCAGATTGGCGCAATTCTCTCAGGGTTTTCTCTCTATGCGCTGTTCGCCTGGATGCCGATTTGGCAGATGGCGAATGCAACGAGCGCGGAGGAAATTTTCCGATACTTCATCATCGTCGGGATGCTCATGTTCGGAGTCTTCATGACCTCCGGTGGAAAGACGAGTTTTTCCATCATGCGGTTCACGCCGTCGTTTGTGGCAGGCGTGATGTCGTCAATGGGGTACGCGAACGAAACCTACTGGATGATTGCGGCGGGAGGCGTGATCTTCGCAGTCTTCTGGATCTGGTTTGGAGAGTGAGCGGACGACCTAGTCGGAGCCGATGCGAGCGAAGCCTCCCTGCGTGTTGCTCGTAGCGCCTGGCGCCTCGGCCGAAGCGACTGCACGCTGACGTTCTGACCAGTCCTGAGGACGAACCGATTGGAAAGCACTCGCACGCGGGTCCGAGGACGTCGTCACATCCGCGAGTGATTCTTCGGCGCTCGCCAGCTCGATGGTGCCCATCACCCGCTCTCGCTGCTTCTGGGGGTGGACTGGTTCCGCAGCAGCGGCCCGTATGATGTTAGCGGGAGCGCTTGTAATCCCCGGATCGAGAGGGCTTCCAGTAGGAACCTGTGTGACGTTCGCGCTCAATGCCTGAGCGGGCCCGCCCATTGCTGGCTGCCGGTTCATGCCGGATTGAACTGCAGCCAATGTTGCGCGACTGTCGTTGTATCCGGGGATCACCAGGGGCGTAGTTTTGATGCTGTCACGTGAAGCGACGGATGACCCTGTCGGGGTTTTCGGACATTGAACGAAACCGGTTCTGGCGTGGGTAATGCGAAGGTAGTTGTTCCAGACCTTGCAGCCATACCAGTTCCGGCGGCGTTTCACCTTCTTGTTGTGGTAATCCATGACGCCTTCTCGCCAGGAGCCGCGGTCATGAGCGAGCTTGATGAGATATCCTGCGCCGTATTCCACGTTTGTTTGGGAATCGAGAAGGTCAGTCAGCCTGCCGAACTTCTGACCGTGGTATTTGAGGTTCACCTGCATGCAGCCGACATCGATTGACTTGACGCCTCGGCTCCAATTCGCGCTGATGATCTTCGCCATTTCCGCTTTGCTGTCTGCGAAGTGGCTGCGACCAGCAATATTCATCGCATAGGGGCTGGGCTGTCCGCCATTTCCGGATTCGGTTATGGCGATCGCCATAAGCAAGCCTCGAGGAATTTTCCGGCGTTGCTCGACTTCGGCGATCATGGTTGAGCAGGTGTATCCAGATTCCTGCGCAGTACGGGCCTGCGCTGTTCCTGAAAGACCCACGATTGCGCTAGCACCCATGAGGGTCGCCACGACTGTTCGAACCATTTTCTTGCCCCCCGGCAGGATATTTGAGGATTTATGCAGCAGCCTTAATACGGGAAAGTAGGCCAGTTTGTCGAGAAGTTCCATCGAGAGTTTCCAATGCGCGCTTGAGCGCCTCTTTGGATCCGACGATGACGCATAGTTTTTTGGCCCGTGTCACGCCCGTGTAGAGCAGGTTCCGTTTGAGCATGATCCAATGGCTTGTCGTCATAGGGATTACGACGACATCGTATTCGGAACCTTGGCTTTTGTGAACGGTGAGGGCGTAGGCAAGATCGAGATTTGCCCAGTAAGCGCGTTCGAGCGCGACGTCCTTCTTGCCGAAGTGATTTAGGAGGTAGGCGTTGTGTTCAGGGTCTACCTCGCAGTCGGTGATTGTTCCAGCGTCGCCATTATAGATGTTGAGATCGTAGTTGGTTCTCATACACATGATGCGGTCACCGAGGCGGGCCTGGTGGCCATTGCGGATAACGACACGGTCATTGTCGTTGCCGGCGACCTTGATGGGTTCGGCCGGGTTCAGCGCGTTCTGGAGAGCGGTATTGAGGGCGAGCACGCCGACGCTTGAGTTTTTACCGGGGCTGAGCACCTGAATATTCTCGGAAGGGTGTCCGATGTTATTCGGGATCTTCTCGGAAACCATTTCGACAATCCGGTCGGCTGCGGCCTCTTTGTCATTCATTTCGATGAAGACGAGATCAGATTGCCCTGGCTGTCCAAATTCGGGCATCTTGCCATGCTTGATGCGCTCTGCACCGAGGGCGATCGCGGATCCTTCACCTGTCCGGCGAACGATGGTGAGCTTCGTGACGTGGCATATATCCGACTGGATAATATCGTGAAGGACCCGGCCAGCGTCGACGGAGGGAAGCTGGTCAGGATCTCCCACGATAATGAGGCGGGTCTTTCCACCGGCGACTGCGCGGATGACTGCGTCAGCCAGCCGAGTGTCCGCCATCGAGAATTCATCAGCAACGATCAAGTCGTATGGGAATGGGTTCTGATCGTTATGGACGAATCCCTGGGTTTCGGGATCGAACTGGAGTGCCATGTGAATGGTCCGAGCTTCATATCCAGTAGAGTCCTGCATGCGGTCAGCAGCCAGGCCTGTCGGAGCCATGAGGAGGATGCGGGGCTCCCTTTGGCGCTCCTGCATCAACTTCTTGAAGGTTTCGATTATGGCTTTGATGGTGAAGGTTTTGCCAGTGCCGGGCCCGCCCGTGAGGACGCTCAGAGAGTTGCTGAGAGCGGCGTTGACGGCTTCGAATTGCTCGTCAGAGACGCCATAGTCACGTTTTAGAGACTTGAGGGTTTTGGTGACCGACACTGGGTTGAAGGGGTGAGGCTGAGAGCGGGCAAGTTTGGTGAGAAAGCGAGCAAGCCGCGTCTCTAGCCGCGCCAGAGACGGCTTCTGGATGAGCTTGTTGGGGCTCTCGAGGAGAGACCCATCTTCGATCTCCTGATCGATGATAGCCTTGAGAAGCTTTCGATCTTCGCGTCCGCCGAAGTCGAGTACGTCAGCGGCGCTGTCTAGCAGTTGAGCATAGGACAGTCCGGTGTGGCCGTTTTGAGCCGCTAGATCGAGGGCATGCTGAATGCCGACTTCGAGCCGCTCTGGAGAGTCGTGCCGAAAGGTGCCGGCACGTTTGGCCAAGTCATCTGCGGTTTTGAAGCCAACGCCTTCGATTTCTTTGGATATCCGATACGGCTGGGTTTGGATGACTTCTTCGAAATCTGGAATTGTCTCGATGATCTTCTTTCGAAGATGAGGGCCAACTTCGAGGTCAGCGAGGATTGCGTGCGCGGCATGGATCTGCATGTCCTGCGCCCAGGCAGAGAGAAGGGATTCCGCCTTCTTGGATCCGATGATGCCAGAGATGAGTTGGCCGGGGTCGCCCCGGTTCAGGATGGAGATGATTTCCGACCCAAGCGTGTCCGCGAGTTTTTGAGCCATCTTCGGGCCGATGCCCTTGAATTCCTTTCCAGCTAGGACCTTCGCTACTCCCTCGGGACTGCTCGGCATTCGGCGCAGAACATCACGCGCATGGAATTGCCGACCGTAGCGCTGATGTTGGACGATCTTCCCAAGGATCTTGATCTGGTCGTCTTTCTTCAAGGGTTGCAGATCATCGTACTGGCGAACGGTCATTAGGGACCGATCGTCGAGCTGGATCTGGAAGACGCGCATGCTTCCGTCCGGAGCATCGAAGATCATCCGCGTCACGCGGCCTTCGAGGGATGCCTCATGGCCGGCGTTGAGCGGAAGTGGAAGCCCTTCGGCTGGTGCATTCATTCTGGATCGCCTCAAAAGGGTGAAGCTCTGGGAGTTGAGATGGGCCCCGGAGCCTTTTTCCTTCGTTTCTATTTGCAATCGGTCGGGCCGATGCGCACACACCTACTATAAATTTCCAGCCTCCGGGGGAAGGATGAGGATAAACGCGAGCGAGAGGGCGGGAAAGATCTGACTGCGGCTTCAATATCCTGTGGGTTCCAGAATTTTTGAAAGTTTTCGCTGACACGCTGGATTTTTCAGCGTAAAAGATGCTTGGGCAATTTTTTGACAGGGAAAAATTATGGAAATGGAAGCCGCGGCGAAGCCGAAAGTACAGGTGATCGAAGCAAAATCGATCATGACCGTGAAAGAGCAGCAGTCTCTCGATGAGAGATATGCGAAGGAAAGCGACTATTACGCCGTCTACCTGAAGGACGAAGTGACCGGCGACCATATTCGTGTTCGCACTTCTGTATGGGAGCTCGACGAGGATCGCGTTCCGGTGCTTGTGAATGGCAAGCCGAAGCTGCGGAATCCGCACGATGTCGCGCTCGACGTTTGGGCGGCCCAGGGTGCGGATGACCACACCCTCGAAATGGTTCAGCGCGGCGGGTGCATCGTGGCCACGCCGAAATCGATCTCGAGCGAAATCTCGATGCGCAACAGCGGTTCGGAAGGCTGAATATGTTCCAGCGTTATGGCCCGTTCATTGTTCTTGGGGGCTTGTTTCTTTTGCTCTCGGAAGTCGGAAATGGCTTGGGCCAAGCGCTGGATATTTTTCTGGTTCTGATCTGGTCTGTCGTAATAGGCCTTTTTGCATATCTGATACTCTTTCGGGGAATGAAGATCAGGTTGTTCCGGGCCTCTGCTGATGAAGAGAGTTCAGTGGTGACGCTGGAGCATCGCGGCGTCGCAAATGACGAGGATGGGAACTCGGGGGCTCAGGATGGCACCCGGGATCTCGGCAGTGACCATTCGCGATAACACCAAAACTCTCGAAGGATAATTGGCATGAAGAAGGCTTTCCGCGCGTGGTTTCTAGCTCTGGGCTTGATGGCATCGCTATTTGGGACCGGCTCGCCAGCCTTTGCGCAATCCGAGGAAGGGCCTAGGGAGGGTTCTGGGTGGACGTCGTGGTTCTACGAGGACAGTGACGAAGATACTGAGAAGAACCTTGAGGAGTGGCAGCAGACATTCTCAATGCCGAGTGCTTGCTGGGGTTGTACGCTTTACGCGAACATGGCGGATGTGACTATGGAGGTCGGCCAGAAGGGCGAAGACATGTTCAAGAGTGGCGCTATCAGAGCAATTAGCGCCTTCATGGGTTTGTGGGTTGTGTGGCAGCTCTATCTTCTCTTGAGCCCCTCGTTTGCCAACGGACCGGCTCAATCAATCGATACAATATTCCAGCGCATCGTATTGATGATTATCCTTCTCACGATACTTCATGCCGGAACTTTCTCGACGTTCATGGGACCGGGCGGTTACGTGACTCAAGCAATGAATGGGGTCATGGATGTATCCAGCCGCTTGGTTGATGGGCCTGGCGGATGTAGTTCAGGCGGTGGCAATGAGTACGCCCAGTCAGGCTCAGCCTTGATCTGTAAAATGCACATCCAGATGGGTCGCGGAATGGGCCTTGGGGCGTGGCTAATCGATGATGCGGAGATGAACATATTGCCGGGAGGTAACTTCGAGCCGCTGCAACTCATCGGCGGGCTCATCATTATGCTCGCTTTCGGTCTAATGATGATCATGCTCCCGTTTCGGCTGTTTGATGCGATGATACGGCTCGGGGTCACTGCAGTGATCCTCCCGGTCGCCGTTTTGGCGTATCAGTTTAAGCCGACAAGGGGGTTCACTAAACAGGCAGCGACTTCGGTGCTGGCTGCGGCTCTGACTTTTCTGTTCACATCAATCGCGGTTGGAATTTCTGTCGCGCTTCTTTCGCGGGTGACCCAACCGGTGTTGGATAATCTTTCGGCAGAAAGTGTCGATAGCTTCTTCGGGCCGCTCGATGGGGCAAGTTTTATGGTTCTCATCGCGACGGCGTGTGGCATGGCTGCGTTTATCAAGCAGGCTGGCTCGATTGCAACTGAATTCGCTGGCTTCCAAGGTAGCATGGGCAATGTTGGCGGTGCCGGTGCCGGTACTTTGGCTGCTGGCGCGGCGACAGCTGCACTTGGCACTGGGTATGCAGGGAAGAAGCTGCTGACTGGTACGGGATCGGCTCTTAAAGGAGTGGGTTCCGCGGGCATGAAAGTGGGGACAGCTGCGATGGCAGCGAAGCGAGCTGCTGGCACTGCGGACTTGGGTGGTCGATAGCTCCCCAGCAAAACAAAAAAAGAGGGGCGGTTCTCGATGGAGAGCCGCCCCTTTTCGTAGGTGATGAAGCTGGAGGAGTAGTGGTGGTCAGCCGTCCTCAGATGCCTCGTTTCGAGGTTCTTGTTTTGGAAAGACGCTAGAAGGGAACTTCGGATTCGAGAGCTTCGAGGCTTTCGAATTGCTCGCCGTTTTCGGCGCCGATCTCAGCCTGTAGGGTATGAAATTCTTCGAAGAGATCTGGGCTCACGAAGCCCAGATCAGCGAGGAAGAGCGATGGCGATGCATCTTTCCCAAACCGGAGTGAAGATCGGGTGATGCACAATTTCTTCCGAGCGCGTGTGATCGCCACGTAGCCGAGCCGGCGCTCCTCTTCGAGATCCCCGTCGCCGCGAATTGCCTGACTTGAAGGGAGAACGCCTTGCTCCCATGCCGGTAGGTAGACGTTGAAGAACTCAAGGCCCTTCGCAGCATGGATGGTTCCGATCCAGACGCCCTTGCCCTGGTCGCGTCGAGCGTCCTCAGAAAGGCCCAAGTGATCGAGGAACTCAGCGAGTGTTTTGCCCTTGGCGATATTGATGAGGTCGTCGATGTTGGACAGGCGGGTCGTGAGAGCCTCGACGGCATCCTTTTCGCCGTTGTTGAGGGCTTCCTTGAGATCGTCTTGGATCGATGCACGGTAGCCAGTGTCGTCGACGATTTTGGTGACGATGATGTCGGCCGTAGCACCGTGAACAGCGTCGGCTGCCATGTCTTGGATGACGCGGCAGAACTCGAGGACGGGCTCGCGGGCGGGCTGAGGCATGATGCCGCCATGAGCCATGCGCCGGGCTGCGTCACTGATGTCTGTGCGCATGCGTTTGGCGGCCTTCTCGATGTCTTCGAGAAGAGTGGCGCCAACGTTGCGTTTTGGTGCTGCGATCGCGCGCTCGAAGGCCATGCGGTCATGGGCGTTGGCGATGAGCCGTAGGTAGGCGGAGATGTCTTTGATCTCCTGCCGGTCTTGGAACTTCTTCCCGCCAGACAGCGTGTATCGAATGCCGCGCTGGTTGAGGGCGCTTTCGACGAAGTTCAGCGCATGGCTTGCGCGGACTAGGACTGCGATCTCTTCCCGAGGAACGCCAGCTGCGATGTCCTCTGCGATTTTCTCGACGATCCAATCGGCTTCGTGGATCGCCTGTTCGAAGAACTCCTGCTCGACGTCAGCGCCCGGGTCGTCATAGGTGTAGAGCTCTTTGCCGAGCCGGTTCTTGTTGACGCAGATCAAGCGGTTCGCTGCATCGAGGATGTTCTGGCTCGACCGGAAGTTCTGCTCGAGCATGATGCGATGTGCGCCCCAGCGTTTCTCGAACTGGAGGATGTTGTCGATCTTGGCGTGGCGCCAGGTATAAACGAGCTGGTCTTCGTCTCCGACGACGGTCAGGTTGGGGTTGTCGCCCATGATGCTGCGTAGCAGCGCCTCCTGGCGACTGTCTGTATCCTGGTACTCGTCGACCAGCACGTAGCTGAAGCGCTGTTGGATCTCGCCGCGTACGAACTCGGACTCCTGAAGGAGCTGGTTCATCTCGGTGATCAGGTCGGAGAAATCCTTGACGTTCTCAGCCGATTTGCGGCGCTGATAGTCGGCAGCCGCGTCACGGATGGGCTTCTCGATGAGCTGCAGCTTTTCTACGGGCGTGTCGGAGGTGCAGTAGATCTTGTCGTGTGCATCCTGGATGTCATCAAGGGTCTCACGGTCCGGAGGACTTCCGAAGCGCTCCTTCCAGCCAATGCGCATCATCTTTCGTGTGTCGTCGGAATCGAGGATGGTCCAGTCGGTGGACCATCCCAGTTCGCCGCCGTAGTCGCGGAGCATCTTTGCGCAGAACGCATGGAAGGTGGTTGCAGTGACTGAGACCGCATCCAGCTCGAGCATTTGAGCGATGCGGGTGGCCATTTCCTTGGCAGCTTTGTTGGTGAAAGTGAGGGCGAGGATCTCGCTCGGCTGAGCCATGCCGGCGGTGACCAGGAGCGCAATGCGGGAGGTCAGCGTCTTGGTCTTGCCGGTTCCTGCTCCGGCAAGGATGACCAGGGGTGTGCCATCATAGGTTGCGGCATCGAACTGCGAAGGCGTCATGCCTTCGACGAGCTTGATGAGGCGCTGCTGGTTGTTTGTGGGATGCGCGGCCGCCATTGCGGCGTCGACCCGATCACGAAGCGAGCCGTCGCAGTAGTCGTCGGGATTGACGCCGGCGTCGTCCAGCCAGGGGTCGAAGGAATCGTAGCTGTCGTAGCGACCGAGCATTTGACTGGATCCATCCTTTGTCATGAAATGGGCCCCGCCGGGTGACACCGTCCGGCGAGGCCCTGTCAGGAGACTTTCATCATGCCCATACAGGCATCACTTCTTCTCAAATCCATTTAGGCTCTTGGCTCGTAGAGCCTGGAGGCGCCGCTCAGTTTTGAGCGGCGCCCGACGTTCATGCTGCCGCTTTCTCGCGGGCTCCGTCGTGCTTGGTCCAGACGTCGCCCCAGTCCCCGGTGGTCGCGCCCTTCGAGTATTCGGTCGCGCGGGTCTCGAAGAAGTTGGCATGTTCGACACCGTTCAGTTCGTTTTCGAGCCAAGGCAGCGGGTGTGTCTCGATGTCGTAGATCGGATCGAGGCCGAGTTGCTCGAGGCGGAAGTTTGCGGTCCAGCGGACGTAGTTTTTGAAGTCCTCGGGAGTGGAGCCCCGGACGGGACCGACTTCGAAAGCGCGATCGATGAAGGCGTCTTCGAGCATCACGACCTTGTGAAGGCCCTGCATGATCCCTTCCTTGAGATCGGCGAGATCGAGGCCGGCTTCTTCGCGAAATTCGTGGAAGAGCTTGATGATGCTGGCGACGTGCAGCGTTTCGTCACGGATCGACCATGTGATGACCTGGCCCATGCCCTTCATCTTGTTCAGGTTGGCCGAGAAGTTGAGCAGCATGGCGAACGACGAGAAGAGCTGCAGGCCCTCGCCGAATGCGCCGATCAGGGCGAGGCTGGTCGCGATCTCCTTGGTGTCGCGCATCTGGTAGCCGGTAAGAAGGTCGTGCTTCTCGCGCATTTCTTCGACTTCGAGGAACGCATTGTAGTGGCTGTCGGGGAAGCCGAGCGTTTCGAGAAGAAGGGAGTACGCCTCGACGTGGGTGTCTTCCATCGACGCGAAGCGGCGAAGCATCCGGGCGATTTCGTTGTTCCGGAAGATCGGCATGTAGAGCATCATGTAGTTGTTCGCGACGTCGATGTCCGACTGAGTGAACAGCTTCAGGATGTTGTCGATGAGGCTGCGTTCGGCTTCATCGAGGGTGGCGTAGTCGCGGGCGTCGTAGCCCATCGTGATTTCTTCCGGCGGCCAATCGATCTGGCGCTGGCGCTTCCAAGCTTCGTGCGCCCAGGGATAGAGAAGCGGCTTGTAGGTTTCGGAAGGCTGGCACATGCGGATGTGCTGGAGATCTTCGCGAAGGGCGAAGGGATCGAGGTTTGTGGTTGCGGGCGGCGCGAAGCCGCGTTCAGTGGTGTCGGTCATTGGGGTCTCCTGGAATTTCGGTTATCGCGCGGCTGCTGCGGTCGACGGCTGTGCCGCGATTGCGCTGAAGTTGTAGGCGGCGCTTGCGACGGGAGTGATAACAATGCGGGCGATGATATCGGCCGGTTCAATCGTGACCTCAGCGCCTGTGAGGTTGTTGAGGAAGATCACGGCCGGGCGGTCGGCAATCTGTTTGCCAAGGGTCGGCATGACGCGCTCATCTAGGTCGCCAATGCGAGCCTGGGCTTCGTAACCTTCAGGGACTTCTGGATAGAAGCCAGTGAAGAACGAGCGGGTTGCGCCAGCAGGAAGCGTAAAGGGCTCTTCGATGTCTGCGCGAAGCTCTACGCCGGGATTGAGCCCATCGCTTGGTGTGGGAATGAGATCTCCGCTGATGAACTCCGGTTCGAAGGCGGCTGAAATCGAAATGGCGTTGGCAGGAGGCTCCTGGGTCTCCTGGACACTCGGAGATAGAGAAGCTCCCAGGTTGACCAAGGTCATCACGCCGATCGCCATGCCCGGGCGGATCATGAGGGTTGCACCGGTTTCGTTGACCACGTCTACTGACACGGTGGTTTCTTCGCCGATCGGGGGAAGAAAGTACTCGCCTTGGGCGGGAGCGCTCTCTTCATGATCGTCGAGAGCGTGGGAGAGGCGTCCCGCGTGCATATCGATGAGTGCGATAGTGGAACCGTCGCCGCTGAATGCGATCGGAGTAGTGATTCGGGCAAAATGCCCGGGCTTGATCGTTTCGATTGAATCGATGTCAGCGAGAAGCGCGAGGCGATTGTCGCCAAGCACCACGTCTTCCTGCGCGAATGTGATCGATGAGCCCTGAAGCTTGAGATCCATGGTCTAATTTTCTTTCGTTTGGAGCCTTGCAATTCCACCCGGCCAGTAATACTGACCGGGCAGAATACGGCGCAATATCAGTATGTTACGTCAGACTACTGACATGCATCGCAGGTTTCGTACGCGTCGTCGTTCTGAGCCGGAATGAACGCCTGGCTCGGCCGCATGGTGTTATCGGACGAGACGTCACCGCGGCGTCCTTCGAAGAGGTTGCCGGCACGCTGAACGCTTTTCGAGCGGAGGTAGTAAAGCGACTTCAGGCCCTTCTTCCAGGCCATCATGTGGAGCTTCATGAGGTCCCATTTGTCGAGGTTGGCCTCGAGGCTCAGATTGTTCGAGATCGCCTGGTCGACGTATGGTGCGCGGTCGCCCATGAAGTCGAGCAGCCACTTCGGGTCGATTTCCATCCAGGTCTTGAAGACCTTCTTCGTATGGTCATCGAGGTCAGCGAGGTGCTGTACCGAGCCGCCGTTTGCGAGGATCGAGGTCCAGACCTCAGGAGTGTCCATTTCGAGCTCAGCCAGCCGCTTCTTGAGATACGGATTGCGGATGGCGTGGTTGCCCGAGAGCGTCTTGTGGTTGAACGCATTCGCAGTCGATGGCTCGATGCAGGGCGAAGCGCCGCCGGCGATGATCGAGATCGATGCCGTAGGAGCGATGGCAAGCTTGTAGCTGAACCGCTCCATGGCGCCGCCATCCACTGCATCGGGGCAGGGCCCGCGCTCTTCAGCGAGAAGCTTCGAGCAGCGGTCTGCCTGGGCCCGGATTTTCTTGAAGATCATCCGGTTGAAGGATTTTGCGGGCACCGACTCCCAGGGAATCGAATGGGACTGCAAGAACGAGTGAAAGCCCATGACGCCGAGACCGACGGAGCGCTCACGCCATGCGGAGTAGATGGCATTGCGCATGCCTTCCGGCGCCTTGCGGATGTAATCGCTCATGACGTTGTCGAGGAAGCGGTAGATATCCTCATAGAAGAAATCGTCACCGTTCCATTCGTCCCAGTGGTTCAGGTTGAGCGACGAGAGGCAGCAGACCGCCGAGCGCTGTCGGCCGAGGTGATCCCTGCCGGTCGGAAGGGTGATTTCCGAACAAAGGTTCGAGGTCGAAACCATTAGGTTGAGCTTGACGTGGTGCGCCGGCCGGCTCTCGTTCACGCGATCGATGAAGATGATGTAGGGCTCGCCGGTTTCGAGACGAGTTTCGACGATCTGCTGGAAAAGCTCGCGAGCATCGATTTCTTTCACGATCGTGCCGTCCATCGGCGAGCGGAGCGGGAACGGTTCACCCTTGTCGACGCAGTTCATGAACTCGTCGGTGATGAGGACACCGTGATGCAGGTTCAACGCCTTCCGGTTGAAGTCGCCGGTCGGCTTGCGGATCGCGACGAATTCCTGAATTTCGGGATGGCTGATATCGAGATAGGCTGCAGCCGAACCCCGGCGAACGCCGCCCTGGTTGATGCCCTGAGTGAGGGAGTCCTGGATCTTCACGAACGGAATGATGCCGGAGGTCTTGCCGTTGAGGCCGGCCGGACGGCCGATTTCGCGAAGGTCACCCCAGTAGGTGCCGATGCCACCACCGTTCGAACCCATGGCGATGATCTCGTCGAAGGTGTTCTGAATATCGCTGAGGCTGTCGCCGACCGACTGCAGGTAGCAGCTGATGGGCAGGCCACGAGGAGTGCCGAGGTTCGAGAGGACCGGGGTTGCGGGCATGAACCAGTGACGGCTGATGTAGTCGTAGAGGCGCCGGGCATGTTCTTCGTCGTCAGCACCCGCCCAGGCCACGCGGGCGAAGATATGCTGCGGGTCGGCGGGCTCGTCGGAATCGTCCGGCCGGTCGCCCTTACACCAGTACCGATCTTTCAGCGCATCGATGCCCTGCGCGGTAAGCAGCTCGTTGCGACCGTAGTCGACCTCGATCACTTCGCTCCAGTGCTTGCTCTTGGGCCGGAGCGATGGGAGGATCTTGTTGAGAGCCTTGTCGTGGCCGTATTTCTCGACGAGCTGGTTGAACGCGAGCCGGCGCTCTGCCCAGACCTGGCTGTCAGCGTAGCGCGCTTGGGTGTCTGGCCGATCGACTACGAGGTCGAGGCTGGGCGAGTCCTGATCGTATTCGCTTGGGGCGAGGGCGGTCTGGGCGTTCATGAGTGAGCTCCGTTTATGCTTTTGGCAGCAAGGGTAGTTTGAAAAGGACGACGGGGCCTTCGTTGAGACCCTTGCGCCGGGATGTGAGGCGGCCGAACCACTGTTCGCCGTCGATATCTGCTTCGACGACGCGGATGCCGTTCGGACCGGCTTTGAGTTGGGCGGGTGCCGACGGTTCGTCAGCGGGGATCTCCGCCTTACGGCGGCCGGACACGAAACGTGTGACCCGGCCGCGCTCATACCAACCAAATCGACAGGGGTGCATTAGCCGACGCTTTCTACGCGGCCCTCGACCCATGCTGCGCCAATTGCGTTGGCGAAGGCTTCGTTGGAGAAGGTGCCGACGACGTTGAAGGAGTTCCCGAGATCGGTGCTGAACTCGAGGTTGTGCTGTTTGCCATTCGACTGCACCCGGTAAGCGCGCTCATCGAGCAGCTGTAGGCCGTTGGCAGTGAAGGTCTCAGCCTTCTCGGAACCGTCGACGACGGTTGCGATGATCTGCTCGGCGTCGACCTTTGCGCTGATGCCTTTGTCGCGCAGGACGGCCTGTAGATTGGCGATGCCGAAGGTGACGAATTCTTCTGTCTTTTCGACTGTGTCAGGCACGGGGCCAATCGACATGGTGATCGGGGCGCGAACGATGACGCGGCGCTTGTTCTGGTCTTGGCTCATGAGAGTGTCCTTGTGTGAGCGTTTCTGGATAATTCGAGGTTTCAGTGAAGGTCAGGCTGGCGATCTTCATGATCGTAATCGTCGGGCTCCTGGTCCGGCTTGCGGCGGTGATCTACGTTCACACCGTATTCGCCAGCTTCCGCGTGGGTCGATACGTTCGAGCCAGGGCCGCCGAAGACTTGAATGGATCCGCTGTTGCGGATGACAATGGAGGTGACCCACCTGGGACCGTCGTCACCATTGATTTTCCGGGACTCCATGGCTCCCACGATCGATACGAAATCGCCCTTCGAGAGGCCGGGGGTGACGTCCCTTTGCAACTGTGCATTCCAGACATCGATGAGATGGGTCTGCGAGCGTTCGCGCAGATCGCCGTCCACATGATATACGTCGGTGGTCTGGACGCGGAACTTGGTGATCGAGCTGTTGTTCTCGAGCTCAAGCACTCTGGGCTGGGACACAACCGTGCCGACGAGAATGGCGCGATTCATAGGATCTCCGTGGAAGTTTTGCATATTGTGAGGGTTGGCGAGCCCTCAGGTCAAACGATTATGTGGCACCTTTCAGGGAAATCTTTCTTTTTTCCCTAAATTCGGGGAACTTTTCCCCGCGTCTCAATATCCTTCCGTGGATCTGCCGTCTAGGTCTCCTGCTGATTCGAGGAAGTTCTAACTTGAGGAGCCTGTGCTCCTCCTGCCCTGCTGACCTTTGTGTTGAACTGTGAGGTCGGTTGGGCTCGGTCTTTCCCCTTCTCGGCGCATTGAAGCGCAGCCTTCCAATCATTCTTGGTCAAAGAAAAAGCCCCGCCGGAGAACCGGCGGGGCTGTTCTTGGCCCAGCTTGTGCTGAGATTAGCGGCCCATCCCTGCGCGCTGCTGCAGGAAGTGCTGCTGGGTGTCGGCGTCGATCGCATCCTGCGAGCGGTCGCTGATTTCACCAAACACGGCGGCAACATCGGCTCGAGTGTTCATCCGGCTCGAAACATCGAGGAACTTGGCATCGTTTGCGCGAGCTTGTGCGACGATGTCTGCTTCCTTCGAGGCAATGTCACGGGCGTTGCCTGCCTCGACGTTGTCGAGGAATTCGGCGAGGCCCTTGCCGGCAGGCATGTACTCTGCCGGTTCGCGCCAGGATATGCTGGCCGACATACGCTGACCGCTTTCGACAGCCGAGTGATCGATGTCGTTTTCGCGCTTCGGATCATTCGGAGCATTCTGCATGCCGGCAGTCGAGCCTTCGAAGGGAATGTAGTTGTCCTTCGTCTGCTCGGTCATATCCGGAATGAAGTTGGGCTGGAATGCCGTGTTGCGGGTTTCGAGCATCACCGAGACACGATCACCGCCCTGGAGGAGGCGCTGGTTCGCGCTATAGCCGGCGCCGCGGAAGCGAAGGTCGTCCATGGTGGGGTCTTCGCGGTTTGAGGGGCCGACTGCGGCGATGGGCTTGCCGGTCTGCAATGCAGTTCGCAGAGCGAGCATTTCCATGTCGTTGCCGTTGCTCTTCATGACCACAGCTGCACTGGCCTGGCGACCCTGAAGCTCGATCGCAGCGCGACGGTCAGTCTTGTAGCTGACTTCGCCGTCCATGCCCGCGTCCGCCTTTTCAGTCGGTGCGGTGCGGGTGACATAGCCGCCACCTGCATGGCCAACTGCGGTGATCGCTTCGCGCACCTTGGCGTCCTTGGCTGCGCCCATGTGGCCGTCGCCGACGAGCAGGATGCGGGGGCGTTCGGCCTCCGGCATCTCTGCGATGGCCTTGGCCATGGAAGCCGAAGTTTCGCCGGAGAGGTGGAGCGAGACCGCCCAGTTCTTCTGCTTTGCTTCGGATGCGACTGCGAGGGCTGCCTCGACGTCGGCGTCGTGCGTCTTCGTCTTCTCGCCCACGATCATCGCGACGGTAGGGACGTTGAGGTCCACATCGCCCATGGTGTAGAGCATTTCGCGGCTGCCGGCGTCCTTCAAGGTCTTGGGGTACATCGGGTTGGTGACCGCGATTGCATCCATGTTTGCCTTGTCGGCTGCATTCTCGATCTCGTGAGCACGAGCCTCGGCGCTCGCCCAGTTTGCAGGGCGCGACAGGTCGTGATGAAGCGTCTTCGGGAGCGATGCCGAAGCTTCGCCGGCTTCTGCCGCCATCATCACGTCGTTGAGGGTGTTGTAGGTTTCACCCATGCGCTCTGCGCGCTCGGAGTTGACGCCGGGCAGGCCGGTGAGGACCAGCTGGCCGAACTCACTCGCGGTCGAGACGTTGAGATCGAGATCCTTGCGCGTGTTGTCAGCGATCGACTGAGCGAACTGCATGCTGTGCTCGCGAGCCGCTTCGATGGGGACGGGCTTGCCGTCCTTGTCGATGACAGCAGCAAGCTTATCCGCGTCGATGGCCTGACGGATCAGGTTCGCCGAGTGATAGTCCTTGCCCATGTCGGTGGCGAGGATCGCCTGCGACGAGTAGTCGACCAGAGCTTCCTGTGCGATTGCACGCGACAGCTGAGTGTTCGCGAACTTGGGTGCCTCGAGATGGCCCTTGCCGTCGTGGAGGAGCTCTTCGTACAGCTTGCCGACTTCGTCGGCATTGAGCGAGTGGCCCTTGGTTCCCTTCTTGACGGCAAGATCCTGGATGGCGTCATAGGTTTCGCGGGTCATCGAGCCACCACCGGTGACAGTGATGACGGCGCCCTTCAGCTCCTTGTGCGACCATTCGCGGGCCTTGGAGGCATTGCTGTCCTTCCCGCCGACTGCGGCGAAGCCGAGGTCGAGTTCGGTCTTGCGTTCCGACAGGGTGACCTGGCGGCCGTTAAGATCGGTCGGCGTCGAATGTTCGCTCACGCGCCATGCGGTTGCCATCAGGGCCGGACGACCCGACTTGTTGACGATTTCAGCGGAGATCTCGTTCTTCGGGTTGTGGCTGGTCAGGATGACGCCCGACTTCGAAAGGCCCGCGATGCGGCCGCGCAGTGCTTCGAAGCCCTTCTGCGCACCCTTGCTCTCGCGATAGTAGTTCGAGCCGTCGACGAGGGTCGCGTTGACGCCGCGTTCTGCATGGAAGAGGCGGCGAAGGTTGCCGCGCTCCGAAGCGGTGCCATTGCGCAGGCGCTGTGCGTAACGCTGGGCGACGTATTCACGCTGCTCCGCGAGTGCACCCTTGGACGTTTCGATGACCGCCCCCTTGGCGGGGTTGCCCGGGACGTAGACCTTGGAAAGCTTGCCCTGCTGCTGTGCGAGATCGACGATCGTTGCTCGGGCGACGTCGCCGGGAGCCGACTGGCGATACGCGTCCTGAGCGGCCTGCCGCTCGATCTTCTCCATATGCTGCTTGGCAGCTTCGAGGGCAGCGTAAGCCTTGCGGGACTTGCCTTCCAGGTCGGTCAGCTCCTTGACGAGCTGCTTGTCAGCGCTGTCGTTGGCAGCTGCTCGAGCCTGCTTGTCGCTCTGGCCTGCTTCAGCCAGTTCAACAGCCTTCTGGACCAGCGCCGGATCGCGGGATGCGAGCATGGCTTCGCGCGCGGTTTTGACGTCGTTCTCGCGAGCATTGGCAGCACGCTGGGCGTTCACGATGTTGGTCATCGCTTCGCTCTGCGAGGTGATTTCGAGGTCGACCGCGTTGTTGTACGCCCATACCTTGTCGGTATTGGCGACGAAGACTTCCGCGTCGCGCTTGTCCTTGCCGAGGATGCGGTCTTCGCCGTTGTCGGGGAGGGTCCAGCCGCCCAGCTCACGAGTTGCGTCGGCGCCATCCTTGAACGGCTTGAAGGAATGGCCGTTGGCCTCGAGGGCGGCTTTGCGGGCAGCCTGGAGCTCTTCAGCGACCTGCGGGTTCTCAGCGTGGAGGATGATGCGGGCATCATCGCGCTGGCTGAGACGTTCGATCAGTCCCTTGGCGTGTTCGACCGCGGCCGGGTTGTTGGCAACAGCGAAGCCGATCGTCATCCGGCCCTGCTGGCCAGCCGGCATCGAAAGCTCCTTCAGGGATTCGATGTGCTGAGCAGCCTTCTCCGGACCGGGGTAGGTGCGCTCTTCGCCGGCGAAGCGCAGAAGGCTCTCCATGGCGCGGGCTTCTTCTTCGGTCGACATACGGACGTCGAAGCGACCGGTGCCGAGTTCCTGCTCGGGAAGACGGATGGCTGGCGGCGTCGAGTTGGCGATGGACATGCCGACTTCGACGCGCTGAGCGGGCGTCAGCGCGATCTTGGTGGCAGCGAACGTGCGCTCATCCATCGACATGCTCTGCCAGATCGACTGGCGAGCCTGGTAGGTGAGCTCTTCGTTCTGCTCGAGGTCGTCGGGATTGAATGCCTCGCCCATGGCTTCCGAGAGGCTGTTGACCGTGGTGGCAACAGCCTCGGGATCCATCGCGTCGTCGATGTCATAGAGGGGCTCGTCACGATCGATTGCGACGGGGAGCTGCTCTTCGAGCTGGTAGACGAGGCCGCTGAAACGCGTGACGAGTTCAGCGCGGGCTTCTGCCGCGGTTTCGCTGTTGTCTGCCTGCGGTGCATTGGCGAGGCGATCGCTCAGTTCACGCGTCCAGGCATTGGGGTCGACTTCCTTGCCGATCTGCTGTTCCGTGCGGAGGAGGGTCGCCGAACGCAGGGCCTGACGCGTGATGTCGTCGATTTCTTCGATGACCTTCTCGGCAGGCTGGCCGCTCGCCAGCACTTCAGGGAGAAGGGCCTGGCCGATTTCAGCCTGGACCATGGCGATATCGGCAACGGTCTGCAGCTGCTCGGCGCTAAGCTCGACGTCGCTGTTGGCGAGGGCGGCCGCGGCGCGCTGCTGGCGCATGCGAAGGCGACGCTTGACGCTCTGGCTGTTGATCGACGCGCTGTCGTACATGGTGCGGAGGCGGTTGAAGTAGTCGGGACCGCGCACCGGATCGGAAAGTTCGCGCTGGGCGTGAACCATCAGGGCGCGTGCTGCAGTGGTGCCCGACGAAAACGGGGCACGATGCTCGTTATTGAGCGCGTGCCCGTGGGGGACGGTGATCAGCGGAATCTGCTGCCCGGCCACCTGCTCGCGAGTAGCGAAAGACTTGTAAGAATAAGCGGTCATGAGAATTTTCCTCCATTGGACACTCCAATTGTCCCACTAACTGCATTCCGAATGCAACTAGCCTTCCAGAAAAATCCTGAAACTCCCTCAAATATTCTGCTTGCCTTACGTCTCCGCTTCTGAATTATCCTGAGGCCAGTCCTCGACTGCCCATGTGAGCGGATAGCCGCTGAGCGATACGGCCTCGCGGATGAGGTCGGTTGTCCAGCCGCGCGCGGCGTGATCAGCCATGTCGTCGCCCTGACGCATGGCGTAGTGTTCCTTCTTCAGCGCACCATCCTCGACGATGTACGAAGTCGGGAAACGCAGGATCATTGGCGTGGTGTCGAGCTCGAGCAGGATCTCCGAGACCTGGGCGATGAATTCCACCCCAGCGCAATCATTATCGGGAGCGATGATAACCTGGCGCCCAGCGAGGGGCTTGAAGTCACTCATATGGGGCGCCTTGCCGCCACCGACGGGAGTGGTGTGAATCCAGTTGGGGAAGAGCTCTTCTCCGGCGTCACAGGCCTTCTCGCCTTCATGAATGACAATGGGAGCGTTCGGGTTCTTGGCGATCTTGTCGAGGTTGTAGAGAACGCGAGGCTCAGGCATCGCGCTCACGCACCACTCCCGGCGACCTTCTCGGATCCCGAAAGTCCACGGCCAGATGACCTTGTCTGCAGGATCGGTCTCGGTCGCGGGAATGTCATACCGCGCAATGTGACCCATCACGCGGCCTTCGGCGTTCTTGTATGTCCAGATCTTAGTCGGCTTGCCGAACTTCTTCGTTTTCGCCTTGCGTGCGATGGGAGGCGCATCGTCGGGCACCGGACAGATATGATCGACGTCGGCGCGGCGCTTGCGCACGGTATCGCGCCGGATGGGCGAGGGCGTATAGTCTTCGCCCGGGCCGTTGAGCGCCCCAGGCTCGAGGCCCAGTGCTCCCTCAACGGCTGCATAGACTTGGCGCTGGTCGGGGCAGCTCGTGCCGAAGCAGTGAAGGAGGATGCGGCCCTTCTCGGTTTCGCGGACCGAAAGGGAAGGGTTGATGTCATCATGATTTGGGCAGAGGGCCATGTAGCCCTGCCCATGCTGCTTCGTTCGAGCGCGGCCGCTGTTCAGACTGTCGGCGATGCTTGCTGCTGTGAGAGTCGTCACGACTTAATTTTCTTTCTCTCGAGTAGGCTTTGGGATGTCATTCGCAGTGCATTGGCGAATGGCGTCACGGTGAAAGGCCACGACCTCGTTCTCGGTGGCCTCGAGAACCTCTTGCACCGCCTTCTGAACGGAGGGACTCTTCAGATCCGAGACCCCGACGGTATCCAGTAAGGTCTGCAGGGCTGCGTGAGCAGTCTTTGTGTCCTGGTTGTTGTGGAACTCTTCTTTGCTTGGCTCAAACCGAGCCATCATCATCCGCTCTTCGGAAGCTTCCTCGCGGCACAGGGCCCGCTCAGCCATGACATGAGCGTGCCGAGTGGCATCGGCGACCGCGAGGGGAGAATTGCCGAGCAGGCGGATCAGTTTGTATGGCTTGAAGACCATGCTGAGCGACGAATACATGATGCTGCTGCGAGTGAGGATCACTGCACGGTTTCCCTGAATTTCTTCCGCCAGCCGTATGCCGAGCATCTTTATCATGTGCTCGGTGTTGGTCTCGGGGATGCCCCCTCGCAGCAGCACGCTTTCTTTCTGATCGGCGGCTTCGAGGATCGCAGCGTAGCCACCGGCACCAGGCCGTGTGTTCATGACGACATCCACACGAACAAGAACAGTACCAACTGGCACCTTGAGGTTCCAACCTGGCGGGAAGGAAAGAAGCATATTCAGGCTGCCTTTTCGATTTCTTTGGGGCGTTTGATGCCGAGCTCGTCGTAGCGTTCGGCGAGCTTGCGCTCCCAGCGCTTGACGAAGTCGCGCTCGGGATGACCATTTTCAGCAGGGAGCGTGGGAAGCTTTCCGATCACCTTCTTGTTGCGGCGAACGAAGGTCTTAATCTCCCGCTCGTTGGAAAGATTGCTGAGCTGACCGATGAGCGTTTCGAGGCAGGATAGCCAGCCGGGGAAGTCATCCGGAACCTTGGAGAGGTCCCAGGCATCGTCGGTGGCCTTCTCGTCGTGCGCTGGTTTCTCGCTTTCTTCAGCGCGTATAGGACTGACGTTGCTTTCCTGGGCATCGGCAGCCGAAGGAGAAGGATCACTGGTTATCCGGAGCCTTTCCGAGGGTGGGTTTTGTTCGATCTCGAAGGGGAGAGGAGTGCCGAACTTGTTCGCGTAGTGCTCATTCACCTTCTGGTTGAAATGGTCGAGTGGGGGAGGGAGGTCTTCCTTCTTGACCTTCGATTTCAGGTCGAAGCCGAATGCCTTGCCGAGATTGGATGCCGCCCGCTTGAGGCCAAGCGATTCTGCCGAGCCGATCGCGTTTGCCGTGATCGAGCCGTATCCTTTTTCAACGCCGGCCTGATGGGTGCTGGAGCCAATTGCACTGTAAGTAAGCGTCTGCCCCGACCCATCGCGGGCGTGAATGCGAAGATCAACGTTCACGCTGGCGGTCAGCGCGAGCATCTGGACTTCGGTGCCGCGGTCTTCTTTGGTCAGGACCTCTTTGTCGAGGGAGTGGAGCGTCGCAGAGAATTCCCAGCGGCCGGTTCCGATATACCTGTCAAGAACGGCTCGGATGTACTCGTGCGGGATGTAATCGTGGCTGCCCGCCTTGAGGACCTTCTCGATGGCCGATTGGGAAGGAGGGTGTCGGAAGGCCAGAAGCTGGCCGCGCGTAAAGAACGGCGTGCTCAATTCGTTGGCATAATCGACGGGCCCCTTGGCGCCAGCAGTGCTTTGCATAGCTCTTCTCCAATGTCAGACGGCTCGGCTGGTTGGCAGGAGCGGCTTCGAGGGCAGAATTGCCTCGAAGCCGAGATGACCTGGGTCATGTTTTCCTACTATCCCTGCGAGTGCCTTAGCCTCTCGCACTCTTTCTCTTTGAGCTACTCTTGGACGATGAGAACTTGCGTGCTGCCTTGCGTGCACCACCGGCAGACCCTTTGCCTCCCGACCTTCGCGGAGCCGGCGTGAGCTTGCGCGGTGCCGGGCCGGATTTGAGATGGGAAATCTCGCCGATCAGGGTTTGAGTGTATCTGGTCCAGATCCGAAGCGCCGAGGAAGGGTCTTTCTCGATCTGGCGGAGCTCACGTTCCAAATTCGCAGTTGCGACAACGTCCGCGAGCCGGTTTCCATCATCGCGAATGATCTTAATGAACTCGCGAGCTCGGGGCGTCGAGAGAAACTTTTTGCCCTTGAGAACGGCAAATGTGCGCTTCTTTAGTTTTTCGAGGATGTCCTGACGGGTAGCCTGTGTCCCAAGCCCTCCATTGGACAGAAGCTCGCGAATTTCCTTGTCGTCGTTCTTCGATCCGGCGGCCATCATGGCCTTGAGCAGCGTGCCTTCGGTGAAGTGCGGCGGCGGCCGGGTCATTTTATTGAGGACTTCGACCCGGCTGGCTCGAGTAGTCTGGCCATCCTCGACCGGCGGCAGAACCCGGTTGGTGTCTTCCTCGCCGCCTTTCTTCTCGTCCTCATCGGGCTTGTCATCCCAAACGGCTTTCCAGCCAGGGACAGAGATGATGGTCCCGGAGGTCTTGAAGAGAACTCCATCGATGGTCGCGCTGATGCTGGTTGTTGAGCCTTGGGCATCCGGCATGAGCGCGGCAACGAAGCGGCGGGCGATGACCTCGAAAAGGTTCTCGGCTTCGGGACCGAGGCTGGAGATATCGACGTGTTCTTCGGTAGGGATAATCCCGTGGTGGTCTTCGACCTTCTTGGAATCGAAGATCTTCTTGCGAATGACCGGATCGATCGACGCCATCTCGCGGAACTTCGGATGCTGTCGCAGCGCGCCGAGGTGTTTTGGCATGTCGTCGACCATCTCTTCGGTGAGGTAGCCGCTATCGGTACGGGGATAGGTGACTGCGCCCTTCTCATAGAGCTGCTGGAGGACATCGAGGGTTTTCTTAGCGGACCACCCCCAACGCGAAGACGCAGTCATCTGCAGTTCGGGGAGGCTGAAAGGTGGGGGAGGTGAGAAGGTTTTCGGCTTCTTCTCGACCTTGAGGTTAGTCGGAACACCCTCGGTACGACGCGCGATGTCCTGCGCTACCGCTGCGTCAGTGATCCGCTTTTCCTCGGGCGGAGCATGCATGAGCTCCAGCTTACCCTGAGGGACGTCCATGGTGGCTTTCAGCTCATAGTATGGGGAAGGCTTGAAGTTGTCGATTTCCTCGTCACGATCAACGAGGATTGCGAGTGTGGCAGTCTGGACGCGGCCAAGCGACAGGGGCGCATCTCCATAGTTGCCGCTGCGCAGGTTGTAGTATCGGCTCCAGTTGATCCCATCCGCCCAGTCCATTGAGGACCTGATGCGCGCTGCAACGTAGAGGGGCTTCTTCTCTGCATCATCGATGAGCTGATGAACCGCCTTTTTCAGGTGGCTTTCATTGAGAGAGCTTGTCCAGAAGCGAAGAGTTGGGCCTTTCCAGCCGGCGTAATCGAGGATGGACCATGCAATGAATTCCCCCTCACGCCCGGCGTCAGTCGCGATGACGACTTCGCTGGCTTGCTTGATTAGCCGGACGATGGTTTTGAGCTGACCGGCCTTGCTCTTCTCAGGCTTCCGAAGGAACCGTTCTGGGAGAATGGGAAGGTGATCGAGATCCCACTTCTTGTAATCCTCGTTGTAGTCCTGTGGCATGTAGGATTCTAGGAGGTGCCCGATTGCCCAGGTGACGATGTCACCATTGGACAAGGTGATCTGTCCGTTAGATCCATGACCTCCGCCCAGAGCCTTGGCGATTTGACGACCAGCGTCAGGTTTTTCGGCTATCCACAATCTCATGAGGATCTTTGTAGGGAGGTTCTGGATGTTTCGCAAAGCGTTCTTCCTCCGTTCGGGAGGAAATTCCGAAAAATCGAGATCACCCCTTGCGGATGTGTGAGGAACCCGTGCACAATAATAGCACGCGGTAGTTGGCGGGGCATAAGGCCTCGATCAGTCGGACCGTAGGAGATGAGAAAATGGCGCGACCCGAATATCTGTATTCGAAGCAGGAAGACAATCAGAAGCTGAAGGCTGATGCGGCAAAGGCCGGTATGCCGATCGAGTTCGATCGGGACCGCGGGGCCTACCGGATGAAGACCGAAGGCATGTCGAAGGAAGATGTCGCGGCCAAGAAGGAGCAGCTCGGCGAATATCGTGGTGACGCCGCACGGAAGGCCTGGGCGGCTGACCGTGAACAGGTGCTCGCTGCAAAGGATGCATTGCGCGCGGAAGCAAAAAAGCGCGAAGGCACCACGCAAGAACCGAAGAAGGTTCGTGCAAACGATCCGGACACCTACCAGATGTTCCCGGCCCATTCGCAGAAAGCGGATTTCCGCAAGCTTCTGCGTGAAACGGCCTCGTCGAGTGCCTATCAGGCGGAGACGAAGAACCACAAGGCGCATTTCCGTGTGCGCACGATGGAGCCGGAGCGCTTCTCGGCATACATGGGTGAGGAAGCCGAAAAGCGCTTCATCCGGGAATACGAAGAACGCGGCGGCGCGCCGAAAACGAACAGCTACGAGAACACCGAAATTGCTCGCGATGAAGCGCGTAAGCGGGAGTCGAAGGCGTTCATGGCCCAGTACCAGGACCGCGGTTTCCGCCTGGGTGATCCGAAGAACGATCGCGACAATCACCAGAAGCAGCTGAACCAGATGGCTTCGGCTACGACGCCGCAGCTGCTTGCTGTCATCGGAAAGAGCCGCGACATCATGACTGAGCTTCGCGACAAGGAAGCGAACATGCGCGCGGATGCGGCTGGCATTTCGGTCGACCAGGTCAAGGCGATGTCGTTTGCCGATCAGAAGAAGATCGCTGAAAAGGACGGCAAACCTGTCGGTCTCGTGGGCGACGACTTTTCGGCGAACATGCAGCTGTCGCGTGGCATCCGGGCGATCAATGCCGAGCTCGAAGGTCGTGGCATCCGGAACAAGAGCGCCGAGCAGAGCCAAGAGCGAGGCGATCAGGAGAAGGGCCAGAGCCAGACGAACGACAAGGCTCAGAGCCAGACTCGCAGCAAGGGTCCTGCAAAGATCGACAAGGACCAGTCGCAGGATGCAGATTTCGCGATGATGGCCGCTGCGTTCGAGCAGAACAACGGACGCGGTCGATAATCAATCCAGCATTGCTGGGACGGGAAGGGGGCGCCTTTGGGCGCCCCCTTTTTTGTGCCGGTGAATGGAGCAGACTGCTCGAGGTCTAGAGTGAGCTTGCTATTGAGCATTGCCCGAAGCGTCGATCTGGACATGAAAGGGGGCGCCTTGCGACGCCCCCTCTAGGAACCGAAGATAAGCGAATGAGGGTTTAGGCGGCGTCTTCTTGGACGCCGGCAACTGCGACCTCCTTGAGGCCTTCGGCTTGCTTGGCAGCGTCCATGTCCTGCTGTTTGCGAAGCTTTGCGATCCACTCTTCGCGTCGCTTAAGGCGAATGTGCTCCGGCAGTGGCTTTGCCGGAGGGGGCCCTTTCCCGGTTCGGGCATTCAAAACCTTCGCGAGCATGTTGTCGTCTTCGAAAAAGAAGGGGCTATCGACCTTCATTGGACGGTTGAGGAAGTTCTGCGGAAGGATCAAGTGCGTGCCGGGCTTCATGGCAGTGATGTCTTCCATGCGAAGGAAGTCCACGCCTTCACTGGCGATACTCTGGTTTTTGGAGAAAGGATTGGACGCCTTCGAGAAGCCGACTTGCCGCGAATGGCTTTCCTTGCGGATAGTCGTCTTGCCGACAGTCTTCACATAGTGAGAGGCGGTTTCGGCATCGTTCTGGGAGAGCAACACTGTCACGCCGCATGTGGAATCGATCGTGGTGCCGTCTTCCTTCGAGTACGTTTTGATGATCTGGGAGCGGGCCTGGAAGATGAGCCAGTAGCTGACTTTCTTCGAACGGCCGAGATCGGGTCCGGTGAGGACCGTTTCGGATTTGGGAAGTTTCGCGAACTCGTCCATCATGAAGCAGATGGTCATGGGCCCCATCTTGCGACCGCGCTTGTCGATTTCGTTCGGCCCGTAGGATAGGAACTCACGGCTGAGGACCTCGTAGAGGAGGGCCGTGATGTTGGCGAAAGCTTGTGCTTCAGCCTGGTTGACGCAGATGTAGAGGGTAACAGGAAGCCATTCGCCTGTTTCTGGATCCTGCATCCCCCTAAGATCGGCCGGCGTGAAGTCACAGGCCGACGTGCGCTCTTTGACGGCGCGGTTTTTGAAGGGAAGCAGAGCCTGGTCCATTGTACCGAGAACACCCGAGCGCTCCTTGTCTGCCATGTCGATAAGCGGCGCGAGCGAGGTGAACGCGCGCTCCGAGTAGTTGTTGGCTTTGATCTGGTCGGCGAGCCCCGACAAGAACATCTTCATGCCATCGGCATTGGGCAGCTGCTTATTGGCCGCGGCTTGAGCATTCGCTTCCTCGGCCTTCTTGCCAGCTTGGAACTGCGCATCTGCGATCCAGTCGACTAGCATGGGGAATGATGCCTCCATGCCCTTCCATTCAGTCGGAACGCCTTCCTCGCTTCCTGCGTCGTTCACGTGGCTGACGAGGTAGTGCATAAAGCCGGTCAGGCAATCACGGCCCTTGTCGACGAAATATTTGTCTCCTTTCCCGGTGTCGGGAATGAGGACCTTGGCGACGGCATCGAGATAGGTATCCCGTTCAGCGGTATTCGGAGGGGGAACCAGGTCGCTCGAGAGGAAGTTGAACCGGGGATAGAAGAGCCCTTGATGAGGCTTGTCTGTCGCGGACCAGTCGATGATGAAGACGTTGCCGATTTCCGCGCGATAGCCCGAGGTCATTTCCGCGAGCTCGGGCTTGGGATCGTTCACGATCATTGAGACGTTCGGCGACTCAACGATGGAGGGGACGACCAGTGCTGCGGTTTTACCGGTGCCTGGAGGCGCCGAGCAGGCGACGGAGATCGGCTCGATCAAGCGGATGTACTTGCCGTCTTTCCACTTTCCGAGAATGCCGACGTACCCGCCGCGGATTCCAATTTGCCGCCGGTTTTCCATGTTCCGGATGTCTTTGTCGACGGCCCAGCGAACATCACCATGGGTCATCTCATATGACTTGTAGGGGCACAGGGCGTAGAAGATGGCCGCAACGAAAAGCGAAGCGAGGAAGCTCATTCCGAAGGTCGCCAGGCCAGCGGACCAGTGCATGCGCCATAAGGAATCGTGCGCGTTGGCGACGAAGTTCGGCTCGCCGATGTGTGAAAGGTAATTCGAGACTACGCCCCATGCAGTTTGGTCAAAGGGGTGTTCTGCAGCCCAGTAGACCAGCGGCGAGAAGGCCATGAAAAGGCAGAACGTCACGACCCAGAGGCCGATTGTACCGATGACCCACTTCGTCCACGCCTCCTTTTCGGCGCGCATGTGTTCGGGGCTGTAGGTCTCAGACTGAATTGACATGGCTGCTCTCGGGTTGGTTCTTAGGCGTGGGCGGCATCGGCTCGGACCGCACTAAGCGGCCTTGTTCGCCGGCACTTGCGCAGGAATGGGGGCGGCGATGTCAGTAATGACGCGATTCCCGTTCATGTCCCGGCTCATCTGGATGATGCAGAAGTTCTCGCGGATCTTCTGTATGGTCTTTTCGCGATCCATGTTCGGTATGTTCGCGGAGATTCGTTCGAAAAGGACGTCGTAGCAATGATCGACCGTCGACGCGTGGATGGTCGTCATCATTGCTCCATGCCCGGTACCGGTGAGCCTCCAGAGTGTGCCTGCGTTGGTGGTTGAGATTTCGCCGACCAGGACAATGTCAGGGGTGAAGCGCATGATGACGTCGATCGCATCGTCATATGTGAAGATGGAATTTCGGTCGGTTCTGGAGAGGATAAGGTGGGCGTGATTGGGGTGGGCGCCCAGCTTGATTTCACGCGTATCCTCCACCGTGATTATGCGGGTTCGCTCATCGACTTCTTCGATGATCCGGTTGAAGAGGGTGGTTTTACCAGTCGAGGTGCCGCCCGAAATCAGGATGTTACAGCCTTGCTGGACTGCGTCTCGCAGACATCGGATGGCGTCCTCGTTCGGATCTGAGAGCTTGGCGATGTGTTCGTGGCCCTTCTGGACACCCTTGCCTTCCTCGAGACCCCAGTCCTTGAAGTCGACGGCATGAACGCGCTTGGCCCCAGCGCCCTTACGGATACACAGGGCGATGCCGCCCTCCGGAATGGTTTGATCGTAGACGATGTTCATGCCCGCGATCGCGCCGAAACGATGCTCATAGGGTGGCAGGGTAGCGAATACCGTCGAAGGCCGCGTCGGGTCACTGGGATCGAATTTCTGATCAAAGGTATTGGCGACGGCTCGACAGATGAGCGTGAGAAATTTGAGGGTGAAGCGCTCGTCGGGGATTCGGACCCAAATCCTGCCCTGGGTGTCGACCTTGTGCCGCCGACACCAGATCTCTCCAGGCTGGTTGATAGCAACCTCTTCGTAGTCCTCAGCCTCGTAGTATTCTGCGAGCGGAGCCAGCATCCGCTCGAGGAGCTTCATATCCATTGTCAATTCGTCTCCCATGGAGGCGTAGAGGAGGTTGGCGGCGCTTCTCTCGAGGGCAGATCGTCGGGAGTGGTGGTGTAATTCCCCGAAGATTCGTCGAAGTTTATCGAAGGACTGTCGCCGCCCTGCTCCGACGAAGCTGGATCGGCATAGGCCGGAGCCTGAGCGCCCGCGTTCTGAGGCCGCGGATAAGCGCGCGCCTGGACTTGTTTGCGCGAAGCGGGTCGCAAGACGAGATCCATGGTCGGGATGACGGTTATGCGGGTGCCTGCAGGAACAGTGACGATAGGTTGAACGCGCGAGTTGCGTTGAACGATGTCGTTCGCGATTTTCTCAAGGTCGGCGCGGACGATGTCGCTAATGATGGCGCCATTGTTCCGCGCCGGCGGAGATAGGTCGCCTGTTCCAGCGGTCTCTTCAGCATCGAAGACCTTCGCAATACCAGCGTTCAGGGTGGTTCCCAGCAGGATTGAGCCATACCGCTTTAGGAGTCGCTGATTGATCTTCCCGGGCACTCCAGCTTGCCCCATGGCATCGCCGCTTTCGGCCTGAATGATGAAACGAGCGCCATCGGGGCGGATGAGTTGCGTCCATGAAATGGCGACACGTTCTGTTCCACCCTGAGCAACGCCGATGAGCTTCGAGCCACGGGGTATCAGGATAGTGCGGCCGTGGCCCCCGTAGACGTTTCGATCGACCTGGGCGACGACCTGCTGGGCAGAGCGGCTGTCGTAGGGGCGGACGAGGGCAGCAGTGATGACCCGGTCCATTGTGACGACACGCGTCATGTTCTGGGGCATCGACGAGGTCGAAGTTGGGATATTCAATTCATCCCAGCCACCGGAGGGCCGAGCGGAGCGGCGATCTCCAATTCTGGGACTTGCGCCTCCGAACACAGCTTGTCGACGTGACAGGAGAAATCTTTCGCGCGGCGAGAGACTCGGCTGAACTTCACGTACGGGAGCTTGAGAATAGTCGACAGGCGGAGCGGCGGGAGCTGGGCCGTAGGGATCAACGTCCGAGCCGGTAGATGTGAGCATATCCCCGGCGCCATCGACGGGGGTCCCGTTGGGCATTGCGCCGCCAATGGTTGCGGAGGCTTCAACAGGCTTTGCATCCCCGCCCGCAGTGCGCGAGTTCCCCACGACCACAAGCTGGGGAACGACCATTGAGTCAGTAGGAGCTGCGGCGAAAGTTTTCCCGTAGGAGAGAGTTATCTCACAGCTTTCATTGGCCGGCAGGATCTGGCCTATTTCTATGCAGTCAGATTCCCACTTGAGGCGAGGATCGCCACGCAGCGTGATACTGGTGGCGTTGAAATCGTGATACATCGCCGTGATCGTGGCAGTGCCGGTTTCCACGCCGTCCGGCCCTGCAGTCATCGAGATCTGCTGCGGGAATATCGAGACGTCTCCCGGATGATTGGCAGCGCCGGTTAGGGTCGGAGTATTGTTCTCGAATGTCGTATCTGAACCGGTGTCATCGCCAGTTGCGGAAATCACCCATGCGAGGCCCCCTATGGTGACGAGGGCGCCGAGACCGACGGAGCCTATCGTCAAATACTTCTTCTGCTGGTCAGTGAGTTTCACGAAAATGTCCTCGGACGCGAGAGTGCGCGTGTTGGAGTGTCTAGCGGCGTGGAGGGCGGCTTGGTCCGGTTAGCTCGCAGAGATGACGGCGCAGGATTTTCCTGCAGCGGTCATGGCCTTGCAGACCCTTACTCCCTCGGCGAGCCCAAAGAATGGCCCGACGCGAAGGCGGACATCGCCGGGGTTGGGATCGGCATCGAGAGTGCCGCCTGTGCGGAGTGATGCCGCGTCCGGAAAGCGAGCTTCAGCGTTGCCGATCAGGTTGGCATTCTGAGCTTTGAGGGTCACGTAGGCGCGCTCCATCTCTGCACGCGAGCCAGAGCCGAGATCGACTTCGTATTTCCGTCCAGTGGAAGGCGAAGCGAGGGCGGGGGGCATGTTGCTCTGAACGACGCCATTGTCGACACGCTGAGTGGCGGCGGGGGTTGTTACCGCCTGGTTGAAGGTGGCGATGTTGGGAACGCTGCTTCCTTTGCGCTGCTTGATGCAGACGAACTTCAGGCCGTTGCGCAAAACGATGTCGCCGACGCCTTCGACGACGAGCATTCGGCCGTTGGGACCAGCAGTCCGGACGTTCACGGGCGATTCTACGCCTTGGACGACCAAGCTGGCTACAGGCCACTCGTTGATTGCATCGGCATTGGCACCGTAGTCGATGTAGGTGTACTGACCATCGCGAAATACACGCTCGGGCGGAATGCCGGCCGAGTGACCTTCCGGAACGAAAATTCCGAGGTCATGGATGATGTTCTCAGGCCGAAAGCCGATAGAGCGCAGCCAGTCGGCCTCGACCTTCAGATCCGAGGCTGATGCGCTCCGAGACATCCCTCCCATCGACGCGGGCATCGCTTGGGCGCGTCGCGTGACCATTATGTCGACCGAGATATCGGTGATGGTCTTTGTGTTGGCCCCTTCGCCTCGAACGTAGAACTGGTAGAGGTTTCCGGATTTGCCCATCGCAACGACGTTTCCGTCGGCGCCTGGTCGGATGACGCGGATCATCACGACATTCGAGCGGGGAATGATGGCCTCGAAGGAAACCGGATCGGATACGTAAACGTCTTCGATCAGCTCATCGGCCGGGAAGCGAATCGTGGTATTCATAGCCTCGCGCAAGCGCAGCGGGATGATCCGGTCAGGCTGATACTCGAAGCGAGAGTAACCCGGAGTCTCCTGGCTGACACCCATGCTGGTCGCTGGGTTATCCCATGCCTTCTGGATCGCCCCCACAGGCTCAAGGTACGATTTGTCGAGAGCTCCGTAATCGCCGGCCGCCTGAGCCTTTTGCTGAGACGACTGCGCGGCGGCCGAGGGAGTGATGGCCGCCGCGAAAACAGCAGCGATGGCGATATTGATAGTGTGCTTCATATCGATTTCCTGACCAATATGTGGTTTTAGTCGCGGCGAGCGTCGTTGACGGACTTGACGGTCATGCCGAAGGGATTGTTGAGGCGATCGGAATAGGCGACATTCTTCGGCTCGAAAGCGACTTCGAAGGTGCTGATCCAGGTGCGCGAAGTACCCTGCGATGCGGGTGCGAAGGGGGTCTCTTCAGCCATATCGGTGGTCACGAATTCGACCTGCCAAGTGTTCTCGCCGATCTTTCGGACCGAATCGATCCGAACTTTGCGGATCATCCCTGCTTGGCGAAGCTTCTCGTGCTCGGCGCGCGCAGCCGTCATAAAGGAGGCATAAGCCTCAGGGGTTGTCATGAGCTCCACGACCGAGCCACCACCCCAGTTGATCGCTTGTTCGGCGTCTGAGCCGACAATCGAGTACCGCTTGATGACGTAATTGCGCAGGCCGATTTCGGAGACGTAATCGACGGTTGGGCTTTCGAGCGACGAAGGGTTGAGGCGGATGATCTCATCGCCCTTGTCATTACTGGCGACGACCATCGGGACGACCTTCTGAAGCGGCATGAGCGCCATCAGGGTGAAGCACAGTGCAGCGATGCAAAAAGCCTCTACGACCGCGATGACTGACATCATCCGAGCAAATGCGGCCATGCGCCGCTCGGGCAATGCATCGGTGTCGTAGTCCTGCGGAAATGCGCCAACCTTGTCGGCGGCCGCATCAGCGGCGGCTGTTGCGGAGGTCGAGTCTTCGGACGCCGAAGTCTTTGCGGCAGGTTCCTTGCCCTTGCCCATTACGCCAGAGCTTCCTGTGGTGCAGAGGCTTCCTGCAGGAAGCTCGGCAGCCCTTCTGGCTGCCGCTTCTCCAGGCACGCACAAGGAGTGCGTTTGAGCTTGTTGGGACCACCACCAACGCCAACGGCACTGTCTTGGAAGTTGCCGGTCGTGGCGCAACCCGAGAGTAGGGCGAGCGAAAGGGCCGCGAGAGCGGGACGCATATAAAAACTCCGTCTTGTTTGGGGTTTATGAATCAGATTGGCCCACGATCTTGGCGCGCTCGGTCCTGATCCAGATGCCCCCTGGAACTTGTCTGGATATATTTACTAGGCGGGCAGGAATCGTCAACAACTTTTCCCTGCATCCTTTGTTCCAACAGGAAACAAAGTCCCTCATTTTTCCTTAAACGGAAAAGGGCGACCCGCAGGCCGCCCTTTGTTTATCCTCAAAGTGGGTTCTCGATGAGCCTTCAATAATGATCGCGTGGGACTGAGCGCGGGTCGAACGGATCTCTTGGATCACTCGGACGTCGGGGATTCGACGGATTTCGAGGGCCGGCAGGTGTGCGCGGGTCATTCGGAGCAGATGTTCCCGGAAGCCCCTTGTCGCCCGGAAGCGGATAAACGAAGTTGGGCAGTGACCGCGCTGCGTCTAGACCGCTCGATGCAAGGATTTGGTCCCGCTTTCTGACGATACCTGCAGGGGCGTCTGCGAGTTTGTTCGTGAGGGCGTCTACTTCGGCTTGAGCCTTGGCGATGGCTGAAGCAAGAGCGCCCGGGTCGGAGGCGTTGACGCCGATCGAGGTCTCGTAATCGGCAAGGGCCTCCCGCGTCTGCGCTTCCATCTTTGCAGCATCTGCGGCGATGGGCCGGAAGAAGGCTTCCTGCTTATAGGCTTCAGCACGGCGCTCGAGACGTTTGCTCCAGCCGTCATCGACGTCGCCGGAAACCATCCGATCTAGAACCTTCTCTGCAGCCCGGGCAGCGTTCTCAGCTGATTTGCCCTTGTTCGGGTTGTCCCACGTCGTGCGATCGTAGCGCGCCATGTATCCATCTGCAGCGCCAATGAGGCGAGAAGCCGAAACTCCCTTCTTGC
This sequence comes from uncultured Mycobacterium sp., assembly GCA_964562545.1. Lineage (GTDB taxonomy): Bacteria > Actinomycetota > Actinomycetes > Mycobacteriales > Mycobacteriaceae > Mycobacterium. The sequence continues at coordinate 34,936 of CAZLTV010000001.1, read as the reverse complement.
GTCCATCCTTGGCTGCGATGTCCGCGACGCTGCGTTGAGCCTGCCGGGCGGCCATCTGCATCTGCCCGTATTCGGCTTGGGTTTGGCGGGCACCTTCGATGCCTGCGGTGAAGCCTGTCACGATGTTCTTTGCATTGAGCAGGGCGGCCAACTTCGCAGCAGCGTTTGCGAGGCTCCCGAGGTCTTCAGCATAGGCCGGGGCAACAACCGGTTCTGTCGGCGGGGCTTCGCGACGCGGCCCTTTAGCTCCGCCGTGGATGCTTGCCGGGAGGGCAATGACCGCGGAAAGTTGCATGCGCGCTGCTTGGACTTCTCGATTGGCCATCATGGCATCGAATACGAGCCGCTTGGCACCCTGGTTGATGCTCCAAGCGGTGCGGACATCGGCACTGTTGGTGCCGACACCTTGCATGAGCCTGGTGAGGCGGTCTGCCTCTTCGTTCATGCGCGTGAGCTTCTGCTTGGTGGCGAGGGCCATGGCATAACCTTCGCCGGCAGTTGCTCGCAGGCGCAAGCGAGAGGCCCGTGCAGCATCAGCACCACCCTGCTGGGTGTTGCCGAATCCACGAAGAGAAGCATCAAACGCGTTGCTGGCTTCGCTCACTGTTACACGCGGCCCTTCACTCAGTGGAGCGAAGCCGCCATTCTGCGAAGGCGAAATTGCAGCAGTAAGCTCAGGGGCGAGGGTGCCGATCTTCCCAAGCGCATTGTTTAGATCGGTGTACTCTTTGACTTGCTGGATCGCAGCGTCGAGCTGCTTCTTCTTCTCAGCAATCTCCGCAACGGTGCCCGCGATCTTGCCGGGATCTGCAATGATGCAAGGCGGCGGCATGATAGGGGATGGACAGGGTCCGAGCTGGGCGGATGCCTGCGATGGGGCGATGAGGCAAACGGCTGCAATAGCAGCCGCGCCCCCTAGCATGCGGGTCCGCATGCCTTAGTTCCGCTTTGCGGTTGCGTCGCCGGCGAGCGTGCGCGACGCGTCCAGCTCGAGCAGCTGCGCCTGGATGGCGGTTTGCTTCTGAAGCTCGGCATACATGGCCAGCAAGGTGGCCGTGTTGACCTGCACGTCGGTACGCAGATCGGGGGAGTCCGATGCCTGCGCAGTGAGCTTGTCCGCGATCTGCTGGGTCTCGGCGAGATCGGACTTGAAGGAGGCTGCAGCGCCGAAGCCAGTGACAGCCGTTTCGCGCAGCGCAATGTTTCGGCGATCGCGCAGCTTCTTCACGGTCTGCATGCTCATTGCACCGTCACCGCCGTAGAAGAAGATTTTGCCGGCCGCATCGCGACCTGCGGCAAGGCTGTCGATGGAAGGAATGTTGAGAGCTCCTTCACCGTCGATCTTCAGCCCCTTGACGGCATCGCCAAGGTTGGCGGTTGTGGAACCGAGGGTCTGGACATCGCGGAGCACGCCCTTGGCGCCGGCCATGTCGATACCGGACTGCTGCATGATAGAATCGAGCTGGCCCTTTCCGACCTGTCCGATCGTGTTGCGCATCTGGTTGACCTGCTGAACCTGCTGGCGAATCTGGGCGAGCTGTTGGCTTGCGGTCGAAACGACCTCACGGATCCGCGCAATAGCTGTCGGGTCGATGACGGGGATGCCTGCATTGGCCGGGGACGCAGTGAAGGCAACACTGGCCGCGAGCGTCGCAGCAAAGAGAGTACGAGACTTTTTCACGAACATGATCATCCCCTGAGTAAAATGGGTGGAACTTGAGAATATTATACTGGAAATATCCTGACGCCTAGATGGGGTCGCAGGATTATTTAGGCAGCCATCCGGTCGGCCGCGATCCTCTCCATGTAGAGATTCCGGAAGTTCTCTGGATCCTTCGCAGCAAGCTCCCGGATCAGGCGAACGCTAGCGTTGCCCGATGCGAAGGTCTGAAGTCCGTCACCCAATGGGGCCATGTTGTTGTCGATGATGACCGATTCCACGCCGTCAGTCTCGGACATGCGACGCAGGAGGAAGGCCCGCTGCAGATGCCCGTGGCTGCGGCCGAGGACGAAATCTAGCTCGCGCTCGGTCAGACCGAAAATCTTGAAGTCCTCGGCCTTGGCCTTGACGTTGCGGAAGAAGATCTGCGTCGCACACTGTCCGATGATCGTCTGCGCGTGTGGCGTTTCCTCGATCGCATTCGGTCGTTGGAAGGCACAAATGAAGATCTGGCCTAGTTTACGACCTTCCTGAAGGCCGGCAGCAAACTTCGCAGCGAAGAAGTCGTTGCGCAGCAACGGTGCGGTTTCGTCGACGAAGTAGAGCGCAGGGTATCCCTGGTTCACCGAGACATCCATCGTTCGGTGCATGATGTACGAAACAACAGCAGGGCCCAAGGCGTCGGTCCGCTCGTCATTCAGCACGTTGGTGAAGTCGAAAGACGTCATCCGCGCGCCGAGATCGAGACTGTCCTCAATCGCGTTGAAGACATGACCGTGCTGGTTCTCACTGATCCAGGGCCGCAGTGCGCCGCGCGCGGGCGAGTCCGGCGAGAACGCTGTGCTCCAAAGCTTCTTCAGATTGCGATCAGCAGGCTCAAGCAGCTCGAGCATATCGAGAGCCTGGCCAAACTCCTCTGAGCTCTTGTCGTCGGTCAGGCCGGAAATAAGCTTGAGCCAGGTCGACAGGTAGTCGCGGTTGCGAGGGTTCAACTCCATCTGGAGCGGGTTCATCGCACAGCTGTCATCGTCGAACCTGACGTAGTTGCCACCACTCATTCGGGTGACAACTTCGGTGCCATAGAAGCGATCGAAGAAGAAAACGCGCAGCTCAGGATACCGCATCGCCATCGTCGACAGCCACGAGGTGGTCACCGTTTTACCTGATCCAGAAGGGCCGATGACAAGCATGTGCCCAAGAGGCTCTTTGTTGCCTGGGTCAGATGTATCGTGGAAAACGAAGTTGTACGGGCTGCCGGTGGATGTTTTCAGGATGGTCACCGGGCTCGGCCCCCAAACCGACCGGTCAGCGCCTTTGTGATTGCGCTGCATGGCGAGCAGCGTTGAGACATTCGCCGCCAACGGCTTCCAGGGACGCGGAAGGGTGTCGAAGGTGGGGAACTGAGACCACCAGATAGCCTGGCTAACCGCACCCTCACGAACGGTCGTGACTTCGTATTGGGCTGCGATAGTGGTGATCTGAGCAACTCGTTTTTCGAGCTCCTCCTCACTTGAAGCTTCGACGAGAAGGTTCAAGCCGTAGTTGCAGAGGACCTGTGTGTCGGTTCCACCGCCAGCGACGATTTCGCCTACGTCGGCAAACTGCTGCTGGGAAGCATCGCTCATGAGCGTGGTGCGAGCTAGGCGGTACTGGATGTCGAGCGCAGCCGTCGCCTTGGCGCGGTTGAGCGGCTCGATGTAGTGATAGATGGTATAGTCGAAGGGCAGAGACGCGAGGTCGGCAAGCATCTGCTCCTCGGTGACGTCACCCCATGTCTTGACGCCGATGGCAGCTTGGTAGCGGGTCTTATTGCCGGACGTCCAGGTGATGAGACCCGTTTTGTCGTCGGCAAACTCGACGGTGTCAGCCGTGATCTGCTCGGAGACACTCGCCCCGGGAATGTATTTGGGCGAGGGGCGGGTAATGGGCGAGGCCAGTCGCCCCAGAATTTTCAGTGGGCTTTCGCCTTCCGCCGCGGAGAGTACTTCGGGCTTGAAGGGAGAAAGGGACGCTTTGGTGAGCGAGACCGCCTCCTCGAGCGCAGCTCGACCACCGTCCTTCTCGACGGAAATCAGAGCATAATGGTCGGTGTGGAATGAGTTTTCCTCAAATCCAGCCTCCCATTGCTTGGCTAGCTTTGCCAAGTGGGGAATCGGATGATCCATTAACTGGCCGGGCTTGATCGCGGTTCGGATCGTGAAGACACGAGCACGAGCCTTCCGCTCTGCGATCTGGCTGAGCCAAGTCCTACGAGCGGTGAACAAGCCCATATGCTCGTTCTCGTTGGTCACCTGGAGCTCAGCGCCAGCGATTTTGACGACCTGCATCAGATCACCACGCTTGGTGAGTATCGTCTTCTTATCAGGCAGCATGCTGAGAAACGGCAGGTAGTCGACCAGGCGCGTTTCCTTGGGAAGAGGCATCAGCTTACGCGAGATCTTCGGGACCATGAGGGAGATTGCCGCCGCGGTGGAAAGAAGTGCACCAGCGGTGGCGATAACTGGCCCGATGGAACCGGGAGTGAAGATCATGGAGCCGACGTCAAGCGACATAGGTTTTGCCCTTGGATTTTATGATGCCCTTCGTGCCATGCATGAATTTCTGGCGGGCGAGCAGGATATTGTGCAGGTGAGGATCCTTGAAACCCTGGGCGACCGAATAGATGCAACCAAGGATGCCAAGGATGATGCCGGGAATAGGTCCGAAGCCAGCAGCCATCCCGGCAAACCATAGGAGCATGCCGCCGCTCAGAGAAACTGCTCCCAGGAGCGGCGGCATGTAAGCGAACGTCTGCGGTCCGGCGACATATTTGAGAAGCGGAGATCGCAGCATGCTCGTCCTTAGCGTCGGTAGATTGTCAGAATTCGGCGATCAGGCGCCAGCGAGCGTCGAAAGCCAGGTGATGGCACCGGGGACCACAGCGAGGCCGAACGAAACGCCGACGCCGGTAGCGACCCACTTCCAGTTCAGCTTGCCGAAGAAGCCGAGAAGAAGGCAGGAGACCATGCCGATGCCGCCGACGGCGAGAGCGAAGGTCGTGAGCGACTGGCGGAACGTTTCCGCACCCTTGCTGGCATTGGCGAACGGATCCTGCGCCATGGCTTCGTTGGGCGCGAGAAGCACGAGGCCGGCGACGAGGGCGAGACTGGCAAATTTCATGGTCGATGCCGCGTTCGGCAAGAAATTGGGAAAGCGAAACTTCATTTGAGGAACTCCTGTTGAACTACCTACCGATTAGGCCGTGGAGACAGAATTTATCGAGGGCCCCCGCCAACCGATAAGGTCATAGTATCGGGACTTTGAGGACCCGCCAACCGTTTTTTACCTGATAGGCTGGATGTTTTGAGGATATTTTGAGCGCTTGTTAATTGTTCCAGCGCACCAGAATCAAGATTCTGGATCTGCGAAGTGAGGCCCGGGCAGGGAAATCGAAGCCGCAGGTTCGTTGGGAGTGCCCTTGGATCTCTCTGGGCCCTGGTTGCTGACCAGTGTGTCAAAGACGACATCAAGAGTGTCTTCAAGGCGAATGAGGCGGACGACGATCCCAGCAGATGCTAAGACACCTTCGCCGCCGCGCGGGGCGCCATCCTGGTTGAGCTGTCCTGTGAGAACGATCGCGATGTCTAGTTCCGAAGCCAGATCGGCGAGCATTTGCGCGCTTTCGGCTTGCTTCTCTTCTCGGCTTTCGCGGCCACCAGCGAGTTTGATGAGCTGCCAGTAGTCCACCAGCACGACTTTCACGCCGTGTTGATAATACGCGGCAAGGATCTGTGTGCGCAGTTCAGAGGCAGTGATGCCAGGCTGGTGCAGATAATGAAGCGACCGCTCAGTGCGCCGGTACTCCTCCCAGAAATCAGCGTGCGCTGCGTCCTCAAAGTCGAGGTCTTGCTTGTCGATGTTGAGTGAGCGGGCAACGATAAAGCGCTCAACGTCGCCTTGGCGCCGCTCGAGGGTGACCATGAGAGTAGGGATGCCCCTCTTCTCGAGGTTATTGCCAATGGTAGATAGCATGAGCGTCTTGCCATGCTTGAAGCGCGCAAAAAGCCCGTTGAGCGATCCTGGATGCAATCCGCCATGCATCACGTAGTCGAGACTGCGGATGCCTGTAGAGATAGGAGGGGAGTTCCCCTTGTCGTACAGGCCGCAGGCGACATCCTGAGCAGATATTGCGTGGGTTTGAACGCCGTCCAATGTTTCGATCGCGCGGCCGAGTCGCAGCGCAATTGCTTCAGACGTCGCCTCACCGTTGTCGAGATCGGAGAGCGCGTCGGCTGCTATCTTGCGCAACTCGCGCTTCCGCTTCGACTCGATCAGATAATCGCGAGCTCGAATGACGGTGTCCCGGCCGTAGCTCGACGCCGTGATGCGCCCAACCAGACTATCGTTGAGGTCCGGACCGTTCAAGCGAAGGGAAAGGACGTCGCAGATTCCTGAATCGTCAGTGATCCGGCGCCAGGCGTTCGCGTAGGCGCTTTCGACGAAGTGCTCAGGGGTGATGCCCCCAAGGTCCCGAAGATACTCCCTCTTGGAGAGAGTGGACCCTAGGATTGAAGCCTCAGCTGCGAGCTGGACTTCTACTGGACGAGGTTCGCTCATGCTGCCTTGTTTTTCCTCTTGATGGTGTAGCCAGGTTCTTCCTCATGGCTGGGGAGGGTTGTGCCCGACTTGGCCGGCAGAATAACCTCCTTGCCAAAGGGATCGCGCCACACCTCACCTCTTTCTCCCTTTTTGTACTTGGGACCGGCTGGTGTGAGGGTAGGAGCCTCCCAGCCAAGCAGGGTCCACGCAGATTTTTGCAGAGCGGTAGTTTTCGTCGCCCTCGACTTGGCTGTCTTGAGCGATTTCGTGACATAGGAAACCGGGTCGGGAGAGGAAATCTCGTGGGCCTTGCCGACTGTGCGGATTAGCAGGTCATCATCCTTCGCCTCGGCCCTCCATTTGCCGAGCATAGATCGAGCTTGAACCTCCTTCATCCCAAGTTGCGTGAGCTTGTGAAGGCAATCGCCGAAGATCCGACGAGCTCGAAGCGAGGCGTCGTCTGCGCGGCGCTTTAGCATTGCATTATAATGGGCGACCTCAAGCGCGGTCGGCTGGCGGGACCATTCGTCGTGGTCCGAATGGATAGCTGCTACTGCGCTCACCGGTTATCCTCCTGACCGTCTGGAATGGACAAGTCCTGAAGAGCACTCTGGAGCTTAAGCTTGGCTCCCTCATACTTCCCGGGAGGAGAGTTCATATAGTTCCAGAGATCGCTCTGTGTGAGGTCGTAGCGAGCGAGCAGCCGAGCAATTGTGACCTCTTCCTCGAAGGCCTTGAGCAACAGTGCACGAGCCGGCTGGCGCCGATAGAGGTCAGCGCCTTTTGTCGCATCGGTGGTGATGCTCTCGGCCTTGATAGCGCCGTCTGTGGCGATCTCGATCGCCATCGCCGTCACGTAGCTATTCACGGCTCCAGATGTTGCGATCGAGCGGAGGGTGACGGCTGACACGCCGCTCCTCAACGAAAGGCGGCGAACGGCTCCATCGTTCCTAAGCAGGCGCGCAAGAGCAGCCCCGCCGGTGGCGGGTTTTTCAATCTGAGCGGTGGTCATTCAGGAAGTATAGGGATGCTTTCAGAAGCTGAAAACAAATTTATTCCATCTTCCTGAATTATCCTCGACCACCTCGATCGCTGCGATGACGAAGTGCCTCGCGCTGCTGGACGCCTTCGACGTATTGGTCATAGGCAAGGGCAAGTGCCGAGCCATAGCGATGAACGTCGTCCCGAGCCTTGGGTCCTGCATAGATCTTGTCTGCGGCTTCGCGCAGTTTCTCCTCCGGAGCAACCTGCCGCAGCAACCGAGCGAAGTCCGCGACGGCTTTGGTATGAACGGTGTCAGGGTCAGGATATTTAACCTCGGCTTCCTTGCGCTGGGCCGCAATATCCTTGACTGGTTTCTGCTCACCAGCGTCGAGAGACGGCTTCGCTTCGACAGCTTTGTCCCTAGCTTGGGCCGCTTCGATACGGCGAGCGTTTTCGGCTCGGACCGCCGCAAGGATATCGGGATGGCGACCCCAGTTGCGCATAAGAGTTTTCACGGCTGGGCGAACATCACCAAGCTTGGCGGTTCTGTTCTCGAGGATGAGCTTTTCCGGATCCTGACCCTGCTCTTTGATCCAGCGGCCGAGGCGTTTGATTTCTTGCTGCTGACGGTCATAGACCGACTCAAGCCGCACCGCAGTCCGATAGGAGAAGCGACGAGTTTTCAGCGTCTGCTGATCTTCCTCGTTGAGGGCAGGGACCGTGTATTTGGGTTTGCCGCTTCGGGTGGTCTCGAGTTTGATCGGGATGCGTTCTTTCACGATGCGGTTCATGAGTGCGTCCCAATCCGCATGCTCAGCTTTCTTGGTACCAGGCTTCACTGGGGCTTCCTGTTTGGGAAGCTCGAAGAGTGTGGGGTCATCCTGTTTGCTGCGGTTGTCGGATTTCTCGCTTGAAGCATCAGCAGGCGATTTCTCGGCCTTCTTGGAAGCTCCGGATTCTTCATCGTATGATGCAGAGCGCGGCGCCTCTTGCGGCTGGTTATTTTGCTGATGGCCGGAGGTCTGTGCATCAGGGGTCGCTCGGTTCTTGGGCTGGCGACCCTCGGCTGGCGCGGCTTCAACGTCGCTCGGATCTGGAGCGCGATTTGGCTTTTCTGCGGGCTGAGCATTCGGCCGGTCCGAGCGTTCAGTTCCAGCAGTGTTCGATGAGTGTGGCTGAGGCTTCTCGTTGTTGAGAGAGGCGGGCCTCGACGAATTATCCTGACGGTCATCGCGATCGAGATCAGTGATAACAGTTTCTGGTTCGACAGGCTTCTTGGGCTCACGGACTTCAGGCCGCAGAGGTTCGAGACCCTCAGGGGTTGGAGCAGGGCCTTCGATGGACTGGGGCGCAGGCTTGTCTTTCTGCGAAGGCTGGATAGTGCCTTCCGTGATTGGAAGGCCCTCCATCGTAACCCGACCTGCGTTTGCAGGAGCTTGGACTTCTTCGGCCTCTGGATCGATGGCCTCTTTGGCGCTCTCAGAGGCGCCGGCTTTTGAGGGCCCGTTGATCTTGACGTCCTCCTGAGCCTGGGCCTCGGCGGAAGGCTTCTTGGCCTTCTTCTTCCGACCTTTGGCCGGGATATTTTGAGGCTCGGCAAGGTCAGGAGTTGGGGCAGGGGCGGCATGCCGAGGTGAAGCTTCCTTGGCCGACTTTTCTGCATCGACACCGAGCTGGTCTCGGAGATCGGCAGTGATCGGCGCGGTGATCCGATCGATCTCGAGCACGCGCGCTTCGCGCCGCTCTACGTCTTGGGCGGCCTGGATGAGTACGTCCCGATGAGGAGCGAGCGCTGCGTCGATTTTGTTGATGTGCTCCTGAGCATCTTTGAAGCGAGCTTCGATCGAAAACTTCATGACGCGGGTGGTGCCATCGGCAACACCCTTTTCGATTTCGCCAAGGTAGGCGAGACAGGTCTGACGTGTCCTGACTGCACGCGACTTGGCCTTCGCTTCCATGTTGTCGAAGGCCATGATCGCGCGGCGGTCCTCGGCCAGCGATTTCGTCAGACGGTCACGCTCGACCATCAGCTTGCGGAGTTCGGTGAGAGATGGGTGGGAAGTGTTCTTGGCGGCAGCGTGGCGAACTACAGACTCGATGCGGCTCTGCTCAATCTTGTAGCTGCGATCGGCTTGCTGAGCCTGCCGTTCAATGTTGCGCTCAGCGTCGCTCCAGATGGCAATGGCGTTGAGCTGTCCAACAGTTGTGGGAACACCGATTGCCTCAAGGGCGGCAGCCTTGGTGCCGAGGTGGTCGGTCGGCGTACGGTCGATGCCCATCTCAGTATAGCGACGTGGATCATACTGCCGTTGGACGCCGCGAGCTTTGAGGACCGTGTTGGTGATCTTTGCGAAGTCGCGGCGCATCGCTGGGATGAAATCCCTCCCAGAATTTTCCTTGCCGGTGCGAGACGAATGCTGGGTGACTTCCCCGATCTTGTTTTGGCGAAAGGGATAGCGAGTTCGGAGTGAACCGCTGCCGGGCCGACTGAAGACTTCTGGGACCTCAAAGTCCCACATACCGTGTTCGTCTAGGTACTTCGCAGGACGGTCGTTCGCGACGATGTGGAGGTGGTAGTTTCTGTCGTCGTTGTGAGCATCCGGAGCATGTATCACAGCGGTATACATCATGCCGACTGGCTTCTCGGTTCCGTCGGGTTGTATCCGCGTTTCAAGCGAACTCAACCGATCGCAGAAATTCTGCACGATAAGAGCACGATCCTCCGCGGACAGCTCATGGGGCAACTCCGCGACGAAGCGGATTTGCACTCTACCGCCGCGGCCGGATTTGAACTCGATTGGAGGCTGCGAGTAGTCGAAGCCGGGAAGGCTGACTGCCTGCTGCAGAAGTCTGCCGGCCTGCTCTGCTGAGAGGCGTGCTTTGCTGCCAGGTGGGGGATAGGCGGTAGGCCTAAACGGTTCTTTAGCAGCGTCGTTTTCTGTGGGCGCCTGGATATGTTGGCGGTACTCTTCTGCGACATGAAGAAGGTGGGCTTTGAAGGTGGGGTCCAACCCATCGCTCTGCTCGACTGCGGCCCACCAGCGAGGGGATACTTCGGGATCGAATAGTAGCTTGTGAGAGCGAGGCTCACGCTCTGAGCGTTCAACCGCACGCCAATATTCCTGGCGCTCGAAGGGGTCGTCTGAGATGTTGCTGAAGACAGAGGGGACACCCTCGGGGGCCACGGCTTGAACACCGAGGAGGGATGCCTCCTCTTCTGTTGGAGTTTCGTTGTAGACCGCGGCAAGCTGACGCTCAATCGACTCAGCAACGAGAGCGCTCGGATCGACCGCTTCAATAGCGTCCGGCCGCTCGATGTAGTCAGCGTGCTGGACGCCTTCGGAGACCTCGGCGGCGCCATCACGTTCGATGTACTTGGCGTGGTCCAGAGCCGGTTGCTTCTTCCGGCCGAAGACGCCCTCGAGTGGCTTGCCCTTGAGGGTAGGGACAGCCTCTTTGCTGATGCTGATGTATGAGAAGTGGAAGGACGTCGCACCATCGGCTGTGCGAGGTCGGTCGACCATGCAAGTAGGAACCTTGAAGTCGGGTTGCGCGGACCAGCGAGCACGGCCGGCGGGCATGCGTTTTTCCTCGCGCTCCCGCTTCGGTTTTGTCTTGCCGATCTGGAGGAGCATCTCCTCCTCTTCCTGCCGACGCAGGAACTGAGCAAGTTTAGAGTTGGCCGCCTTTACGTCGGCGCTGATTGACGATTTTGCCATGAGATTTTTCCACCGTTGGTGGGAGAATTATCGGAGATACAGGATGTGCTGGCAAGCGTTATCCAGGTCAACTCAAAACTTCCAGAGAATCCCTGCCGGAAATGAGCGAAGGCTCATCAGAGGCCCCGGAGCGCGAGCGACGAAAAAGGAGACAAAACCGGTCCCGCGGTTTTTCGACTGCACCCTCGGAGAGCGCATAAGGGGTTGTTTCAAGGCAGTTCGTGCCGGAAAAACCCCGGTTAAACGTGGCTGGCCACTTTAACGGTATTGCGCCAATTCCAAGAAAGGTAACAAACGTGGGTTTTGTTACCGTCGAATTGGAGAAATCTGGGATTTCTGGACGACTCTTGTTACCGTTTTCGGGGTCCGTGAGGATCTCCGGATATCGGTAACAGGGAGTTTGGGTGGTTTCTGAAATGGCTCGTTGACGAGCTTGAAGCAGGTTCCTAGTTTCTCGACCGTAATGGGAGAGGCCGGGATGTAACCCGGCGTGCTTCACCCGAAGGGGAATTTGGTCATGTCAGCGAAGAATGAAGAAGTGGCCGATGGCGGCCTGGAAGGTCCGTCCGGAGGCGTCGAGGAAAGCGGTGAGGCTATCTCTCAGATCGCGCAGCATATTGCTGCTGTCGCTTTGGGGTCAGATGGAGAATTGAGCGAGAACGCGAAATTCCAGATCTCTCTGCGGAGGTCCGAAGAGAGGCCTTTGCTGCTAGAATATTTGGTTGATGCCGTCTGCCCTAGCGGCGTCAATTCGGCACCTTGGATCGATTGGATAGGAGGGGGTCAATCTCCGTTCGGAGATGGCAAGCTCCAAAAGACTGGTGTGGGGAAAGAGCGCCCCTCTCAGACGCTGTTCCGAGCGTCGGAACGCGTGTCCTCATTGCGCGATAAGATACGCCAGAGAGAGGAGGCAAATGAGGCTGATAGAGTGAAGCTCGCCAAGGTTGAAGCGATGGAGAAGGCAGCGCTTCATTGGCATGTTACAGACCAACTCTTGTCGCTTGTTGGCCCAGTGTTTGCGATGGGTCCAGCATGGACGATCCTTCGGTCGATTACCGGCACGGCACCCGAGAGCCATGTCGAGGAACTGACCGCCTTCTTTGATGGGAAAGAGAAGGTGAAGGAGGCTGGGAAGGTTCGCCAAGAGTATGCTGATGAAGCTGCGCAGATACAGGTCGCGTTGGATCTCTTCTCTGGTCACGAAGAGTTCGAGAAGCGACTTCGCGGCGCGATAAAGTCTGTGGTGGACGAGTTCTCAGATCGCCATGATGAGGTTATCAATTCTGGCGGCCGACGACGGTCCGTGCAGAGGATGATGTCGTCGATTAATCCAGAGGGTGCGAAGGGCTTCAAGGAAGTCCTCGAAGGCTTCGAAACGAAGGATTGATGCTCACCTCCTGTGGGAGGATGTTGGACGAGAAAAGCCCCGGCTGGTTGAACCAGTCGGGGCTTTTTTTAGGCAGGGCTGTGAAGCCGCAGGCGATGGTTGAGTGGAGCGAAAGGCGTTAGCGAGTGCGCTCGATCTTGGTATAACCATCCCAGCGCTGGCAGCGTCCGGTTATGTGAGCCTTGAGCACCTTCCCGTCGGGATTTTCGCAGCGATTGGCGTAGTTCCAAGCGGGGGTCGTCTTGATCTGAACGCCGCCGTTTGGATGCGGCTTGATCGATTTTACGATGCGCTCGTACCCGACCATTTCGGGGTGTCGAACGTGGTCACCGGGCTTGAGACTTTCGACAGGAAAGCTATCGTTCCAATGAGCTACGAAGTGACCTTTGGGCTTGGCGATTTGAGTGGCGCCCGGAGCGTTTTGTGTGGCTTCTTCAGCGACGGCAAGGGTGATGCCGTGAGTGCCGTTGAGGAGGTAGGGGAGAAGCGTGGCATACGCTTTGTCGAGACCTTCGGGCTCGGGCATTTCATGTCTCCGGAATGGTTCGATTTCAGAACACGAAGAGTGATGGAAAGAGAAACCCCGACGCGAGAAACGGCATTGCCGAGCTCGCGTCGGGGCCTTCGGGGAGAGGCGGTTGAAGGGGCCTTAGTTGTGCTGGGCCCGAAGCGCTGCCTCGGTCTGGTCGAGTGCGAAATCGAGAAGGTCGCGGTTCTCTTCGAGAGCCCAGATGGCGCGGTCGCGATCGTCGCTCACGGGCTGCGTGTGGAGTTCGTCGATGCGGTTCACGAGGTGACTGCGTTCGGTCAGAAGTTCGTCGCGCTGGGTCTGCAGACAAGCGGCCATTTTCATTCCCCTTTTGAGTTTCAATTTCGATTCATCGAGATTGAGGGGGTAGCCCGGCTGGCGCCCTGGGCGCTCAGCCGGAACAGTTCTAAACGAGCCTATGCGGCGAGTTGGGATGTCGCTTCACAGCTATCGATCCACTCCTCTTCGGAGATGTAGGGGCGATAGGTTTGGAGCAGCGAATTTTCTAGATTGGCGCGCATGTCTTCGGTGACAAAGTTGCCGAGGTTATCGGCGAGTTTGTTGGCGATCCGCGAAGCTTCGGCGCTGCGCCGAGTGGGAATGATGACTGACTTGTCGGGCATCTCGACGGAGTGAAGCGAAGTCACTGCGATGGTGCTGCGGACAGGACCATTGGGTGTGTCGACGATCGCTTCGATGACGCTAAGGCCGCGCGGAGGAATGTGCGTGAACCAGAGCACGTTGTACGTGATGCCTCCGCTGAGGTGGAGGCGAATGGTGGCGAGTTTCTCGGCAGCGGCAGAGGCTTCGAGATGTGCTTGAGCAGCGCGAAGTGCGTTGAGGAAATTCGGTTCGGCCATGAGGGTCAGTCCTTCGTTTCGAGGATTGTGATCTTGGAGGGTGAACTGGTGAGAGCGCCGTGGTCGTCGACGTCACAGACGATCGAAACCTTCTCAAGCTGGACGCTGTAAATGGCGTTCCAGAAATCCTCGAACTCGTCCTTATCGCTATCGGGAACGACATGGATGTTGGTTGTGAATTCGAAGGGTTCCTTCATGTCGACCTCGAACCAAGTCTCCATGTATTTGCCAATGCCGTGACCGAGCGTGGTGACGAGGGTGACGGTGCGATTAGCTTCGTCGATTTTCAGCATCGGGTATCTCCGGTCAGCGCGAGTAGCGCGCGTGATGCTTCGACGGTCTTGTACCGGCGATGGCATGGATGCGAGTGGTGGTCGCGGCGGGCTTCGGCAGCAGGTGCGCGACGTCGTCGCTGATGACATTATAGAGGGAAGCGCCACCATTCCGGACGGCGTGATACTTCTCGAAATCGATGAGCGAGAGAAGCTCGGCGGCTTCGGTATTGAGGATGAAGCTTGCGACGTCCTCGCCGACGATGTGAACGAACTCTTCAGCGATTTCGACGGGGAGTACGTTGGTGCGGCGGTCCCCTCGACCAAGCTCGGTGCAGTGGCGGCGAACGTTCAGGAGCCGCACGCGCGAGTGGTCATTGTTGATCGGCGAGAGGTCGATCTCAACGGTCGGGCCGGAGCCGGGCGTGGCCTCGCAATCGGTGCTCAGGAGGAGCGACCAAGTGCGCCAATATCCGGAGAAGTGGAAGCGAGCATTGGTGTTGCGCGAACGGTGTCCCATGGGGCTGTCCTTTCGAAGAATGGCAGGGCCAGCCGCTCGCGCGACTGGCAGGGGAGAGGAGTGGTTGGGGCCTCAGGCCGCGACGTCGAACTCGACGTTCTGCGCGGTGCGGATGATGAGGTCGATCTCCTCGCGCATCTGTGCGTAGGTGCGGAAGCCGCGCGGACGGAAACCGTATTCTGCCTTGTGCAGATTGTGGAAGTATTCGCCGCCATCGGGGTCGGCGACGAAGGCGTGAACGTGCGGGTTGATCGCGAGGATCGCGTCACGCTTCGCGCTGTAGATCGCGTTCAGCCGATCCTTCTCTTCGCCTTCAGCGGAGTAGAGGTCGGGGAGCATTTCGAGCAGCTCGGCGGAGAGCTTGTTCTGCTCTTCCGTGGGGGCGGTGCTGACGAGCGGCTGGAGTTCATCGCGGAGCGGCGAGCCGAAGCGAGCGATGCCGTTGTCGTCGACATAGACGCTCTGGAAGTCTTCGCTGTCGAACGAGACGCGGGCGGCGTAGTCGTCTGCGATCTCGGGGTAGCCAGCCGCATAAGCGCCAGCGAGGATAGCGGTGCGAGCGGCCTTGGCCTTCACGCTGTTGAGGCCCGCAGCGCGGAGCTGCTTGAAGACGCGGTTGCGGAAGGTGAGCGTGTTGGTGCGAGCCATTTTCATTCCCCTGTCTAGTTTCAATTCGGCTCAGCCGACATTGAGGGGGAAGCCCGGCTGGCGCCCTGGGCGTCCAGCCGGATCGGGCTAGTCGGAAGGATGGGGAAGGTTGGTCGATGGCTAGGCTGGTTAGCTGTATTGGGCGTCGACCTCGGCCCAGAGTTTGCGCATTTGTTGAAGGCTTGGAGCCGAGGCAGCAACCTTTTCTGCATCAGGGCCAGACCGGTCTCTATCGCTCTTCGGGTGAGTGGCGAAGGTGTCGGCTGATAGACCCTTTAGGAGGGTGCCAGCTGCAATGAAGCAGCCGATGGTGAAGATCAGGGCGGCGATTGTGTCAGGCTGCATTGTCGTTCCCTTCGATGGTTCTGTGTCGGCGCTTGGCTGAGTGCTAGGCGGGCATGTCTCGCGGGAAGTCGATCGGCTTGGTCGGGTCGTGCATCGACACACCGCGAGCGTCGAGTTCGAGGGCGCAGGCTTGGCTTGCGTGGAGGCGGCCTTCGCGATGGCCCGCGTCGGTTAGCTCGTGGCGGTCGAAGTCGAAGCGGTCGAGTGCCCAGAAGAGTCGTGCGGTGCTCGAGCGCTTGGCATCGATGGAGATGTTGTATGCCTGTCCGAGGGTGTGGGTCTTGGCGAAGTCGCACATCTTTTCATTCCCCTATCTGGTTTCAATTCGGCTTTGCCGACATTGAGGGGGAAGACCGGCTGGCGCCTTGGGGGCGTCCAGCCGGCAGGGGATGGGATTGTCAGGAGCGAGTGATGAGATCGTCTATGGGAATGCCTGTGTAGTTTTCGAGCCGACCACGGAGCATTGCTGTCTCGGGAAGGTCGCGCGCCAGGCGCGGCTCTTCCCCGATGTAGCAGGTATAGCAATCCTTGGGAGCGTTGCGCTTGCGAGCCCGTTCGACCTCGTCACGCTGGTATCGCTCGTTGCTGCTCATGATGCGGCAGTAGGCGACGATGTAAGGATAGGGGTGACGGGCATAGTCGCCCTTGGGTGTAGTCATAATGGTCGTCTTTCGATTGCAGGGCGGCGGTGTGCCGCCGGTGTGTGCAAGACGATCATTCGTTCAGGCATTTTCGCCCGAGTTGCGTCGGCTTCGCGGTGTCATCCCCTTATGGGGAATTCGTAGATAGGGGCCCCAGCCGGATGGTGTCCAGCCGGGGATGTATTGGGGCCTTAGGCTCCCCGGCCTTTCTCTCCGTCGTCATCCCGGAGGTCGGCCATCTGGACGAGATCGATTGCGATGGTATCGAGCAGGGCGCGGCCGGAGACGAGCTTGTCCTCGTAGGCGACGAGCATGCCGAGCATCAGGGAGAGCTTGGCGAGCTCGCCGTCGCGCTGGAAGCGGCGCATGGCGACGTAGATGTAGCCGGTCCAGCGATCGGGGAAGCTGGGGTTCATGAGGTGCTCGAACTGACGGCGGCCGTTGGCATCGTTCGGCTGGTCGGTGGAGCCGATGTCGAACTCGTCCATGGCTGCGGCCATGTAGCGCACGTTGGCGAGACGACCCTCGAGCTTCTCGAGCGTGGCGAGGCGGCGGATGGGTTCGTCGCCGCCAGGCGCGAGGGCGCCTTCCTTTGTGAAGGTGAAGCCAGCCGCAGCGAGGAGGGGGAACTTGTCGGCGCTATAGGGGCCGGTGTCCTGAGCAGCGAAGGAGAGAGCAGCGGCGGAGGCGGCAGCGACGAGTGCGATCTTGTTCATTTCGTTCCCTTCATGGCTTCAATTTGGCCCAGCCGACATTGAGGGGGAAGACCGGCTGGCGCGAAGCGTCCAGGCGGCAGATCGATGGGCAATGAAAAAGCGGAGCCGTCAGGGGTGAGACGGCTCCGCTTCTTCGGTGTGGCTCAGCTGAGAGCGCGCTCGATGGCCTCACGGGTGGAGGTCAGGAGATGGGGCGTCGGCTCGCCGATTTTGACGAGGGCGAAGTCCTTGCCGATCTCGAAGGCGCGATATGGATCGGTGCCCCTGGACTCCGGGTTGCCGCAGGCATGGCCAGCGGCCGTGCAGCGGGTCTGTGCCGCGAAGCCTTGGTCGAAGGATGCGCGGTTGTTGACGATGCATCGCGCATAGCCGCCGGAGAGCTTGTCGATCTGGATGTCCATGTGCGGTTCTACGATGAAACTCATCGCCGCTCGTTGCTGTAGCGAGCGACAAGGCAGCCTTGCTTGTAGAGGCGGAGGTCGATGGTCAGGAGGGTTTCGTCGACAAGGTCGCCGTCGAGCTGTTTGTAGATCGAGGCGAAGTCATCGTCGGTGAGGAACGCGTAGCCGATGTCGTTTTCTGCAAGTTCATGGACGAGATCCTCGCCAAGCGAGGCGAGACCAGCCCAGCGCTGGGATCCGCCGTCGTTGTGGGCATGGACGAGCAAGACGTTCATGCCAAGCGAGGCGAGGCTGTCGTTGTTGCTGATCTCGGCGGCGAGGTTTTCCATGCTGGCGGGCCGGAGCTCTTCGTTGAGGTCGAGCGGGCGCAGGCTGAGTTCGCTCATCTGTTCGGTCATCTTTTCATTCCCTCTATTGGTTCCAATTCGGCTCAGCCGACATTGAGGGGGAAGACCGGCTGGCGCCCTGGGGCGTCCAGCCGGAAGATGACTTAGGCGGCCTGCTTCTCAAGCAGACACCATAGGTGGATGTCTTGGGGCAGGTTGAGGGCTTCGCGATCGGTGAGATCGTCGAAGTTCTCTCCGCCGTGGATCTGCCACTGGCCAGGCTCGACGTCGAGATGGACGATGTTGGCCGCGTAGCAAGCCTCGTGATGGGCCTTGTGGTTGGCAGAGTCGGGCAGGGTGTCAGCCATGGCGAGATAGCGGTCGAGCTCGGCAGCGGCGTCTTCAGCGCCGCCAGCCGTCATGCGAGCAAGGACGCTCTCGCGGTCGAAGGCCATGAAGCGCCACACATCGCAGGAGATGGTGCCGACGACTTCCCAGCCGGGGACGGCGAGATCGCCATCGTCGTTCTGGTGCTCTTCGCTGAAGCGCTCGGTGATCAGGAGACGGCCAGCCGCATCGCGCAGGACGGCGACAGAGGTGTTGTCGGTCTGGGTGAAGGCGATCTGGTGTTCACTGGCATGAGCAGCGACGAGGTTGTTGCGCCCGAGGGCATTGCCGAGGCTGAGCTCGCCGTACTCGCGGTCTGCATCGAACGAGGTTCCCTCGTCGAAGGATTCGAGACGCAGGATGTCGGTGAGGAGCATCTTGCCAGTGGGCATGTCGAAGCTGGCGGTGACAACGCCCATGGGGGTGACGTCTTCGACGAGGACGGGCTTGTAGTCATCGTCGCGCTTGGTGAGCATGGCTTTCCAACTGACGAAGTTTAGTTCGCAGCGGTCGCCCGTGATGCGGTCATGCGCCTCGATGCGCCAGTCGTCGAGCGGGCCTTCTTCGGAGAAGCTGGTGCCGGTGTCGTAGGCATTGCAGATGCGCTCGTATGCGGTGCGGATATCATCAGGGCTGGGCGGCTGGTGTGAGCCCGGGACATAGTCATCGAGCTTGCGGCGCGCGTAGAAGTCCTTGTCCATGCGAACGAAGAATGCGGTCCAGACGGATGCGAGGCTGTCGAGAAGCCAGTCGAAGGAAGGGGAGGTGTGACCATCGGCGACAAAGGCATTCCACGCTTCAGCGTTGGGAATGTCGCGGCCGCCGAGGCCCGAGGCGGCACCCAGCGCGCCAGCCGCGCGGAGGTCTTCGAGATGTGCAGTGAGGGCCGCCTTGAGCTTCACCTTGTGCTCGTCGAGGCGGACGCGGTCGGCTTTGTCGGCTTCAGCCGCTGCCTCATAGCCTTCGCGGTCATCGGCCACCATTCCGAAATCGCTCGTGCGCCACCATGCGGCGTCGGCGATCGCTGCGAAGTTGATGAGCGTGTAGTGGTCGGCGAAGGCCATTTTCATTCCCCTTGATCGTATCAATTCGGCCGAGCCGAGATTGAGGGAGAAGACCGGCTGGCGCCCTGGGGCGTCCAGCCGGCAGGGGATTCAGGCGTCCGCGAGCGAGATGACGTTGGCGACATACTCAGCGTCGATTTCCGCGCTCTCCCATTCATGGGTGGCGGTAGAGCCGTCGGGGAGAGTGATGATGTCATCCTCCTCGGCGTAGTCCGTGTCCTTGTCGATGACGAGGACATCGAGCGGGAAGCTTGCGGCAACCTGGTTGACGCAACCGGCATCGACGGTGACGACCACAGGCGGAACGTCGATGAGGTGCTCCTCGACATGGAAGCTCGAGGAAGCGTTGGTGTCGAGCCACGCTTCGAGGGCATCGTCGTCGAGACCTTCGGGGATATCGAGTTTGTGGTCGGAGGCCACGTATTCGAGAGCGATGCGTCGGCTGTCGTGGACAGTCGTGCTGACCTGTTCCGACGAGACATAGACGAGGGTTGCGAGGTTCATGGGCAATAGCTCCAGAGAGAGAAAAGATGAGACAGGGGCCGGACGGGGCCAGCCGGTCAGGGCAACCAAGTGGTGGAATGGTGGAAGTCTGATCGCCAGACGCGGATCCAGAGGACGTAGAAGTCCTTGGTCCCGGTCCCGTTGTCGCGCCAGACTTCGGAAAGGCCGAGGAATTTACGACGAGGCATCATCATCGCCGCCTCCGAGCTCGTACTGGTTCGGCTCGCGTTCGGGCAGATTGAGTGAGGCGAGGAAATCGGTGAGAGTGAGCGCCGGGAACTGATCGCTGGTGACGAACCAAGTCTGGCAGCCTTCGGCGTCATAATGGCCGAAGCTCCATTCCTTCTCGTAGATCTCGATGCCGGAATCTTGGTCGGAGATGAGATAGTAGGGGCCATCGGGTTCGATCTGCCACAGGAGCGACCAGCAGCCGCCGCCGGTGTGGAGGCGCTCCCATCCCTTTTCGTAGAGGGCTGGGGCGAGGGGATCTCCGAGATCGATCTCTTCGATATCGTCGACCTCGATCTCCATGAGGTTCTTGTGATCCTCGTCGCCCTGAGGCTCCCAGCGGGTGTTCTTCTGGACGGCGCGGGGAGCCTTGGCCATGGCGTCGCGATAGTCATCGGCCCAGATTTCGACGGTGGTCACCTCAGGGACGTCGCGGCGCAGCTTCACCTTGTACTTCTTCATCGGTCGGTCTCCTCGCCGGGATCGGCATCCATGGTGCGGTCATCCTCACTGTTGTTGGCTGCTTCCATGGCCTGCCAGCGAAGCAGGTATTGAGAGAGCATGCGCCGCTGGTGGGCATGGAGGTTTGTTTCAGCGAGGAGGTCCTCGATCGAGAACTGGGGGAGGTTCTCGGACTCGAGGTAGGTGTCGTATTCGACTTGGAGGCTCTCCTCGGTGTCGTGAGAGACGATGGCGCCGTAGGAGCGCATGTTCTTGCGCAGGGCCTTGAGAGCTTCACCGAAGTCGGTGAAGGTGCTCTCGACGTTCCCGTCGAGCAGATAGAACTGAGTGCGCCCGTCCAGTTCCCAGACCTCGAGGACGTAACCCTGCTCGTAGATATCGCGGGTCGGGTCCCATGTCTCGGCATCGAAGAGGTAGTAGGCGACGGTTTTGCCCTCGCCGTTGGGGTGCTGGTAACTCTCGGGGCAGATGAGGAAGAACATGGATGCGATCCTTTCGACAGAATGTCGGATGGTAGAGCACGGCTGGCGCGAGAGCGTCCAGGCGAAAGGGGAGAGGACAAGCCACTGTTGGGGCTAGTCGTTATCCCCTTGGCGGCCCCGGGTTGTCGACCATCTCTCGATCTTGAGGAACTTCGTGGAGGAAGGGTCGAAATCGGACCAGTCCCGGCAGTCCTCTATGTCCAGCCGCGCAGGGTGGCAGGGATGGTCAATCCCGGAGATCCGCTTCGGGGATTGGATGGTCATGCCGGGACGAGCTCGTCTTCGATCAGGTCGGCACCGTTGGTATAATGCTCCTTGCTGGCATTGGGGGTGCAGTCCTGTTCCCATTTGAGGTTCGGATCACGGCTGGCGGCGATGGCCTTGTCTTCGGCCTCGTCTTCGTCGACGGCATCGACGAGGATCGTGACGGATTCGGTCGTGTCCCGGGTAACGATGACGGAATAGCGTGCAGTGCTGAGTTCATCGTCTGCGCCTTCGGCCGCTTCGAGCTGAGCGAGATGCTGGTCGATGAGTTCGAAGGCTGCCTTGAGGGTTTTGGGGAATTCGTCGAGCTTGGGCACGTCGATAACGGCAGGATAGATGAGAAAGCCCTCTGCCTCCCATGGGTAGCAGACGGGCCAATCCTCGCCCACGGCTTTGACTGGGTCGATCTGAAAGCCGCGGTGTGTGATCGAGAAGCTCGGGTGGGGCATTTTCATTCCTTTTCGAAGTCTTGCTGGGACAAGCCGTCTGGTGACGCCGGCGTCTGTCAGGCTGACTGGAGGCTAGCCTCACTGTCTTTGCTGGGGACGCGGGAGGCTTCTTCGACGCCGTTCACCGCAGTCACGCGGCAGCCCTTGAAGGGGCTGCTGACAGTGACGAGGACGCAGGGGCGGTTGCGAGTGGAGGCGGGCCGGCTCTTGACCGGTTCGTCACCCACGAATGCGACCGCGAGCGAGTGGTCGTATTTGTCGGCGCGGATTTCCGCGTCGATGAGGGCCATCGAGATGAGGTCAGTCCAGTCGGCCATGCGGTGATCCTTGATGTGGTGAGTTGGGTGAAGCGAGGTGAGGGCCCTTGGGGCCCTCCATTTCCTCATCTCAACGGGATTCGTAGCCAGCCATCTCCGAATAGTCAGATCTGGCTTCGAGGGCCTGCCGCAGGTGTGGTTCGGCACGCCCACGATTGAGAAGACGCTCGACGCTCTCGGGGGATGCGGTCCCTGCGCGCACTTGTGAGAGCAGGGCATCGTATCCGCTCATGAACCCGGTGATCTCCTTCTCCTGAGAGGAGGCAATCCGGGCAGCGAGCTTTTCGGCTTCGAGAGCTTCGCGATCGATGACGAGAAGTTCATCCGGCGTTTCGATGAAACGCCGGCGGAGTTCGACGATGGGCAGGCCGGTGATCTCATCGGCCTGCTTCTCGATCCATGCCATGAAGTCTTCGAGCTCGGCTGGGGTGCGTAGGTCGATCTCTTGGTTGCGACGCCGCTGGAGCGCCAGCCGCTCGACGAGGCGGCGGGCATGCTTCCAGTGGTCGTACCAGCCGGACTTCACCTTGACGTGGCGTCCAGCCGCGTCCTCGATGACGACGCCTTCGATGTGCATCTTGTAGAGGCCGCTGTCGGGGTTGCGGAGCTTTTCGACGATGGAGGCAAGAGCCTGGCGGTTTGGGAGGTTGCCCAGCAGCTCGCGGTGCTCGACGTCGATGTACTTCGCCAGCTGGACGAGCTTCTTGTAGTCGAGCTTCTCGAACTCTTCGGAGTTGTGGACGAAGTCGAGGAGGACGAGACGTTCTTCGTCGTATTCGACGATGTGCGGATCTTCCGTAGGCGAGATGACTTCGAAGGTGGCGGTGCCTTGAAGGTCGCGCACTGCGCGGCCGAGGCGCTCGATACCAGCCGAGCCGAGAACACGGCTGGCGATCTGCTCGAAAAGGGCAGCGAAGTCATTGTCCATCGAGCCCTTCGACGAGAACACGATCTCGCCGCGCTCATGGTCCCATGAGACGAGGCCGAGGTAGCCGTTGTCCTTGCGGCTCATGGTCATCGGGAAGGTCCAGTTCTCGGCGATGTAGTCGAGCTCGGTCTCCGGGCGCTCTCCGAGGTTGAAGAACTTCTCGTAGGAGCGGGCGATGATCCGGCGGTCGCGGTTGTCGATGAAGAGGCCGCGTGCCTTGTTCGTCATGCCGTCCCAATGCTGGCCGTAGAAGGCCGACTTGGCGAAGGCGATGGTGTCGATGTGCGGCCGCGATTCCTGCGTGCGGATGTTGACGTGCTTGTGCTCGCGGTAGGCCTCGAGAGTCTTTTCCGAGAGATAGCCTTCCGCGGCAAAGCGATGCTGCCATGCAGGGATGGGCATTCGGCGGGAGAACGGCTTCCGCTTCTCCTCTTCGTCGATGGATGCCCACTCGCGCGGCGTGCGGAACAGGCCATTGCGCACGTCCATGGTCTCCCAGCCGAAGCGGGTCTTCACGGCGAAGCGAACATGGCCCCCGAATTCAGCCTGTCCTTCAAGGTTGAAGGAGTATTCGTTGACGCGCGAGGGATGCATCTTGCGGTTGCGGTGGCCATGCACCTGCCGCCACGGGCGGTCCTGCTGGGATGCCCACTGGGCGAAGTCCTCGTCGACGTCGGCCCCGAAGCCGCCTGCGCCGTGCATGGCCTGGTGGCCAGGCACGAGGGTCAGGTTGCCCGGGACGGCTGGCAGGCCAGCATGGGTGACAATGACGCTCTGGCCGGCGTGGTCATAGAGGAAGTACTCGCTCATGCCTGCAAGGAAGGCCCGGATGTCATCGAATTTCGGATTGGTCTCGATGAGCTGCATCAGGGTCCGGTTCTCGAACTCGCGGCTCACGATGTCGCGGCCGGCGACCATGTCGGCGAGGTGGCGTTCGTGATTGCCCTCGATCCAGACGACGTTCTTGCCGAGGCGCGGCGTTACTTGGTCGATAATCCAGTCGAGCACCTGAGCATTTTCGAGGCCGCGATCGAGCGCGTCTCCGACGAAGATGTAGAAGGTGTCGTCGCGCAGCTCTTTCTCGAGCGGCGAGGCGCCGGCGA
This sequence comes from uncultured Mycobacterium sp., assembly GCA_964562545.1. GTDB lineage: Bacteria > Actinomycetota > Actinomycetes > Mycobacteriales > Mycobacteriaceae > Mycobacterium. The sequence continues at coordinate 11,162 of CAZLTV010000001.1, read as the reverse complement.
AGGCGGCTTCGAAGACGCCCTGCAGGTCGCCGATATGGACGATGCGTTCGTACTCATCGAGATTGGCGGTGTGGGCGCGCAGCCACTGGCCGATTTCATCGGTGGAGCTGATGAAATCGAAGCGGGCAGTGATGCGGTGATCATCCTCGGGGTGCGGTTCGTATGCCTTGAGCATGCGGCGCATCGATTTCTCCGGGACGAGTTCATGTGGAGCGCGCTGAGCATTGCGCTCGAAGAGCAGGTCTTCGTTTGTGCCATAGAGGTCGACGAGGCCGATCTCGTAGCCAGCCGCATAGGCGGCTGCGATGATGCTTTCGTAGTGGGTCGGCACGGAGAAGGTGGCGTCGAGAACCACGAACTCGCCGCGCGAGATGCGATGCTCGAGGGAGACGCGCACAAGGTCCCAGATCTGGTGGGCGTTCTCCTGATCGATGACGAGCTGGCCCTTGAGGTTCAGCACGCGGCCGCGGTGAGCTTCACGAATGAGGTCGGCGGAAAGGCGGTGGCCCTCGAGATCGAGAGCGCGAACGAGGTGGGTCTTGCCTGAGGCCTGGGGGCCGCGGACGATAAGCATCTTGCGCATAAGTGCGTACTCCCGTGTTTCGGGTTGTGGGGTGCTCGGTTCCGAGCCTCAGGAAGCGGCGGTGAAGATCATTACGAGTTGGTCGGTTGCGAGAGCAGCCGCGACGAAGGTGACGAAAGCATTGATGCGCGATCCACGGCCGATGTGGATGATGAACTCGGTAGCGAAGAACGGGGCGAGGAGGGCACACAGAACGCCGAAGAAGCTGTATCCTACAGCGACTACGGAAGAGCTGAGGGCCACCATGGCAATCCATGTGATCAGAAAGATCACGATGCCGGGGCCGGGTTGTGTGGCGCTGGCGCAGATGTGCTGAAAGGTCTTCATTTTTTCATTCCCATGTCCGGATGTACCGGAGGTCTTCAAGGCAGTGGGGATGGAGCCGGCTGGGGCGTGAGATCCCAGGCGCAATCGGGCCGGGTCATGTCAGGGGCCAGCCGGGCAGGCCACATCGGAAATCTACGGTGTGGCAGCGATCGGAGCGTTGACGGCGGAGTTGCCGCGATATGGGCCGCTCCGCCTCAGGGCATCTGGGGCGTGAAGGTCAGGCCCAGTAGATCGTGCTGGCGTTGTGCCGTTTGGCGCACTCGATGAAGGCCTTGAGCTTCCCGCTGTGGCCAGTGTCGTGACCATTCTCAGCGACGGCTGCTTCGAAGGTGGCGAGATCGACTTTTCCGACCTCGGTGTTCCGTTCCTGCTGGATGCCGAGGACGGTGAGAAGGGCGTCGAACTGGCCGTTGGCGAGACGGAAGTCGACATCGTCGGCTGCCCAATTGACGGCCTTGAGATGAGGCGGCTGGTCTTCGTCATCGACGAGCTCGATCTGAATGCCAAGTTCTACGATGATGTCGAGCATGCTTGCCGCGGTTTCACCGTCGCTGGAGAGGATGTGGCGCAGCTGGGTGAGGGTCGCCTCTTCCAGAAGTGCCGGGCCGAAGGCGCTGACGAAGGAGAAATCGTCTTTCCAGGCGTATGCGGTCACCCGTTGGCCGTTGGCGAGGGCGGCGCTGTGGAGTAGCGATGCTGCCTTGTAGACGGTCGTATCGGAGAGGGGAACGACACCTTCCTTGGCGATCGCGGTGACCTTGCTCCAGAGAGCCGCGGCGTCAGGCTTCGAGGCGGAGGTGTGATAGAGCGTGGTCGACATTTTCATTCCCCTTGTCTGTTCACTGTCGCCCTGTCGACATTGAGGGGAAGCCGCCCGGCGCCTGGGCGCCCGGGCGGAATGTGAGCGGTTGGGGCTAGATGTCCCAAGCCTTCGAGACAGTCGAAAACATTTCGTGCAGCGAGGCGTGAGCATAGATGGTGCCGAGGGCATCCTGATTGGCACCATCGAGCTCTTCACGGCGGCGCGATATCGCATCGAGGACGTGCTTCGCCGTCTCGCGATCTGTGATGTCTTGAGCTGCCTCGAAATCAAGGTTGTTCTCGAAGATCTGCTCATAGGCATCATCGACAGAGGTGAAGGCGACAGGGGATGCTTTGCGTAAGACGATGGTGCCGGTCATGGCCGTGTCCTGAAGAGAAGGGAGAGCAGGGGAGAGCGGAAGAGGCCCTAGGCCTCCTCGTCGCCCTCGTCTTCATCTTCGTCGTAATAGACGCCCTGCTTGGGGCAGGGGGTCGAGGCAGGAAGCGAGGCATAGTCCGCATCGGGGTTGAAGGAGAACTTCAAGGGAAATTCGGGCTCCTGGCGGCGCCGGATGAGAAGCCCGGCCTTCACGGCCTCGTTGGCAGTTAGGCCGTCTAAGATTTCGAGCGGCTGGGCGTAGGTCGCCTCGAGATGGGTGATAGGCCTGTCGGCGATCGGCGGGAAACGATGGAAGATCGTATAATACTCGCCGGTCTTGGAATGTTCGAACCAGCCGCCGAGTTCGAGCGCAACGCCAACCATGTAGAGGTTGCCGCAGACTTCGATAGCAGCCTGCTGCTGCCCTTCGGTCAGATTACGCTTCGCGAGCCACTCGTAAGCTTTGACGCCGCCGAAGACGCCGTATCCTTCGTAATCGTCTTCCTTGATCGGCGGTTCATCGCCGGGCTGCAGGAGATACACATCGCGGGCTCCGCGCGAGGAGCAGGTGGCGGGAATGGATTCGTTGGTGTCGGCAGTCAGCCACGAGAACGTGCCCATAGACATTTCCTTCCTATAGATTTGCTGGCTTCAGGCAGCAGAAATTAGAAAGCGGGGCCGCTTGGTGGCGGCCCCGCTTTAGGGGAGTTGAGTGGTTGGATCTGATTAGGCCCAGTGGACGTTGGTTGCGCCTTGGCGTTTGGCACAGGCGATGAACGCTTCGAGGCGATCGGGCATGTCAGTGCGCCAGCCGTTCTGTTCGACGGCGGCTTCGAACTTGGTGAGTTCGATCTCGCCGTATCCGGCGGGGCCGTCGTAATCGACGCCGAGCTGGCGGAACATCTCGTAGAGATTACCCGACGAGCGGTTGATCTCGACCTCGTCGGCGACGCCGTTTACGCCCTTGAGGCGCGAGCCGAGATAGTCTTCGCCTGAAAGCGAGATTTGGAGGCCGAGCTCGACGATCGTGTCAAACATGGCAACAGCGGCTTCGCTCTCTTCTTCGAGCAGCGTGCGCAGCTGGCGGAAGGTGTCTTCGCCGAGCAGCGAAGGTCCGAACGGAGGTACGAAGGACGGCATGGCGAACTCTTCGTCGAGTGGGTAGTGATAGGCAGTCACGCGCTCACCGTTCGACAGGAGGGCGTTCTTGAGCAGCTTGGCTGCCTCGGTGACGGTTTCGGGCGAGATGTAGACGATGCCCTCAGGGGCGATCGCGGTGATCGCTGCCCAATAGCTGGCTGCGTCGAATTCGGCAGCGGTGTCGTGCATCAGGTTCATCGACATTTTCATTCCCCTATTTGGTTCAATTCGGGTCAACCGACATTGAGGGGTGAAGCGGTCGGCGCGTTAGCGTCCGGGCGGAAGGGGCGCGGATGCGCCTGGGTCTTGCGGAATGCAGGGCCGGCTGGCCGCCGGCAATTACCGGCGGCCAGCTCTGGTCACATGAAGGGGTTCGCGTTGCCGATGGCTGCGAGAAAACCGAAGGCCGCCATGGTCCCGCCAACGGCGGCGATGGGGGTCTTGGTATGCGAAGTGTCTTCGCTGCTCGTGTGCTCGAGACGCATCTGCCATGGATCGCAGATGACGACGATCTCGCCATCATGCGAGAGCAGGGCGTCGTGGAAGCGACTGCGGGCGCGTTCTGTCATGTCGCACAGGCCGCCAGCACCGCTGGCTGCGTGCATCTGCGGCAGCGCGCCATGCATCAAGAACTCGATGGCACGGTTCCATGCGGCGCGGTCGCCCCGCGAGCCTTCGAAGGTTTCGCAGATCTCGCGGCCATCGGGCGCGATGAGGGTAGCGCGCCACTCGCTGAAGTGTTCGTCGCTGTTGCGTTCCGGAGCGTTTATTTTGCGGTTGAACGGCATTTTTCATTCCCCTTTCAAGATTTCACGATTTGAAATCAGGCAGTGGGGAATGGCCCGGCTGGCGCCCTCGGGCGTTACAGTCGGCCTCCGCGTGAGCCTGAGGCTCATCGCGTAGCTGGACAGCCTTGGCCAGCTGATTGGCGAAGAAGGGCATAAGCAGGAAGTGATCAGCGCCTTCAGGGGCGGTCGCATCGTAGTGGCGGCCGTCATGGATGAGCCAGGTGTGAGTCATCTCGCCGATGAGGTGAGCAAGGCGCTCATCGTCGAGCTCGCAGGGGAGAGGAGCATTCTCGGCCCGCAGGCGGGGAATGTCGGCATAGAAGGCTTCGCAGGAGCTATCGCCGACAGGGAGCCACCAGGCGTCGGTCTCGCCGATCGCGATGAGCTTGCTCATCTCAGGGTGGGTCTCGTGAATGCGGTCGAGGACGGCATAGGCGAATTCTTCGCAGAGGCCGTCGCCGACTTCGTCAGCGCAGGTGACATCGCCTTCAGCGATGAACGCATCGAGCGTGTAGCGAATAGCGCCTGCGATCACATCAGCAGGGGCGGGAGACTGGGCAGAGGCCATTGGTCAGGCTTCCTCGCGGATCTGGGCTGTTGAAAGCGAGCCGCGATAGATGAGCGAACCGATGCCGTCGAGCGATGCGCGCCAGGCGCGAGGATCATGGTCCCAAGCGGCGTGAACGTCAGCTTCGCTGCATCCGAGGACCGAGGTGATGGGTTCTTCCCAGCCGGGCGTGTCCTCCTCGAGCTGTGCTTCATCGAAAGCAGCGAGTTCGGCGGAGAGGATGACGGATGTCGTCCCTTCGTCGTCGAGGACCTCGGCGTAATACTTGGCGATGTCGAGAACGCCCCAGAAGGACCGGTGCGGCGACAGGCCTTCGGCCAGCACCTTGTCGGCGATCGCGCGGCTGGTTGCGTGATAGAGGCGTCCGTCGAATGCGGCGGCCATATGCGGCTGGGGCATCGGTGCAATTCCTGAGATGGGATGGACTGGCGCGAAAACGCCCCCGGCGCGATGTTCGCGGCGGGGGCGTTCGACTGCGTCTCTGACGAGCAAGGGAGGAGGAAACGAGACGCAGATTTGTGAGACATGAACTGGAGAGGATAAATTTCTTCATCCCCTCAAGGGACACTTCCACTTCACTGCATCATTCCTGCCAGGTGCTTGCGGCAGCTGGCGTCTACTTCAGGCGTTGCCGGCAGGTTCGACGCCTGCGAGATCTTGGAAACCGAGATGGTCGAGGATCATCCGATATCCGAGGAAAGAGGCTTCCACTCCGCTGAGGATCATGCCCTCGCCTGCGAGGGGATTCAGGGTGCCTAGTATGAAGTCCTGGACAGCTTCCAGATCGAAGAGATCTGGAATGTTGATGGCTTCGATGGGCATGCCAAAAGTCACCTTTTGGTAGACCATTTCGGCCATCGAAAGAGCGACGGAGACCTTCAGGAGTTCGGTCGTGCTCGTGGGTATCGCGGATTCGCCTGGCGCCTTGTTAGAATGGAGTGCGTTTGTGACGACAGGTTGTATGCCCTCGATGATCTCTTCGAAGCTCTTGGGGACGAAGGACGCGGGATTGGCGAGGAAGTCGTCGATTATGGAAGGATCGAACTGTGAAACGACGCTGCCGACGGGCGTCTCTCCGAGTTCTTCCAGATAGGCATCGAGAATGGCGGCGCCAAGGATGCCGCCGGCGATGCGCTCACGCATGCTGGTGCTTAGTTCGCCAACGACAATGGCGTAGCCATCTTCGTCCAGCCCTTCAGGCCGGAGGAGGCTATGAAGCGGGATGTCTTCCAGATTATCTCCTGCCGTGGTCCGAAGGTAAATTTCGCATGCCACGTCGAGGGCAAGGAAATGCTCGATACGTTTGTTCATCGGGAAGCTGAGGAGAGCTTCGTAGGGATCGTCGTCGCAGTCCTTCGCCGTCGCCATGAAGTCGTTGAGTACTGTGCTGAGATCACTCAGGTTGCGCGGTGCAGTGACCGGTCCGATACCCGTGTCGAGCTTGATTGGATCAGCTTCACTGGCGAGAAACGCATCGATTTCGTCTTCGACGTCGCGGCAGTCAGTTTCGAGCTCGAGATCATATTCTCGGGCTTCGATTGATGTCCGAGGAGCAGATGGATTGCTGGAGCCCAGTTCGGCGTAAGCCTTGTCCAGCTGCGCATCGGTTCCCTGGTATCGCATGACTGGGCATAGATTGATGTTCTGGATCCTCGAGAGGCAGAGATATCCTTCTTTGCTTTCGTCGATGGCGAGGATGACCGGGAGAGCGACGTCCGGATCGATGCGAGGCTGTTCGAAAAGGCTGACCCAGTGGTCTTCGTCGCTCCCGATGAGCGTGTCGATTCCGTCGACATCGTCGACGAGGGCGATAGAGGGGGTCCAGACGACCTTGCGTCCGAGGCCTTCGTTGTAGGAAATGCGATTGTACGTCGTTGGCAGTTCGCGGCGCATTGCGGCCATCGCGAGTTCGTGGTGCCGGGAGACGAGTTCGGAAAGACCGGGAACGCTCTCGAGTTCGCAGCTTTCAATCTCGGGATGACCGTCTTCATAGATATGGTCGATCCACGGGATGACAGGACCTTGGTCGAGCATTTGGTCGATCTGAGTGAAGAGAGCACGAATGTGCCCGGCGATCTCGTCTTCGGACTTGGCTCTCGGACAGAAGAAGGACAAGTTGGGGACTTGCATTGCGAGAGATCGGGCTTCCCCCTCTAGCGTGATGAGGAAGTTGCGGTCGACGAGGCTATAGAACCTGATCATGCGGCCGTCGCATTCGGCTGCGTAGAATTCGTCGATCGTCGAGCAGGGAAGCGAGGAGCCGTTCGTAGAGATGGCTTCGAACATCTCCCGCATTTCGCGCAGCTTCGACAGAGCAGAAATGCGATGCTTCCTGAGGTCGGGGCCAAGGGTACTGGCTATGGCCGTGATGGAAGCGGGTGCGACATTCTGGGTCTGGTCCATGAAGGCTCCGGAATAGAGAGAGTGATAGTTTCTCGATTCTTTATAGCATGTTCTGGAGCTTTCCTGACGACTGGCCAAAAGAAAAGCCCGCGCGGCTGGAGCCGGGCGGGCTTTTCTTCGTGTCGCTGCGTTCGGCAGGGGGCTGGACGTGGCGCACCGGGTGTCGCTCCCGGCCCCGCGAGTGAAGACGGGGGTGCTGTGGTATGTTGCCCAGCTTGGGTCCAAGCCTTGAGCCAGCTCCCAGCGGAGCGCAGCGAGTGGGGCAGGTCGGCCTCGCTGAAGTACCGACCTGCCCGGGCGCGGCTTAGCCTTCGGCTGCTGCCGGGGCCTGTTCGCGCGGAAGGCCGATGGCCTTGAGCGTGCCGCCGTCGAACTGGACGGCGAGGTCGATCGAGCGGCCCTTGCGCAGCTTGCCGGCGACGGCTTCGTAGCACTTGCCGAAGGCCATGAGCGTCGTTTCGCGCGGTGCTTCCATCTTGTCGGTCGCGTAGGTCGTCTTCGCCGAGTAGATGTACTTGCCGTTCTTACCGTTGCGGGTCGAGACGCTGCCCGGGGTCACGGTAGCGATGAAGATCGGCGAGAACTTGCTGTTGCGGTCGGCGGCGTTGGTCTGCGTGGTCATGATGTCAAATCCTTGTTTCTGACTGTTTTCATCCTCACCCTGAGGATCACCTCTCTTCGGACTTGCGATTATTGGGGCTGGCGCGAGGGCCGGTGAGGCTCCGAGCGTTGCAGCCGAAGGCTGCCTTGGAACTCTTCTCTTGGTGCCCGGCCAGTCAGGCTGGGCGTAGGAGGCGCGCGCTGCTCGGCAGCGTGTCGCGCTGTCGGCTCACTTTCCTTGGCGTCAGCCAGAGAAAAACCCCGCCGGCCGAAGCCGACGGGGTCTCTGGGGGAGCGGAGGCTTGAGGCTTAGCCTTCAGCTGCTGCCGGGGCCTGCTCGCGCGGAAGGCCGATGGCCTTGAGCGTGCCGCCGTCGAACTGGACGGCGAGGTCGATCGAGCGGCCCTTGCGCAGCTTGCCGGCGACGGCTTCGTAGCACTTGCCGAAGGCCATCAGGGTCGTCTCGCGCGGCTCTTCCATCTTGTCGGTCGCGTAGGTCGTCTTGGCCGAGTAGATGTACTTGCCGTTCTTGCCGGTGCGGGTCGAAACGCTGCCCGGGGTCACGGTGGCGACGAAGATCGGCGAGAACTTGCTGTTGCGGTCGGCGGTGTTGGTCTGCGTGGTCATGATGTTCAGTTCCTTCAATTTTTCATCCTCATCATTGAGGACACCCATCTTTTTGGATCTCATTGTCGGGACTGGCGGCCGGGCCTCAGGGGAGGGTCCGGTCGTTGCAGCCGGTAGGCTGCCTTGGGTCTCTTTTCTCTTGAAGCCTGGCCGGGCACGGCTGGGCGCCAGAGGATGCCTTGGATGAGCATCTGCAGAGTGTGTCGTCGCTCCGTAGGAGTTGACCGAGCATCTCTTGTGAAGGTCGATGTGAATGTTTGGTCAGCATCGCTTCCGCGCGGCAGGGCCGTCGCGTTCTCGTTTCCTTGGCCGCAGGCAAAGAAAAACCCCGCCTGCGGGTGAAGCAGGCGGGGTGTCGAGGCTTGGGATGTGCCCGAGGGGAGCGGGCAGGGAAAACTCAGTAGTCGCGGTGTTCCGAGAAGCCTGCGGCGTCGAGGCAGGCGCCGAGGAGATTGTCGTTGGGCTGGCGGCTCTGTGCTGCTTTGCGGCGTGCGATCATGGCTGCAATCTGGCGCTTGGACATCTTTTCATCTCCTGATTAGGTTCAATTCCCACTTCCAGAAAATTGAGGGGATGACCTGATCGGAGCGAAGGCGAAGTGGCAGGAAGTTGTAGGGCGGTCGCTCAGGCGTACTCGCCCGTTTCATCATCGATGCAATCGATGTGGTCGGGGAAGAAGAGATCGACGGATTTGCCCTTCCAGATAGCCTTCTGGACCCAGCCGTGCCGCCTACCCAGGGTGAAGCCTATCTCCAACAGAGCCTTCATCAGTCCTTCGCGGTCGATCTGATCGACTTGGCGGATCCGGTAGAAGAGGATGTCGACGTCCTTGCGCAGTCCGGGCTTGTAGAGTGTGCCTCCAGTCAGAGCGACATGGCAGCCGAACTGTGGAGCGACAGTCTCGATCTGAGAGCACAAATCGATTGCGTCCTCGGTGGTCCAGGACTTTGGCTGGAGCGATGAGATCGGGATCGGCTCGAAGGCCTCCTCGAGAGCATGGCTGATTGCAAGAGCAGTCATAGCGTTCCTCAATCAGGGGCGTAGTTGAAACAGAAGCTGTCACCGCTCTCGTCGATGATCAGCAGATACTCGCCGGCCCGGCGGCAGATGGAACTGCCGAGCGAGAGGGCAGTCTTGCCCGCGCTTAGGATGAGCGCTTGCGCGTCGAGCTTGAGTGCATTAGGCGAGACGGTGCAGCCGCCAAGGCCCCAGCACTCGAGGCGAGCGGCAGAGAGGTACGGCGCAGCCGCTTTCTTGCCTTCGTCGTCGAAAAAGGGGGCAGCACTGCGCAGGGTGTTGGTGATGGGGCAACTCATTGACGAAGTCCTTTGAGAACGGCGGCCTTGATCTCGCTGCCCTCAGGAAGGCCAGGGAGGCGAAGGATGGAAATGGCATCGTTGAGAGCCTGTTCGGGAGAGTATTCCTCGGACTCCATCAGATGGGCGGAGAGCGAGACCAAGGCGGATTGAGTTGAAAGCGTGTTGGGGAAGCCTTCCATGCCATGAGCCTTTGATAAGAGGTGACGAGGAAAACCCGCCCGCTCGAGAGAAGAGCAGGCGGGTGCGGGGATTATCCGAAGACGCGCTTGTCGCCGGTGGGCTTGAGCAGCTCGTCTGCGTAGGCCCAGCCGAGTATCTCACGACCACTGTCGCTAACGGCATCATTGCCGATATCGCGCCATGGCGAGTGAGGACGATAGTCCGGCATGTACCTTGCCGTGAGGACTTCGAACTCGCAGGTGATGTAGTCGGATTCGCGGATTGCGAGGACCGGGCGGTCGTTCTCGGGCAGGCTGTCTTCGACCGAGGTGTAACCTTCGGGCAGTGCGATCGTCATGGCGAAGTCCCTTTCATGTCTTATTCTGAATTCGACACGGAAACCCGGGTCATTCGCCTTCACTTCAGGCGGTCGAGGCGACCAGCGGTGCGCATTGCACGGTTTGGCCCGCGAGGAGGTTCGACATGGGCAATTCGGCGAGAATGTCGCTCCAGCGTACGTTCTTCTGCCGCATCGAGACAAAGAGGCTTTCGATCATCGAAGCGATCGGGTCGGCGTCGTCGAGCCACTGACGAAGCCATTTCGTGGTCGTCTTGGTCGAGTAGCCGAGCGAGTATGCGGCGAAGCGCACGATGCTCATGAAGTGGGTGAGATCCAATCGAGCCTCCAGTGTGCGGAGGGCGATCTCGCGTTCGGCGTTCAGATCAGAATCGAGCTTGGAAAAGAGAGCCGCGACGCGGCGAGCGTCTTTGCTCGAGTACTTCTCGGTTGTGTGTGCTGGGCGGGCTGATGCTGAGGTTTGCTCCATGGTCACATCACGAAGCTGATGCCTAGAGCACCTAGAAGGCCGCGGGCTTCGGCCAACTGAGGGTGGTCTGGGTTGTTGAGGGCCATGTTGCGGCCAAGCCAGCGAAGATCGTGGATATCCACGGCTGTCTTCTTTTGCTCAGGCAGGTCCATCGTGGCGATCGCCTCGTGCAGAGCGAGGTGCTTGTCGGTCTTCACGATTCCTCTGCCTGAACAACGACGGTGAGAAGGTGGTTTTCAGGGAAGCCCACGAGCCAGCCGTCACCGCCGATGCGAATGCAGTCGGCGGTTTCGCGCTCGACTTCGTGCACCGGCTGGTACTCGTATTCGAAGTTGTTGGCGTGATCGGCCGAAGGCTGATCCGCATATTTGTCACCTTCGAGATCGAGGACGTCGCCCTCGCGGATATCCTTGGCTGCGACGAGGCGGAGAAGTTCGGCCATAACTGGGTTCCTTCAGAAGTTCAGGCTGTTGTTGGGCAAGGAGCGAATGCGGCTGGGGCGTTGATGTCTTACGAGGCGAGGAAGCGGCGGATCTTCGACTGCGTGAGCCAGTCGATGCCGTCGACGTCATTGGCGGCGACGCGCGCGATGATCGTGCCCTGCTGGAAGCAGGAGTGGCTCTGGCCGAAGTCCGGAGCCT